>JAUVLC010000016.1 GCA_030595925.1 Clostridia bacterium | reverse complement strand
AGCCCCCAGTAGGTTTCTGCCGATAAAATTGAACCTTCAAAATTTGTTTTCCCCGTAACCGTGCCCATAATGCCCTCTCACTATCTGTCATTTCCCTGTGTAATCGACAAACACTATGTTTTAAAATCCATGTTATATTTTAACACCCTAAATAAATCCCCCTAACCCCCTTTTTCAAAGGGGGAAATTACTTTTCATATTTTTTCATCTAATTTTTGACACTACCCCATTCCTTTAAATAATATCAAAAAAATTACCCCTGAAAAATAAAGTCCTTCTTCTCCCCCCCTAAAAACGCATACTATTTTAGTTTTGGTCCAGGAGGATATTTTCCACAATTAAACTTTTCTCCTTCGGGACAATAACCTAAACTTTCACACTTTGCTCCCGCCAGGGAAAAAACACAGGGAATCTTTTCTTTTGTTATTTTTAACATTTCATTAGCCAGATTACGCAATTCCCATTGTGTACGATTACAACATCTAACCTTGAAAAAATGTAATAACTCTCTACAATTCATCGTAATTACAATTTTAGTTTCTACGGCCATAGGAAGTAAAAAACGAGCATCCTGATTTGCCTGTTCTTTTACAATTCCTTTTGCTTCAAATATTTCAATCAGCCGTTTATAACCTTCCTGACAAGCGTAAATTGAATTTTCAAATACCGTTAGAAGTTCTGAATCATTTTTAATAGAGGAAGGAATAATGTAATCAAAATCTATTGCCCGAACATATCGTTGACTTTGCTGAGAATAAGAAGCTAAACGATGTCTTACCAACTGATGACTGCAGGCACGGGATATTCCTTCTACTGCAAAAGAAAAACTTACATGCTCCAGAGGACTTTCGTGTCCGGATTTAATTATCTTTTTTATAAAATCTTCTTTTTTTCTGTCCCCGACAATATTTTTTTCGTCTTTTTTAGAAAAAACATCAGCAGCAAATTTATCCGAATAACATTGCCTGCAAGAGGAGTAAATCAAATTAACTGCATCATTGGTCATGGAAAGAAATTTTACCTTTAGCCTTTTTTGAGCCATTTTTTCTTTTTCCCTTAAAAATTATTTTCGCTTATCCCCCTGCTTAATTTCTTTATAGGACCTATTATCTCATCAAAAAAGCAGTTTTCTTTTGAGAAGAAATTATGCCATAATTCATAATAAATGTCAAACATTTAAAAAATCTCCTTTTTACTCTTGACAAAAATTATCCGGATAATTTAAAATAGGGTTGTTTGAGAAAAATAAAACAATCACTTACACAAGGAATATACTTTTGTTAAAAAAATTAATTGGTTATTTTAAGAAAAAACGAAATAATCAGGAAAAGGCGGATAAATTTACAGAATTAATTAGTATTCTAAAAGGGTCAGACCCTCAGGGAACTGATCTGCGGGAATTTTACAAAACCTCCGTTATTCAAAAAAGCAAAAAAAACATTCCGAAATTTGCAGCAATTCCTTTTTCGGAAAGAATAATTCTGCTACCTCAGTGTCTTCGTAACATCGACCAATGTAAAGCTAAAGAAATCGGCACATTATATGAATGTCAACATTGCGGTGCATGTAAAATTACTCTTATTATCCAAAAAGCAAAAACATTAGGTTACAAAGGAGTTTATTTGCTCAAAGGCGGAAGTGTCATTTCAAAAATAATTAAGGAGGTTCACCCTAAAGCACTTATTGGGGTAGCCTGCTTTTACGAAGGATTAATCGGTATGACTGAATGTGAAAAACATGGCATTATTGTCCAATTCGTTCCTTTAACTAAAGATGGTTGCGTTAATACCGATTTCGATTTAGTTGAGCTGGAAAATTCAATGAATTTAATCAAATAATCTATCAATTCACCAGCCGCATCTATCCAACTAATAAACTATTTTTTTGTCAATCATTAAAGAAAGAGGGGAAAATTCCCCCTCTTTCTAACCATTCCTTACCAAAGCTATTTTCTCTCTGTCTTACTTAAAATTTATAGTTTATATTCCCCGTGATTTTTCTTGCGATCTTTTCTCCAAAAACTAAAGTCTTCAAATTTCCCGGTGTATACTCATAATGTTCATCATTGAAAAGATTAAATACTGCTGCCGCTATTTCTATATTATTAGTAAATTTATAACCTAATCTCACATTGACTATTGTATACGGATCTAATTCCTGGTAATCCCACCACTCAACGCTATCAACATAATGTGCAAGTATATTTAAAGATAACCCATTTTCAAATTTAAATTTTAATCCCACGTTGGCCTTATTCAAGGGTGATTCTTTCTTGCGTTTATTTTCGTCATTTTCAACTGTATCAGGAATATCTGCACGACTAACAATTTTCTGACAGGAATAATTAATCATTCCTGTCAACCATTTATTTATAAATAAGTCTAAACTTATCTCTCCTCCCCGTGCATCAGTTTTCCCTATATTGTGATAGTAATATCGTTTGGGCAAAGTCCCCCCCGGGATACCTGGAAGAATCTCTTCTGTGCCATATAGTTCGTAAGTTGCTTCAATAAAATCTTTATATTGGTTGTAAAATAAATCTATTCTCCCTTTAATTCTATCCATAAGAAACGTGTAATACCCCATTTCATAGGAAGTAATCTTCTCCGGCTCTAAATCTTCAATTCCTTGAACAGGTATTAATAAATGGAAAGACGGGGATATTGCGGGAATACTTATAGAAGTTACTAAATCTAAATACGACTCAAAAAAAGTAGGTGCCCTAAATGCCGTCGCCGCAGATACTCGAAAAGTGTGTTTCTTAATTGGAGAGTATACCACACTAGCTCTTGGTGTTGTATGGTTACCGTAAAGTGGATGATAATCATTTCTTCCACCTACAACTATTGAAAAATTTTCTCTGGGTTTGAATTCATCTTGCAAATAAAAAGCCCATGTATCTTGACTTTTTTTACCATCTTTTATCATACCACTTTCAACATCACATTTTCTTAGACTTCCTCCCCAAATAATTGAATGAGTTTTAAATAAATTCAAAGAGTGTTGCATTTCTAACTCATAAGTATCTGTATGTTGTTTGTCTTTTATAAGGGTCTGCTTATTAATGGTTTCTCCATTCACCTCTTCCCAATATGTGAGAAACTTTACGCTTCCCAATTCATAATTGAGTTGAAGATAATTCATTTCCCCATCTTTCTCCATAGGGAGATCTCCAGCAGCCATTTCTCCTTCTATCTCTCCATGTCCACCGGAAAGGGCTATTTTAGAAGTATCGTTTAATTTATAGCCTAATGACATATTCCCCCGTGGAATTCCATCTAAATGTTCTTTTTCCTTTGTCCACTGATCCGTTTGATACCAACCCAAAGACAGTTTATAATCTAATTTATCCACTTCCCCTGCATGAATCAAGGAACCTAAATAAGTATTATAATTTCCCGCGGTAAACGAAATTCCTGTCCCTTTTAATTCTTCAGCAGACTTAGTGATAATATGAATTACTCCACAATAAGCATTGGTTCCATATAAAACTGAGCCGGGACCTCTAATTATTTCAATCCTTTCAATTTCTTCCAATGAGATACTAAATGCCTCCCAAAAAATATTACCCAAGAGCTTCAAATAACTTGGACGTCCATCAATCAGTAGTAATACTTTATTTGAAAGACGATGGTTTAATCCACGCGCACAAATACTAGGATCCAAAGCAGTAAGAAACATAACGTCCAAACCGGGAACCATTCTTAAAACATCAGGGATATTTGTTGCTCCCGACTGATGAATGTCCTCAGCAGTAATAACAGTGATTGCAGAAGGTGCTTCACTTATTTTCTGTTCGTGCCGGGATGCAGTAACCACCAGCTCTTCTTCACTAAATAAAAGAAGCTCTGATGCAAAAACCAAACTACTGCTAACAGCCAGAATTATTACAAAAAAAACAAACTTCAAACCTAAAAAAGATTTCTTCATTCTTTCCCCTCCTTTTTAAATAAATTATATAAAATCCCTAATTTTCAAATCCTGATTGTTTAATTAAAAATTTTATATGCCTCTTCTAAAACCTGAACAGGTATTTCTATTCCCATTTGTTCAGCAACCCTGACATTCACTGACAAAAAAGCCTTTCTGGGAAAAGTAACAGGTAATATCCCTGGATTTTTCCCGTTTATTACCTCCCAAAACAATTCCCCTCCCTGACGGCCAATATCTTCATAATCACAACTTAATGCCAACAACGCTCCCCTTTGTACAATATGAGAGGCATACCCCATAACAGGAATTCTCTTTTTAAAGGTAAATGACAATATATAACACAAAGACTGTTCGCTAATTACCGTCTCATCCGGAACTACCCATAAAAGATCTATTTCCCTGATTAAAACATTAAGAACATCCGGAACCTCTTTTGGAAAAAAAACACTTATTGCTTTTAATTCTATCTTGTTTTTTTTAGAAAAAGAAACAGCCCCTTCAATTAGTTTTCCTGTTTCCTCCGGATTATAAATTACTCCAACTTTTTTTATTTTAGGAATAACTGATTTTATTGCTTTTAACTGCATTTTAGCAGAAATTTTCATTGTGGTCCCGGTAAAGTTTTTTCCCGGACGTTGATTACTTTCCACAAAACCATTTTCTTTTGGATCTAACACCATCAAAAATATTACCGGAATATTTTTGATTTCCGCTTCTAAAATTTTTTTAGTTGCTTCGGTTCCCACTGTTAATATTAAATCAGGATTATTCTGCTTAATATCCTTAACAATGTTTTTTACATCTTTTTCCCCCTTTAATAAATAATAATTTAAGACTAAGTTTTCCCCTTCATTATATCCTTTTTCTTCCAGCACATAAAAAAACCCCGTCAATGCGTTATTATATGGTTCAATATTTAAACTATTAACAACATAAAGGTTTATTGTTTTATCTAAAGATATTGCTTCTGTTTTTCCTATAAAAAATATCCCAAAATATAATAAAAAAAATACTACTTTTTTATATTCTATACCTCTTTTTTTTAGCATTACTTTTTTTTAATTTCCTTGATTGTCATTTATTAAAGGTTCCCCTTCATATTTATTTACAATGTTTCTTATCACTATTCATTTTTCACCATCACATTAAATCACTTTCTTACAGTAATTTACTATAAATTTCATACTTCTGTCAAGAAAATTTATATTCCGGTAATATGTTACTGTAATATTTAGAGGTAAATATTGGGAGAGAATTTTTTCCCGTAAAGATAAAAAACTGAAAAAGAATAAAAAAGTGTAGAGTTGCCGTTAACAGAAAAATCTCTCCTCTTATGTCGGAAGATTTACATGGAAGAAAATGCCCCCAAAAGTTCTTGACACTACTATAACTGTCATATACTTGACAAACAGATTTAATTTTAGTATAAAAAGAAAAAAAGTTCTATTATTCTTGCTTTAAATTAAAATTTGGGAGAAAAAGATCAACAGTGAAAAAGAGTTTTTGGGTAGGGATAGGTTTTAGTATAATTTTCCTTTATCTTACTTTTAGAAAAATAAATTTTCAAGAAATAAAACAAGCATTTATATTAGCCGATTTTTTATGGCTTTTTCCGGCGACCATTTCTTATTTGCTTGTTTATATCCTGAGAAGTATACGTTGGAAATATATTTTTTCCCCTTTAAAAAAGATTCATTTTCCTTCTTTATTTTCCTCTTTAGTTATTGGTTTTATGGCTAATAACCTTCTTCCCGTACGTATGGGAGAATTCATTCGTGCCTATCTCATAGGTAAAAAGGAACAAGTTAGCAAAAGCACCTCTTTTGCCACACTGGTCGTAGAAAGAATTTTTGATGGAATAACTATTTTATTTCTTTTGAGTGCAATCTCTTTCTTTTTTCCTTTTCCTGCCTGGGTCAAAAAAACCGGCATTATTTTTTCCGTCTTCCTTTCTGTGTTGATTATTTTTTTATATAGTTTATTACGATGGAAACAACCTACGATAAAAATTTTTCAGAAAATTATTTTCTTTTTACCTCCTCCCTTAAAAGAAAAAACAACCACGTTGCTCCATTCATTTGTTTGCGGACTAAAAATCCTCCACCACAAAAAAGAACTCTTTTTGGTTTGTTTTTTTTCCTTTATGATTTGGTTTGCCGAAGCAACCACTTTTTATCTGATTGGTTGTGCTTTTCATCTATCTATTTCCTTTTTTGGAGCTATATTTGTAATGGGATTAATTTGCTTAGGATTAATTATTCCTTCTTCTCCTGGTTTTATCGGGGTATACGAGTATTTTAGTATTACCGCTTTACAGCTATTGTCCGTACCTAAAAGCCAGGCCATTCCTTATACCGTAGTTATCCACAGTTTGCAATTTTCATTAATAATGTGTCTTGGTTTCTTTTTTTTGTGGAAGGAAAATCTTTCCTGGAAACAATTACAATCAAATCAAAAAATTAAAGACAGTTAAAAGACAGTTGAATTGGTTTAAATTAGTTTAGATTGGTTAAAGACAAAGACAAAAAATAAAGACAGGCATCCGCCTTAAAGATTGGCGGACTGTCGCTCTGCTCCAGCAAAGTTAAAAGACAAAGAAACAAAGACAAAAAACAGTCCATAGTCCATAGACAACAGATAAATAATAAATTCAAATTCCCAACTTCAAAATTCAAAACAAAGGACAAAGACAAAAGATTATAAATGGAAAGTTTATTTGTAGTTGCCCAATTTATTGGGCAAAACGGACAGGCCTCCCGCAAGGGAAAGAGAAACAAAAGAACAGCAAAATAAACTCTACAACTACAAACTAAAAAATAAATTCAAAAAACCAAATTCGAAACAAAAAAAATAAAGCTGAAATGTGTTTCGAACGATATAGCAAATTTTTCGCGTAGGGGTGGGCTTGCCCACCCTTTAACAAGCGTTAAAAAAAGAAAGATTTTTGAATATTTATATCAAAAATCTTTCTTTTAATCTGCAACTATTTCTTTACTTAATCAAATTTTATTTAAAAAACACCTGAATTAAATCCCACCATTCATCAGGAACAGTTTTCAACTTAGATACTGCCTCTTCCAAAGGAACACTCACAATTTGATTTCCCTGCAAGGCCACCATTTGTCCAAACTTTCCCTCTGCTACTAAATCAGCAGCCTTTACTCCAACCCTCGTTCCCAATATTCTATCAAATAAAGTCGGAGAACCTCCTCTCTGAATATGTCCAATTACCGCAACCCTTGTTTCTACTTTTAGTTTTTCTTCAATTATATTAGCTATATCTTCCCCTATTCCCCTTTTTTTCAAAATCATATGTCCGAATGGGTCTAATTCTTCTTTCGCTCCATTCATATTCGGGATTTTTGCCCCTTCGGAAACTATTACTAAAGCTGTTTTCTTTCTATCATAATCCTTCTTTAATTGCTCACACATTTTATCTATTTCTATTTCTTTTTCCGGAATTAATACCCAATCCGCTGCTGCACCAAGCCCTACAAATAAAGCTACCCACCCTGCATGTCTACCCATTACCTCTAAAACCATAATCCGACGATGGGAAGCCCCTGTATCCTTTAACCGCTCTGCTGCATCCACAGCTACCGTAACAGAAGTATCAAACCCAAAACTATAATCAGTAGCAGAAAGATCATTATCCATGGTTTTAGGAACCCCTATACAAGAAATACCTTTTTTACCAAGTTTATTCGCCACACCCAACGTATCTTCCCCTCCCATAGCTACAATTGCATCCAATCCTAATTTTTTTATATTTTCCTGACATTTTTTTATATCCCCTTCTTTTCTAAAAGGATTAGTACGTGAAGTACCTAAAATAGTCCCACCTTTATTTACAATATCTTCCACATCTCCTATTTTAAGTGGTTCTGCGTCCCCCTCAACTAAACCCTTCCATCCTTCTCTTATTCCCATAATCTCAAATTTATAATCCATCGCCCTCATTACACAACCCCTGATAGCCGGATTTAACCCGGGACAATCTCCCCCTCCGGTAAGAATTCCAATCCGCTTAACCATATTTCTTACTCCTCCTTTATTTTTAGGTAGTAAAATAGCTTTTTTATCATTGCTATCATTCCTGTCCCATATTACCTACGGAATCCCCCACCTCACATGCCCAACTTATCTCCTCCCAAGGCAGAGGATAAAACAACGGGGAACAGACAGAATATATATATTTTGCAAAACTCTTTTTTTATGTATTTAAAATTCCAACTACTTTATATTTCTTTTGGAATATTGTTTTTTTCGTTGCTTTGACTGATTTATCGGTCTCTTTCCCTTACCTGTTTTTACTTGACCGATTTTTCTAAACTTATTATACCGTTGTTCTTTTAATTCCTCCGGAGTAAATTTTTTAAACTCTGAAATATTTCTAATTAGACTTTTTCTAACCTGCTCTATCACATAATTATAATCACAATGAGCCCCACCTAAAGGTTCAGTAATAATTTCATCTATTATTCCATTTTTTAACAAATCCGAGGCAGTAAGTGCTAATTTTTCCGCTGCTTGCTTCGCCTCAGATGAATCCCTCCATAAAATAGAAGCACAACCTTCAGGAGAAATGACAGAATATATAGCATTTTCCAGCATTAACACTTTATTCCCTACCCCTACCGCTAAAGCTCCTCCACTACCTCCTTCTCCTATTACCACACAAATTATAGGAACTCCAAAACCAGCCATTTCTTTCAAATTTGTTGCGATAGATTCCGCTTGGCCCCTTTCTTCTGCTGCAATACCGGGATAAGCTCCCGGGGTATCAATAAAAATAATCACTGTTCTTCCAAACTTATTTGCTAACTGCATTAGTTTTAAGGCTTTTCCATAACCTTCAGGATGAGGCATAGCAAAATTTCTTTCCTTATTTTCCTGAAGAGTCCTGCCTTTTTGATGCCCTATAACTACTACTGGTTCCTTCCCAAAAAAAGCTACTCCCCCGACAATAGCTTTATCATCGGCAAAATTTCTATCCCCGTGCAACTCTATAAAATCAGACATTAATCCTTTTATATAATCCAGGGTATAGGGACGATCAGGATGCCGCGATAATTGAACTTTTTGCCAGGGACTAAGTTTGCTAAAAATTTCTTTCTTCAATTTTAAACATTTTTTTTCTAACTTAATGATTTCCGAAGAAAAATCGACCTGCTTATCTTTTCCTATGATTTTAAACTCTTTTATCTTTTTCTCTACTTCGATTATTGGTTTTTCAAAGTCTAAAAATGCCATTTTATCACCTTATCCCATATTATTTAATATTTACATAAAATTTTAGAAGGAATTTATAAAATCAATCCGAACAATTCTTTCGGTTTCTTCACTTTCTCTTCCAAGACTTTTACCGGAAAGTTCTACGCTAAAATCCGGAGACATAAACACCCGCAAACCGATATTAAACCTATTGTCGGTAGATGTATTTATATTATCATATTCAGCTAAAAAAACAATTTTATTCCTTACATTGTAAGACCCACCTGCAAATAAATATACATCATCATCAATTGTAGCATTTTCAAACTCATATATATTGCATCCTATATCAAATTCCAATCCGGGAACAAGCATTTCTTTACTGAAAACCAAATAAATCCCATCTTCCCGTTCTGAATATTCATCTGATTCCTCATTATACGCACCATACCCCTGCCCATCATATCCAATAGCTGTAGCAGGAAAAAAGCCCATACCATTAAACACTCTAAATTTAATAAACAATTGAGGCGGTCTCCCTCTTGATGATTGTCTTCCGATTACCTGCTCTACGTCAAAATAAAATCCAAAATTAAATTTGTCTATTACCCCAAAAATAGCCCTGGATAAAACACTCCCCTGTTCATACATTCTAAAATTTAAATTATATTCACCATATCCCAAAATTCCCGCGGTAGGGGTGTCAATCAAGTTAAAATGTTCCTCCCCCCACAGAATAGAAGAACAAAATAAACTTACCAATAAAACCATACTCATCAGGAAAAAATTAATATTTTTTTTCATTACCCGTTTTACTCCTTAATATCCGCACTATTAATTTATCTTAATAAACACGAAAATTTAATAAAAGTATAACAAAATCTTATCATTTTGTCAAACAAACCCAAATAAATAAATTATTCGTTAATTAGTTTTATTTCCCTGTTCTTTTTAACCTTTAAACAAACTAATAGGAATATTTCACTTACTCCTTTATATTAATAATTTATTTTATTTTTTTAAAGATTTATTCTTTCTATAAACATTTTCTGCCATTTCCTTTTTATAAAACTTGATTTTTTCCCTTATCCGGGGCAAACTAATTCCTATTATCTGAGCCGCCAAAATACCTGCATTTTTTGCTCCGATTTTACCAATGGCTACAGTAGCTACCGGTACACCCGAAGGCATTTGCACAATAGAAAGAAGCGAATCCATTCCTCCCAGACTCTGTGTTTCCATCGGAACACCGATTACCGGCAAAGGGGTCAAAGAAGCAATTACCCCTGCTAAATGTGCTGCACCTCCTGCACCGGCAATAATTACCTGCAAACCACGCCTTTCAGCAGTGGAAGCATATTCATGTGCTGCCTGTGGAGTACGATGAGCGGAAATAATATTTATTTCATAACCTATATCAAATTTATCCAGGACAAAAGAGACTTCTTTCATTACAGCCAGGTCAGAATCACTTCCCATAACAATCCCCACTAAAACATTTTTTTTTATATTCATAATCCTCCCATTATAATTTTATCATCATTTAACAATGTTATTTTGATATATTTAAAATTTTATATTTAAATATTCCGAGCGGAGCATTGAACTCCACAATGTCTCCCACCTTACTTCCCAGTAATGCTCTCGCTACAGGAGAATTAATGGAAATTTTATTCTGAGCCAAATCTACCTCCCCTGTTCCCACTAAACTATATTTTAATTTTTCCTTTGTTTTTGCATCCTGGATTTCTACAATTACTCCAATACATACTTTATCAGTTGAAACTTTATCTTTATCAATAATTTTAGCCATACTCAATTTCGTTTCCAACTGAACAATTTTACCCATTACATGCCCCAAAGTCTCTTTTGCTGCAATATATTCCGCATTTTCTTTTAAATCACCAAGCTCTCTGGCAATACCAATTTCCTTGGACAACTGCGGCTTTTTTACTTTTTTTAAATATTCTAAGTCTTTCTTTAATTTCTCAAAACCTTCTTCGGTCAAATATGTCCTGTTTTCCATCACGTTAAAATCCTCCCTTTTTGCCATCCATCAAAATTTTTACAAAATATTACAACGCCCCACCCCAAAAACATCAATTAACATAATATTATATAAAAACAAAAAACCAACACCTTCCTAACCTAATCATTAAATTGAAAGTATTGATTTTTTATCTTTTATTAATTAACCCTGTATTTGTTAAAAATCAACATACAGAATTACTTTAATTTATGAATAAAATTTTACTAAAAAGAAAACTGCTTGTCAACATCTTTTTACCCGATTTTTACAAAAATATTTATTCCTTATTTTCTTCTTTCTTTTTTTTTTGCAACTGCCATCAAAATTATCATCATAATAGAACATCCATAAGCAAACACATCTCCATATTCAGTATAAAAAGATTTTTTTTCTGACAGATAAACATCCTCACAGTGCCATCCTTCTTCAAATAAAGGAATATTTTTTTTTACTCTTCCAAATGCATCTATAAATCCGGAAACACCGGTGTTAGCAGCTCTAACAATACTTACCCTATTTTCTACCGCACGAAATACACAGATAGAAAAATGTTGTTCGGGAGCGGAAGTTTTTCCAAACCAGGCATCATTGGTAATATTTATCATTATTTTTGCTCCCCCTTTTACAAAACGCCTTACCAGGTAAGGAAAAATAATTTCAAAACAAATAATTGTTCCTGTATTTCCCACAGGAAGTCTTAAAATCCTTATTTCCTTCCCTTTATTAAAATCTCCTATTTCATTTAAGACACTTATTACTTTAGAAAATAAACATTTCAAGGGAACCGTTTCCCCAAAAGGAACTAAATGTATTTTATTATGCTGATTTAAGATTCTCCCATCGGATGAAAATAAAAAAGCCGAATTATAATATTTTTCTTTTTCCAAATTATTTTTACTATATTCTACATCCGGCCCCCCTATAATATGATTACACTCACTTTTTTTTATTAGTGTCTCCAACCAACAATTTAAATCTCTGTCATATTTTATATATCCGGGTAGAGCCGCTTCCGGCCATACAATTAATTGTGGATTTAACGGCTTCACCTCCTTTACTAATTTCTCATAAATAGTCATAATTTGCAATTTATAGGCACTGTCCCATTTCATTTTTTGAGGAATGTTCCCTTGCAAAACAACCGCTTTAAGTGAAGATTGAGCATTGTTTTCTGCTTGATTAATCACAAAATATCCATAACCATAACAGATACTCAAACCAATTCCTGCAAAAACCAGAATTTTTATTTTTTTATGCAGTTTTTCTCCTTGCCATTGAGCATCTAATATCTTACTAAAAGTGATATTACTTATTACAACCAAAAAAGAAATACCGTAACACCCGGTAATTTCCGCAATTTGAATCAAAAATGTATTTTCCCATTGCGAATAGCCTAAAAGTGCCCAGGGAAAACCCGAAAGAAAATAAGTACGGCATAACTCTAAAAAAACCCACAAAAACCCTCCAAAAAGCACCTGTAATATCCACGAAGATACATGTAAAACAAAAAATCTTTGTAATAAACAAAAAACACCTACATATAAAGCTAAATAAAAAACCAAAGCTAACAAAATCAAATAGCTAACTATTTCCGATAATTGACCATACTTTATCAGGGCTTCTCCCAACCAATATAAAATTCCCGCATAAGCAATAACTCCGGTTAAAAAACCCAGACAAAAAACAGTAATTGAATTTTTGTTTTCTATGGCAATAAGTAATGGAACCAAACTTATCCAGGCAAGGAATGAATAATTACAAGAAGGGAAAATTAAAATAAATAAAATACCGGAAAGAATTGCTAAAAAAATTTTTCTAAATCTAACAATAGTAAACATTTATTTCCCGCAACATTTTTTATATTTCTTTCCACTACCACACGGACAAGGATCGTTACGACCGATTTTTGCGGATTTTTTCAGCGAAGAAGGCGATGGAGAGGAGGAAGAAGAATCGGGAGATGATGATGAAGGAGAAAGTGCAGAGGGAGAAGATGGTGATGAAAAATTAATTGATTCCTCTGAATTAGTAAAACGGGAAGAAACCCTTGCTCCTTCTTTCACTAATTGCATATTAAAAAGATATTCTACTGTCTCTTCTGAAATACGGTGCATCATATTCACAAACATAAGATAAGACTCTCGCTGGTATTCTATCAAAGGATCCTTTTGTCCATAACCACGTAAAAATATACCTTTTTTTAACTGATCCAAATTATAAAGATGTTCCTTCCAACAAGTATCAATCATTTGCAGCATTATCATCCGCTCCAAATTTCTCAGCATCTCCGAACTTAACTCTTTTTCCCTTTTTTCATAAGTATTGGTAATAAACTGTTTTAAGGTTTCTTCCAATTGATTTATTTTTTTTATTTCCTCAATATCTTCTTTGTTTAAAAAACTCTTTATATTAAACATCCGCTTTAACCAACTATTTATGCCCTGCCAATTCCATTCTTCAGGATATTTTTTTGCAGAGGTATATATTTCCAGTTTTTCCTTTATTAAATCCTCTATCATATTCCAAACTTCACCCTTTAAATCTTCTCCCTCTAATATTTCATCTCTCTGACCATAAATAACTTCCCGTTGTTTATTCATTACATTATCAAATTCCAATAAACGCTTTCTTACGTCAAAATTTGCCGCTTCTACCCTGCTTTGCGCCATTTGAATTATTTTAGAAAGAAATGTGCTTTCTAAATTCTGCCCTTCTTCCCAGGGTAATTTATTCATCAACTGTAACTTGTCCTGAGCAAATAATCGCATTAGTTCATCCTCTAAAGATAAATAAAAACGGGATGAGCCCGGATCACCCTGTCTGCCTGAACGGCCACGCAACTGATTATCAATACGCCTTGATTCATGCCGCTCTGTCCCTAAAATATGTAAACCATTCAAAGCAACAACCTCTTTATGTCCTTTAATGTCCGGAGGATTTCCCCCTAATACGATATCCGTTCCCCTTCCCGCCATATTAGTAGCAATAGTAACAGCATGTTTACTGCCTGCCTGAGAAATAATTTCCGCTTCCCGTTGATGATACTTGGCATTTAAAACATTATGAACAACTCCCTTTCTTTTAAGAAGTCTACTAAATTTTTCACTCTTTTCAATCGAACGGGTCCCGACCAAAACAGGCCTTCCGGTTTTATACAATTCTTCAATTTCATCAACAATAGCATCGTTTTTTTCTTTTTCCGTTTTATAAATTACATCAGCATAAGCAGTTCGAATCAAGGGTCGATTGGTAGGAACTGCTATTACATCCAATTTATAAATTTCCCAAAATTCCGCGGCTTCCGTAACCGCAGTACCGGTCATTCCGGCTAATTTTTCATAAAGACGAAAGAAATTTTGAAAAGTAACTGTAGCAAGAGTTTGATTTTCTTCGGCAATTTTTAAATTTTCTTTTGCTTCTATTGCCTGATGCAGCCCTTCACTCCATCTCCGGCCAGGCATTAACCTTCCTGTAAACTCGTCAACAATAATTACTTCTCCGTCTTTAACTACATAGGCTACATCCCTTTTAAACAAATTGTGCGCCCTTAAAGCCTGATTTATATGATGCGTCCATTCTGATTGAATATCATCATAAAGGTTCTCCACATTCAATAACTTTTCCGCCTTAGTAACACCTTCTTCGGTTAAAACAGCCGTCTGAGCCTTTTCATCTACTAAAAAATCAAAACCCTTACCCAAATCTATTCCCTCATGTTTCGCTTCTATTTCTTCTGTTTCAGTAATAAATTTCCCTTTTAAATTGGGAATTAACCGGTTAATAATATAGTATTTATCCGTAGACTCTTCCGATGGCCCTGAGATAATTAACGGAGTTCGGGCCTCATCAATAAGAATACTGTCAACTTCATCTATAATGGCATAATGGTGTTGAGGTAATATCTTATCCTCTTTGCTTATTACCATATTATTGCGTAAATAATCAAATCCCGCTTCATTGTTAGTAACATAAGCAACGTCACATTTATAAGCTTCCCTGCGTTGATTATTATTCATATCATGTTGAATTAACCCAACAGTCAACCCTAAAAATTTATAAACCGGACCCATCCATTCACTATCACGTTTAGCCAGATAATTATTTACTGTAATCAAATGAACCCCTTTACCGGTTAAACTATTTAAATAAACAGGTAAAGTGGCGACTAACGTCTTTCCTTCCCCTGTTTTCATCTCGGCAATCTTTCCTTGGTGTAAAACAATACCCCCCATTAACTGAACATCAAAAGGCCTCATATTCAAAACTCTTTTAGCTGCTTCACGTACACAAGCATAAGCTTCCGGGAGAAGGTCATCCAAACTTTCTCCCTGTTGATAACGGTTTTTAAATTCTTTAGTTTTTTCTGCTAATTTCTCATCGGACAAAGACACAAATTGCGGTTCTAATTCATTAATTAAATCCACTGTTAATTGTATTTTTTTTATATTCCTCTTCTGTTTGCTTCCAAAAATTTTAGATAAAATCCATTTAATCATTTTTTTCTCCGCATTTTTTAAAAACTATTTTTTACTTTTTTCTAATAAAATATCAACTGTCTCTAATTATAAAATATAATTTTGAATATTTTTTAACGAAATTCATTCTAACACATTTTATCCAAAAAGTAAACCTTTGCTATTTTTTGGAAAAAATTTAAAAAGGGAAAGAATAAAAGCTTTGAATAACTGTAAATCATTGCTAATTTTTTTTTTCATAAAAAACAAAAACCCTCCTGGATAAAAAATTCAGGAGGGTCTTTTACGATTACAGTGTTTATACTTTTGTCACATTAGAAGCTTTAGGTCCCCGGTCAGAATCTACTAATTCAAATTCTACCGCATCACCTTCAGCAAGTGTCTTAAATCCATCACCACCAATGGAAGAATAATGTACAAATACATCACCTGCTCCATCGTCTCTTTCAATGAATCCAAATCCTTTGGATTCATTAAACCATTTAACTTTACCTCTCATCTATTTTGAATCTCCTTTCTTTAAAAATACAGAGGGATAATTTTAAAAACCAAAACCATCCCTCTTTTTCTAATTTAATAAAAAATATTCCGTTTATACCTATATTTTCACTATATTAGAAGCTTTAGGTCCCCGGTCAGAATCTTCTAAGCCAAATTCCACCGCATCACCTTCAGCAAGTGTTTTAAATCCATCACCACCAATAGAGGAATAATGTGCAAACACATCACCCGTTCCATCTTCTCTTTCAATAAATCCAAATCCTTTGGATTCATTAAACCATTTAACTTTACCTTTCATTTATTTCGAATCTCCTTTCTTTAAAAATTTCAGAGAACCGGCTCTATAAAATAAAACCCCTTCTCTTTTTAGTAACCTCTCCTTTTTTTTCTTTCCTTGAAAAAACCCTCCTATTTCCCCGTTTTTACAAATTACTCGATGACAAGGAATTATACCGGGAAACGGATTTTTAGATAAAGCCTGACCAACAGCTCTTACCGCCTCAGAATTACCTATTTTATTGGCTACCCACTGATAAGATCTTATCTGTCCAGGAAGAATTGTCGCAGTTACCGCCCAAACTTTGCGGAAAAAAGGAGAGTAACTTTCTAATTTTTTTTGTATTTCTTTTAAATTCATTACTTTAAAATCATTCCTAATATTATTCCTTCTTTTTTTCTTACTCATCTTTGTAATAACTATAATAAAACAAAACTTTCTTTATGTAATTGCGTGTTTCCCGATAGGGAGGAACTCCCTTATACTTCCTAACGGCATTGGGCCCGGCATTATATCCTGCTAAAACCAATTTCAAATCGCCATCAAAAATATCCCATAAATAACGTAAAAATTTAGTTCCCCCTTCAATATTTTCTTCCGCGTCAAAAATATCATCTACTCTGCAATCCTTAGCCGTCACCGGCATTAATTGCATCAATCCACTTGCTCCTTTATGGGAAATAACATATGGATCAAAATTAGATTCTACTTTTGCTACCGCTTTAATTAAAAAGGGATCTAATCGATATCTTTTTGCTGCTTTTTTTATAAGAGAATCCCAATTATCTTCCCAGGTAAGTCCTACTAGGTAAGTAGTTTGGCCGGAAACTGTAATATAATTCTTCTTCTTCACTTTTCCTGCTGGATTATAAACAATAGACTTTATTTCGTCTCGATATAACCCTAAAGAACCACCCTCTGCTATTTCTACTAACACCCAATCATCCTCTTCCTGAACTACCTCTCCATACAACAAACCACCATTTTTCAAAATAATTTTTGCTTCTTTTGCCCAAACAAATCCATTAAAAAACACCAACAAAAAAACGATTATGCATCTACTTACAAATCTCACATTAAAAATATAGCATATTCCAATAAATAATGCAAGAAAAAACATTTTTTTTTTTTTATTTAACCATTCTTTAAACATAAATTATTATTTTTTAGACAATATTTTTTTTCTCCTCAAAACCCGATGGTAAGTAACGGCAAACCGGTGTGCTTCATCTCTGATTTCCTGAATAAAATGTAATATTTTAGATTCTTTCGCTAAAATTAAAGGTTTAGATTTCTGTGGTAAAAAAATATGTTCTTCTTTTTTAGCTAATCCGATCAAAGGAATATTTTCTAAAAAAAGATCTTCTAAAATTTTTTTACTTCCATTTACCTGCCCCTTCCCTCCGTCTACAACAATTAAATCAGGAATATTCTTATCTTTCACCACCCTCTCTTTATTTTCAAATCTTCTTTTAATAACCTCCCTTAACATAGCAACATCATCTATTTTAAAAACTGTTTTGATTTTAAATCTACGGTATTTATTTTTTCGCGGCCGTCCATTTTCAAAAACAACCATGGACCCAACAGCCTGCATCCCCTTGATGTTGGAAATATCAAATGCTTCGATTCGATATGGAAATTGTTTCATCTCCAAAATTTTTTTTAAACTCAAAAGCAAATTTGTCTTTTCTAATTTTCTAAAAACCTCATCTTTTCCTATCCGGCAAACTGTTATTTTTTGCGTAATTTTTTTTATTTCACTGATTTCTTTTTTTATCCTGTTGGCTTTTTCAAAATCTAATTTACCGGCAGCCACTCGCATTTGGCAATTTAATTTTTTTAACAATTGTTCTCTTTTTCCGCTTAAAAAAAGAATTACTTCTTTTATTTTTTTTTGATACTCTTCCTTGCTTATTTTTCCAATGCACGGTCCAAAACACCGCTGGATATAATAATTCAAACAAGCTTTTTTCGGCAATTTAGTATACTTACAACTCCTAATGGGAAATATCCTTTTAATTAAATATAAATTTTTGCGAAGATGAACACCATCAGGATAGGGGCCGAAATATTGACAATTATCTTTTTTTATTTTGCGGGCAATACCAATCCGGGGAAAATCATCTTTAACAGTCAATCTAAGATATGGATAGGCTTTATTATCTTTTCTTTCAATGTTATATTTAGGCATAAATTTTTTAATGAGTTCATTTTCTAAAATCAAGGCCTCTTTTTCGGAATCTGTAATTAAAAATTTAATATTCCTAACCTGTGTTATTAAAAATTTTGTTTTAGGTTCAATATTTTTTTTGTGAAAATAAGAAGAAACTCTTTTTTTTAAAGAACGCGCTTTTCCGATATAAAGAATTTCCTCTTCTTTGTCTTGCATTAAATAAACACCGCAACGGGAAGGTATTTTTTCCAATTCAATTGTTAAATTGTTTCTTTCTTTTATTTCCATAATTCATTATTCACCCGAATTTCACGATTCCTTTTTAGCAAATAATTTCCAAACAGACTCCATTTCTTTTATTTTTAAAATGTGCGCGGCAGCAATAAAAACAATTATACTCAAAAGCAAAGAAATAGAAACCTTCAAATATTTATTTTCAAACAAGAAAAAAGCAACGAAATAACAAATAACACCCATTATTATCCCGGCTATGGCAGTCTTAATGAAACATTTAACAATTTCTTTCCCACCCAATTGCCCGATTCTCTTGCGTAATAAAATAAAGAGAAGGAACATATTAACAAAAGAAGCAATAGCAGTAGCTAAAGCTAACCCCCCAACCTGCAAAATTCTCATCAGAATTATATCCAAAACTATATTTATGATCATACAAATACTCGCCGTTTTCACAGGGGTACGTGTATCCTGAAAAGAATAAAAAGCTGAAACCACTATCTTCACTGAGGCATCGGCAAATAATCCCAACGAATAAAAAAACAGAGCCGACGAAGTCATCATTGTAGCCAGTGAAGAAAATTCCCCTCTTTGGAATAATACCGTGATAATCGGTTTCCCCAGAATAATTAATCCGATAGCAGACGGAATTATAGTAAAAATAACCATTCTTAAAGATAAAGAAAGGGTTCTTTTCATATCTTCTAAGTTGTTTTCCGCTATACTCCTGGACAAAAGAGGAAGTGTTACCGTAGCAATAGCCGTACCAAACAAAGCCAAGGGAAATTGCACCAAACGATTGGCATAATACAAAGCCGTTATACTCCCTTCTTTTAATAACGAAGCACAAATAGTATCGACAAAAATATTAATCTGATTTACAGAAAGCCCTATAATCGCGGGTAACATTAAAAATCCGACTCTTTTCAACCCCGGATGAGATAAATCTAATTTCAATTTAACCAAAAAATCACTTTTTATCACCGAAGGTATTTGAAAAATTAATTGTCCGAATCCGCCAATTAAAACTCCTACGGCTAATCCTTTTATCGGGGTATCCATCAATGGACAGATGGTTAAAATAAAAAATATCTCGGAAATACTTAAAAAACACGGAGCTAAGGCCGGAATAATAAATTTATGTAACGAATTTAAAATTCCCATAGTAAGGGCAGCTAAACCTATAGCAGTCATAAAAGGAAACATTATTCTGGTAAGTTGAATGGTTAAGGCTAATTTTTGAGGATCTTTAGCAAACCCGGGAGCAATCAAATGCACTAAAACCGGAGCAAAAATCATCCCGGCTACAGTTAAAACAGATAAAACGAGCAATAAAACCGTAACTACTACACTTACTAATTGTTGTGACTCCTTTTTAGACTTATTGGTCAAATATTGGGTAAAAACAGGAATAAAAGAACTGGATAAGGCGTTTTCCCCCAGTAAACGCCTGAGTAAATTGGGAATACGATAAGCAACATAAAAAGCATCTGCCACTAACGTTGCCCCAAACATATTCGCAATCAACATATCTCTTATATATCCTAAAATTCTACTCAACAGAGTAGCAGAACTAATCCTCCCTACATATCCGGTCATCTTATGCTTTAACAAACTATTCTCCTATTATTAAACGACTATTTGTTTTACCTATATTTAGCAATAACTTGTCATTATTGTTTACAGATTGTGTCATAACTGTCATTTTTGGTAGTCGCAGGCTTTCCTCCTTACAGACTGGCGAACAAGTAGCCTGTGGAAAGCTTCCGACGATAACGCAACCTAAAGGTTGCGGCTACCACTTTTTGCCTTTATTTTTAAAGTTCACTTTTGAACTTTAAATCTTATAAAAACAATTCACTTTTCATCTTTAAATGACTAATATTTCTTTTGTCTTGACTTTTTCACATTAATATGTTATTTTGAGTGACATATTAAAAATTTAAAGATTATAACAGTATAAAGGAGAATAAGTAACCATGGCTAAATTAAAAACAGGACGGCATACTTCTACTATTAAAGCTTTTCGCAAAAGCGAAAAAAGTCATTTACGCAATAAATCAACAAAATCTAAAATAAAGACACTAATTAAAAAGTTAGAAAAAAATATTACGGATAAAAATTTGCCTGAAGCAAAATCTACTTTAAATTATATTTTTTCTAATTTAGACAAAGCAGCCGGGAAAAACATAATACATAAAAACACCGCTTCCCGAAAAAAAGCAAGACTATCTAAAAAAATATCTATTCAAAAAAGCCAGGACGTAAGCTCAGCGTAAAGATTGGCAGGTTAATTTCAAAATAAGCATTTCTAAAGAAAGGAATGCTTCTTTTTTTCCTGTTTTTATTTCCTTATCAGCCAATAATAGCAACCGAAAGTTATCTTTCAACTCCTGAAGAGAAAAATTATTTAACTGCTCCATAAATCCCTTAAAATAGAAATTATTTATTCTTAAAGAACTTCTTATCTCTTCATTTGTTTTCCCTTTTTCCAAAAATAATTTTGCTTTAATTAATTGTCTCATATACTTCGCAATTCTAATTAAAATTGCTATTGGTTTTTCTCCTTTCTTAACTAAATTCCTCATAACTATTAAGGTATCCTTCCCTTTCTTTTCTCCTAACCTATTTAATAACTGAAAAATGTTATCCTCTCTGGTATGTCCAACTATAGATTGCACATCTTCCAGAACAATTTCCCTTCTATCATCCACATAAATGGCTAATTTTTCTATTTCATTATGCAAATCAATTAAATTTATTCCTACTTCTTCTTTTAAGTAAAAACAAGCCTCCTGGGAAATAGTTTTACCATATTTAGAAGTTTCTCTTTTTATCCAGGAAGAAATTTGGTTTTCATAAGGATGTTTAAAAACGATATGTTTTACAAACGTTTGAATTTCTTTAAAAAATTTTTTCTTTGAATCATTCACTAAAAGAACCAAACAGGTAAAATCAGCTGGTTCCGTTAAATAAATAACCATCTTTTTTTCATCATCCGCACTAAATTTTTCCGCATTTTTTACTACGATCATTCTCCGTTGAGCCATAAAAGGAACCGTCCGGGCACACGCAACAATATCTTTGCTTTTTGTCTGTTGCCCATAAAACAAATTATAATTAAAATCTTCCCAATCCCGACCTTCGTTACATACTTCCTTAATTTTTTTTAAAATACTTTCTTTTTGAAAATCTTCTTCCCCGGAAAAAAGATAACAGGCCCTTATTTTTTTTCTGGCTATTTCAGAATTGAGTTCATTAATATTCATTTTTTTCGTCTGCCTACAATTTTTCTGACAACATCACTCGCTAAATATTTTAAAACTATTTCCCTGGCTTCTTCTTCCCGTTGCTCCTCTACTCCTTGCGGAAAATAGCGGGTAAACTGCCGGAAAGTGTTTTCCATTAAGTTTTGTGACGTTGCTAAATCTTTTAAAACCAAAAATGCCTGTATTTCCAATTCATATTCTTCTACCTTGTTCTCTTTATCAAAACTTAAAGGCCGCAAAACATAATTAACAATTTCCCCTTCCAAACAAACATCTGCTTCTGCTCTATCTGTTATTTTCAGTTTACCGTCTTGTAAAAATTCCTCTATTACCAGATTGGTTAATTTTTCTTCTATTCCATAATAAACTGTTTTATTCTGCATAGACGGAATACTTATCTTTTTAATTGTTTCCGGCAAAATAAATACCGGCCCATAATCACAACCAACCATTGCTATTAGAATACTTAGCAATAGAACAGAAAGAATATATTTTAACTTCATTTTTTGTTTTCTCCTTTTTTAAAATTATTTTTTTGAATATTTTCAAAAAACACATTTAAATTATAATTTAAATTGAAGCTTTTATCAATAAGTTTTTGTTGGAATCTGATTTTTTTTTGTTATTATTCGATTTTTTAAGCGGGCCTTTTAATTCTTTATCCTCCCCCTATCCTCATTCTCTTTATTCCCTTTATAATAGATTTCTACAAATTCTAATATGTCTTCTTTAACTAATTTCCTTCTTCTTTCCTTAATATCCCCCACTCTTGTTATATCCAATCACATTGTTAAGTATATTTTCTATTGATTTACCAATAATTTTTGCACTTTGTTTAGTATAACCTCCTGATAAAACCATTAATATTGGAATTTCATTTTCTATAGCTTCTCTAAAAATTATTTCGTCTCTTTTTATAATTCCCTGCATAGAAATATTTAAAGCACCTAATGGATCTTTTTCATAAATATCCGTACCTGCATTATAAATTATAATATCTGGTTTTACCTTTTCAACTGCATCTGCAAGATGATTATACAATATTGACAAATATTTCATATCATTAATACCCATTTCAACAGGATAATTAAAATCTATATATTTCTTTACCTGGTGATCTTGAGGATAAATAAATTCATTATATACATCAAATATATATACTTTTGGATCATCTTTGAAAATACTTTCAAGACCATTACCTTGATGTGCATCCAAATCAATTATTAAAATTGTAAGATTTGGATTATTTTCCCTTAATCTATTTGCTGCTATAGGAATATCCGCAAAAAAGCAAAATCCACTACCCGAATCGACTTTTGCATGATGATAGCCACCTGATAAATTTATTGCCCAACCGTATTTTAACGCAAGCTTACAACCTAATATAGTACCACCTGTAGCATATTTCATAGGTCTAAGTATTGCTTTTCTTAAAATGAAATTGGGAATAATTGACAAAATTCCTATTTCTATAATTTCTGCTATATTTTTGGATTTTTTTAGGGAATTTAAATATTGGGAAG
The DNA here is from genome assembly GCA_030595925.1 of Clostridia bacterium. GTDB lineage: Bacteria > CBDUZB01 > JAGLHV01 > JAGLHV01 > JAGLHV01 > JAGLHV01. The sequence continues at coordinate 10,689 of JAUVLC010000016.1, read as the reverse complement.
TGTGAATTAATAATAAATCTTCATCTGAAGCCATTTGGGGCATAAAAAATTGTTCTTTAGAAATACCACACTTTTCAACAAGATATTTGTAAACCTTACTATATTTTGCTGTATCAAACGGATGTAATTTTTCAATATTCAACAAACCAATATCATACTCTTGGGTATAGATTATTGGAATTTTATTTGTATTCATTATAATCTCACTCCCACTTAATAATCTTGTAAAAGCAACAACAATAATAACTAAAAAAAAAATTCTTTTATTAAACATTTCTACCTTCAAATCAATTAATTTGGAGAACGATATGCCCCTGTTCCATATAAAATATACGGAAAATATACGAAAATATACGGGACATTGCTTAAAGTTTTAATTTGTTGAAGTATCTCTTTCTTTAATCCCTAATAATTCTCCTAACTTTTCACCTGATTTCTTCGGATATTTACTCTCCAAATGCATTAATACACTTCTCGTTTTTTCTGTTAATACTTTAAAGTTTTAAGCAATGTTTCCTAAATCCATGTCCCCTATATTCTAGGCATAAGCTTTTAATAGCACCCCTGTTTCCCTTAGAGCTTGATTAATAAACATTGATTCTTCCTCTTTATATATATTTGCACTTTGCTGCATACGTAAAAATTCAATATATAGTTGAACACCTAAAGCATTTACATCTTTAAAATATTCTGATAATATTTTAAAAGCTTCTTGCTTTAACTCTTCTTGTTTATCAAATTGAGTCCAAAATGATTGTATCCAATTTTGGCTCATTATATTATCATGAATAATCGATATAATATCTGCTGTATGGATTCTTGCTTCATTTCTATCATGATCCGTTTTTTTGGGCCCTCTCATATTTTTATATCGATCATCCATAGCATATAATTTTAAGATAAGTAATGTATACGATTGTATTACCCTAATCAATATCTCTGCGGTTTGACCATTAGGAACTGTCCCTTTAATCGTTTTATAGATTGATTCTTTTAATGCAATTTCTGAACCACGGCAATAACGTCCATGCAATCCCTGTTGTATATTAACCCTAATTTGATTAGGTCTAATATCTTCATCGGGAGCCAAAAATTCTATACGCATTTTTTCCCTGCTATTTGGTATTTCTTTCTCAAATTGAAAATTTCTTGCTTTCGGATCAACCTGATAATTTAATTTATCTAAAATTTTAGCTGCTGATTACTCCTTGTTTTTTAACGACAGAACATCAACTACAAAATCAAAATCTTTAGTCGGTCTAATATCTTTACCCATAAACTGCATTGCCTGAGCACCAGCCAATACAAAATCATTAGACATATTGCCTAATTCTGTGAAAAGCTCTAATAAATAGGTTAATTGTGGCTCCTTAATCATTTTTACCCCATCTTTTTTCAATTACATTTGATAAAAGATAATCTGCCTGCTTTAAATCTCTGCCTCCCCTTGCGTAACAATCCAGGTAAGTCTGGATATCAGAAGCAACAAGAAGGTTATCAATTTTATTAGCATATATGAATACTCCATTATCATAGGGATAGATAAAATAAAAATCGGGACCGACACTTTCTTTATCTTTCAATTGAAATACTTTTTCTTTGGATTGGTTAGGTAAAATAAATATATCTATTCTATCAATATCTACAAAAGGAGCTATAAGATTAGCAGCTGTAGCCCCGGTTATAACATAATCTAAGTTTTGATAATCTAATAATAGCTTATTTACGGAAGATTTTATATCAAGACCATAAGGATTATTAACTTTCCAGGCACTTCTTTTTGCCCATTTGTACCGTTCTTTATATTTTTCACTCCAGCGAAAGAGTAACTGACTCGGTTCCGGCACTGCTATTTGTAGACCATCACGCCGAATAAGTAATTCTTCCTCTAAAGATTGAACTGTTTTAGAAATAGAAGAAAGACTTAAGTTAAAATCTAAATCTTTTTTCTGCCGTTCTGATTCTTCCTGCAATTCCTTTTGTATTGCTGTAATAGTCCACTTTTTTTGGGGAAACTGAAGTAAAACACGCACTACTCTTGATGACATTCCTCCAAAAGGATTACGGAATAATCTTTTTTCTTTATATTTATTGGGTTGTCCTAATCTCTGAATAACTACTTTACCGGGAATCTGAATAAACACATTCCCGGACATATCTACAAAATCAATTTCATTTTCCTGACAGTATTTTTGACTCGTGGAAGATAAAAAAGGACATATTAATATATATATTTCCTTTGGGTTTGATCTTTTAATACGTGCTAACCAAGGACCTACCTGTTCTAAGACCTTTGGAGTAATTTGAGTTTTTATCTCACCCAATACCGTAACTACTACTCCGGAAAAATCTATCTCTAACCTAACATCCGGCCTTGTTATAGTATTTTCTCCGGAGGACTTTTTTTGTTCTGCTGAAGTGCTAATAACACTAACACCTCTTAGCCCTTTAAAAGGAGTTCCTTCTTTTAATTGTTCAATAATTTCTCTCGCAGTCATTGACAAATCCTTTAGAAAATATATAAATTCTTGTTTATAACATAACTATAATATATTGTAAAATATTTGTCAAGAGGAAAATTTTCTTTTTTTACCTAAATATACCATATAGTAAAACTATAAAAAGAAAGAAAATTTTCCTATATTTAGCTATTTTCCCATATGGGAAACCTACGGGAAAATGTTCCCCCGACCCGCTTTTTTAAACATTTGTAATTGCCATTTGTAGCTAAATGGAAACCAACTATATGTCAATCAACTCAACTCCTCCTTCTCCTCAATATACCTTAAATTTAAAATAAATTAGATTGTATCTGTCGAACCTAAATAAATTTCTGTATCAAAAAAAATAAAAACAGCAAAACCTATATGGTCATTATCATTTGAAACAATATATGTATATTTAAAAACACCCGGTTCTACAGTTATCCATTCAGGACGAATTCCCACTTTTATTAGGGAAACAAATGCTTCCGGTGTAAGTTTTTCAACCGAAACTTTAATATTAACTGGAATCGGTTTTTTAAAGCGGTGATAGAATAAACCTCTTGTCCAACGAGCAATTTGACGATTCATAATTGCTTCTTCTATCTTTGCTCCCATTTGTTTTGTTATTGTACCCGATAGTGGTTCTTTAACTCCAATACTTATAAGTCGTTGTTGAAACGCCTTTTTAGCTCCAAGATTCTTCTCCCAGGATGGAAGAACTTGTTCTTTCCATGCCTCTCGTGCTTTAGGACTTTTCCAGCTTACCGCAATTATAAAATTCCTAATCCATTCATCATCTTTAGAAAATTGGTTATTACATTCTTTATGAGCAGGAACAGTAATCAGTTGGCCGAAAGGGTATTTAGGAAATACTCCTCTGGGAGGAATATGATCTTTCGTATCAGCACCCGGCTTCCCACAAAGATAGCAGAATCTTATTTTCTTCATTTTATTGATACAATTTCCTTAAACAAATTTGGCCACCCCTCACTGCTAGAATGAAAAATTTGTCAAGACAAATTTGCAATGCCAGTGCAAAATATCCTATTATCAACATGGAAGATGAAAGGGGGCAACCAGCTTTCCTATCTTGATAGCTGATTTCTTCAGATATTTACTCGCCAAAAACACTTCTTGTTTCTTCTATCCATACTTTAAATCCTTAAGATGGATCCCTCAAGATTCCCCTGTAACCACCTAACCTCTCTTCTTGCCATGTATTCTGCTAATTACTTTATTATAAATGCTTTGCAGTTTAAACTCCTCTAAATCTTGTCGTAAAAAGTATATATTTTTTGCGACAAAATATTAATATCCAATCTTTAATCCCTAATAATTTCCCTACCTTCTCAAATAGTTATTTCACATATTTATCCGCCAAAGACTCTTCTCGGTTTTTCTGTCAAACTTTAAAATTTTAAGCAATGTTGTCCTCTAAGGTCCTAAATTTCTCCTAATAATCTATTCCATTCAATTTTTTTATGTTCAATTTCGTAGTTATAGGATTCTGTTTGCCCAAAAAAAAATTTTTGAATTATGTCATGAAGTTGATGGAGCAACTCAATATGAGAAAAACTAAAATCTTTAAAAGCCTCTGGATTTAGAATAAAACAGATTAACTTACTTTTGTCATCCAGAAAGGTTTTATATTCAGAAACAGTTATAGGTTGTAATCCATTGATGGAAATCCCATCTGTTCCATATTTTTCATTAAAAAGACCATTGTTGTGCATCCAAAGGTTCCTTACTCTCCTTGCATGATCGACATTCAAGCAAAGACTAGGAATTCTATTTATCATACTATTTGGTCCGTATTTTGATTCCTTTACTATGTCAAATACCCATCTAAGCCTTTTTTTATAGCCATCGTGTTTGTGATTTCTAATTTTTTTTATTTTCAGTAGTCTGTTAATAAAATTCTTCAGTGCCCCCTCAAAGATACTTATCAAGGAAATGAGTGCAATCCGAGCATGGTGGGATAAAAACACCTTCTGCATAGTTTGACATAATTCTGTAGGATCATACTTTCTTTCCCACTCATAAGTAATTTTAATTGCCCTTTCAAATTCATTTAGAATTCTATTTTGATTTGATGGCAATTTTTTTATAATTTCACTTTGTTCTGCAATATTTTGACATGCTTTAACATAATGGAAATACCCAACAATACCTTGCATCCCATCATCGGCGATCTCGAAAGATCTTTTAATGCCATTATCGATAGACATTTTAAAATTGCTCCTATTTTTCCGCTATTTATAACTAGCTGACTAAGACACTAAACATAATGTCTTCTATGAGAGACAATTTAAGCCTTTCATATGCAACCCCAACTATCTTCCTCCTGACTTTTAAGAAAACCCAGAATCTAAGGGACATTGTTTTAAGTTTTAATTTATTGAAGTATCTGTTCTTCAATCCCTAATAATTTCCCCTAACTTCTCAAAGAATTACTTCACATATTTATTCGCCAAATACACTTCTTGTTTTTTTTGTCCGTACTTTAAAATTTTAAGATAGGTTCCCCGGAATATGTTTCTTTTCATTGTTTTAACTCAAAAATTGGTTGTAACATTTCTTTATATTTCATTTTGAATTTTTCATATAAATTTCCATCTTTTTCCAAATCTAACTCATAATCTTTGAGTGCTTTTTTAAAATATTCCCAGAAACCTAAAATATTTAATTTCATTATTTCTATTCCCTCTCCTTCCCACAATATAGTAATATTTTTATTTCTGTAAATTTTTACACCCAAACCCAAAGAACCGTCGTGTATTAACCCATTCCTAAAAGCATAATAAAGAATATTACCAGCATTTTTAACTACCTTATTATTTGTTCTAAAATATAGTTTTTTTTCATAATCTATTTCAAAAAATTTAGGCATATATTTTTTTAAGAACGCTATAAAGGAATCTTTTATTTTTCCAGGTTTAACTCTACCCACACAAAAACCAGAGAGAGCATCAATAGTACTACAAATCAACTTTGCCGCAACTACATCATGCTTATTCTGAATTAAAAACTCTATCGGAGTTATGTTTTGTTTTTTGAAATTTTCCCAAAAATTTCTCTCGTAATAACCAAACATGTTACCTCCAAAAATCTAATATTTGTTCTATGGTAAAACATTTGTGAGCAAATTTTTAAATTTAAAGATTACCCAATTTCTCTTTTTGTCCCCATGTCAACTTATTTATACTTTTATAAACGTTATATAATAAAAAATGTCCCCTGTGTTTTATTTTTTCAAGGATTTTAAGAGTTTGCTATGGAAGTTTGAATTAATTTCAAAAATAAAAAAACACTTGACATTAATTCTATTTGTGCTAAAATGTTGAAAGAGGGGTGACGTAAGTCGTTTTAAGAAGTGCCCTATAGGACATAAGCTGCGTATCCGCAGCCTTCTTAAGATGCTACGCTTCTCTTTTTTTTATTCACAATACCATTTTTGCCCTATTTTAACAAGGTTTTTAAAAATATCTAAAAATTGTTTATCCTTACTTGCAAAGTTCCTATAAATACTCCAGGAAAAAAAATCCACTGCTTGTAATCCATATTCTAGGTGCGATTCAGCATGTTTTATTTCTAAATTTATATCAATTTTTTGCTCCAAAGCCTTTCCTCTGGCATGTGTTTCAATATACCCATCAAAATGCTTATGATTATGCATTTCTTTGTTACGTTTATCAATAGTTAAATAACAATCTTTACAATCCAAAATACGAGGGATCAATATTATTCCAGAAAAATAATTATAGGCAATGCCGTAGGGCGCTTTCATAAAAGAGGGAGATGTTAGTCCATCTTTTTTTATAATGATATAATCAACTCTAGGAAAACAAGAATTTTTTACACTATCTAAAACTTCTTTAATAAACTCATCTCCGTTAATATTTTTTTTTATTTCTTGTGGGATGTTGGGGTTGAATCGTAACCCATGTAAAACATTCGCCTTAATTTCTATCCCCTTTGGCCACCCAATTTTATATAATTTACTCTTTTTTCTTCTTAATGTATTTTGTATTTTTTTTCTTTTAGTCTCCTCTATTGTTAGCGTGCAAATAGAAAAATAATCAGAGGTACTTTTCTCAGAAAAACTTGTCTCACCACTTTCATCACAATAAATAAAATATTTCATAATTAATTATCTCTTTATTTTTACTACTATTATACTAAACTATTTAATCAAATACACGAACAGATATAAGGGACTTATTGAACTATCTATCCTTTAATTCCATTTTCCTTGTACAAAACCTGCCTTTTTTTGTCAATTAACTTATTATCTTGAGACCGCAGCGTTAATCCCTCTTATCTTTTCCAAATTAGCATATTTAAGTGGACGACAAAAAGTTAAGCGTGATTCTTGGGATTTAATTTAACATCTATATCACTTATTAACCTATCATAGTCTTGTATACTTATAATTGTTGGTGGTCTATCATAGATATTTCTTGAATTATTGTATATTTCTTTATAAAAATCAAATTCTTTCTTGAGTGAAGAAAAATCCTTTGTTTTTTTTATCGCCCAATGTATGTTATAAAAAATTGCGTAAAGTCTCCTAAATAAATTATCACGACATGCATTATAAGAATCTACACCCCCCACTATGTTTACTTTCACTTTATCTTTTTCTTCTTTATACATAAACATATATTCTTTCGTTATCCTTGATGCTATACTTCTCTGCACCAAATTGCAAGTAGTTTCCATTTCCTTTATTTTTCTGCTCACATCGTCTTCATCATCCAAATTTATACTTAATTCTGTAACCTTAGGAAATTTTAATATATATCCATCTTTATTTTCATTACTTGTATAATGAGATGTTCCTGTAAAAGAATCACATAATTCAATTTCAAGCTTTTGAGGTAATCCCTTATGACTAAAAAATTGTGGTATTGCTTCACTAGAATATATTTCTAATTTCAAGCTATCTTTGTCACCAACACCAACAAAAAAGGGAAGTTCTAAACCATTTAAATAATCAATTTTATTCGTCATTTCAATTATATTTTTACATCCCATTATCTCCCCTTTGCTTTTAATTTGTATCGCAAATGAATTTTTAGGAAACAAATATTTTTTGTCTTTTATATCAAATAAAGTACAAATAAAATCGCTTCCTATATCATCCGAGACAGCAATAGGTTCTGACATAAAAGCAAACTTAGAAAGAATAAATCTAGCTAAATGTTCGGTACGCCATCCTTCTCTGAAACTCCTGAGATATGCCATAATATATTCACTTCCTTTAAGTTAAATAGGGACAACTGTCCCTATTTATTTCCTAAAGAATAAAGCAAGACTCAACGCTCTACAATCTTGTTATATCCTTTAACTTTATTTTCCTATAGTTTCACTTTCTATAATTTCTATCTCTTCTTTTGTTAAGCCATAAAGTTTATAAACCATTTGGTCAATTTCTTTATCGGTTTTTTCAATTTGCTGCTGAATTTGTTCTTTTTCATTGCCTTTAGCATCCTGGATTTTTTTATTCAAATCAAGTATCACATCCACCAAAGTTACAATGTCATCATATAATCCTTTTTCAGTTAAGTTGGGAAGACAAACAGGTAATTGTTTTATATACTTCTTTTCGTAAGAATAAAATCCGCCCCTTAATGCAGTTGAAATGGTTTTTAAATACCTTTCTAATAATGATGAATTTAAAATAGCGAGTAAATATTTATAACTTATTTTTATATTCTCTTTAAGTAAAATTCCATAAGCCCCTGAAACACCTGCACTAAAAATAAAATCTCTATTCTCATCAAAAGCAAATGAACTTTTGAAAGCATTATAAGGAGTAAGTATTTTAATTTTTTCTAATTGTTGTAAACTTTGAGGACGACTATATGACCACCATATATTTTTAAATTTCCCACTCTCCCTGTTGAGAAGAATACTCTTGTTGTCTTTTTTAGACAAATATTGATGAGCCAAAGGATATTGATTATATAATACATCTTCTGGAATTAGATTCCCATTTTTATCGTAAGGAAAAATAATATATTGATCATTTTTTTTAATAAAATACCTTTTAATAAATTTACCTTTAACCCAGGGTTGAATAATCTTTCTTTCAATGAAAAACTCTTCTTGCAGAGAAATTGAAAAACATTTACATTTTTCAACTCCCAAATTTAAAATTTTAATTATAAATACATTATCAGCCCCCGATATCGGACCCTGAAAAATATTGGTAGTTATTTCTTTTAAAGTCGGCTTATCATTTTTTAATTTTGATAAAAATAAATCCTCCCAAGGTTCTACAAAAATCCAATTATCAAGAATACTTTTTTTTGAATTTACCTCAAAAAAAGGAACTTTTTTACAAACCTCATCTTGTAAACTTGAAACATCATCTTTAAATTTAAAATATTGAAAACTCTTCCTATAATTTTTTGATAAGAATAATAAACAAGTATAGGTGGTCGCATTTTCAAATACTTGATTAATTCCAAAATCTAATATCTTAACTATATTTTTTCTTTCTGAAATTAGTTTTCTTATATTTACTCCATAATTAGAGTTAAAAAATTTATGTGGACATATATAGCCCATTAGGCCATTTTTTGACAATAACTGTAATGCTCTTTCAATAAAAAGAATGTATATATCAAAACTTCCTTTAATTGATGTATTATAATTCTTATTATAAAATTCAATGTTTGTTGCCTGTGAACTTTGTAACATTTGAGTTTTGATATAGGGTGGATTTCCAATTACAACATCAAAGCCACCTTCATCAACCATAATTTTTCTAAATTTTTCATTCCAGTTAAAAGCTTTAACTTTGTACCAGTCATCACCAAAGTGTTTCTTAAGTTCCAATGTATCACCGGAAATTAGCGAATTACCGCAGCGAATATTCTTATTAAGCATTGGAAGAATTGCACGGCCGGGAACAAATCCATACTCACCTTCAAGCATTTTCAGCATTAAAGAAAGTTTTGTGACTTCTACTGCCTGTTCATCAATGTCTACACCAAAGATATGATTACGCAAAATTTCGCTTTTCTCATGAATCGTCAGACGACGCTTATTTTTTTCATAATCTACATCAAATTCTTCTTTTTGTTCTTTTTTTAATCTTTTATGTTGTTTCTTCTGATTTTGGTAATAATTCAACATTTCTTCATAAGCTCTTATAAGAAAGCTTCCTGAACCACAAGCAGGGTCTAATATCCGCAGATTTTTTATTTTTTTAGGTGATAATTCCTGCAGTAACTTACCGACAGTATTTTTAACGATGTAATCAACAATATATTCCGGTGTATAATAGACACCGTTTGCCTTTCGGAAATCCGGTTTTAATTCATATTTAACTTGATGTTCGGTTAATCTTATAGTGTAACCCAAATACTGTTCATAAATATTTCCCAAAACCTCTAAAGGAATAACATCAAATTGATACGGATTATAGGTCTCTAAGATGATATTTTTCATAACCTTAAAATCAATGGCTAAATTATCTTCCCATTCCCGGGGACTAAATATGTCACTGTCAAAGATGATATTATAATGTTTGAATTCTTCTCTAAGAAATACCATCGTGCTTGTACCTACACTCTCGGTTCTTTCTTCAAAGAGTTCTTTTAAATGACGCCGGGGAATTAAACAGCGATCTTCACAGAAACGCATAAAAATTATGCGGTCAAGAATCTTCTGGGTTATTTCTTTGAGATAATTAGCATCTTTTTCCGGGTCTCCTGAATGAAAAACCTCGGGATTGTTTTTGAAAAGGGGTAATAGGGGACGTTGCGTACTTTAGGAACTAATTATTCTTTGTATCACTTCTGGTTCGTTTTTAGTTACTTCTTCTCCTCTTCTGTATAATTTACTTATTCCACTTGAACTCACTTTCAATTCTTTTTCAAACCTGCTTCCACTCAACCCAAGATAATCTATTCCTAAATTCACAAACACTGCCCTCGCTTTCGCTATTTCTCTCTTTCGGAATGCCCCTCTTATTTGTTTAACTTTTATACCATAATATTTTGATACCTTTTCTGCCAATTTTTCTATATCTAACTCTCTCTTTACTTTCTCTTTTATTTTATCCTTTTCTTCTAATCCCCTTAATACATTTTCTACAAATCCTCCGCTACCTAAGACCCTTTCATCCGCCTGCTCTTTTATTCCCTCTTTCCTGTTTCTCATAACTTCCATTAATCCACCAGCACTCTTT
>JAUVLC010000163.1 GCA_030595925.1 Clostridia bacterium | reverse complement strand
TATTCCCAAATACCACCAATCAGTTATTTTAACCTTACCTCCGACATTTATCCATGCTTTGGTTTCCTGATCACGCTCTCTTGTAAAATCAAAGGCTTCCGTATTTAAAAGAATACTGTCTCCACCAAACGGATAATAATTTATCCCAAATCCACCGGTAGAACGAATCATCCCTCCGTAAAAAGTAAACCGCCCAATTCTTTTACCTATTTGTGCAGAAAAGGAATTTATTTTTTGGTCACCTTCATCATAATCATAATCTTTTTTTTCGGTAAGATTATTCACTGAAAAGTAGTAAAATTTAGAAGGATTAGGTTCTATTCTAATTCCTAAGTCATTACGAAACATTTCTTCATCTATATTGTAATGTAAACGATAATCCCAAACAGTTTTAAACCCACTTACCCGTTTTAGTACCCTCTTCGCTTCCTGGGAAGCATTACGAATATTCTTCAAAGTTTTTTCTAACTCTTCTGCCATTTCTTCATCTGTAATCAACCTTCCCATTATCCCTTCCCCTTCTTCAACTTTTTCAGTTATTGAAGCAACAGAATCTAAAATATTTTCTAATTTTTCGGCGACACGATCAAACTTCTCTATAGTGTCCCTCACCGTTTGTCCGCTTTCGTTAGTAATTCCCTTTAAATCAGCACTAAAATCTTCAATGTTTTTAGTAAGATTACGAAAACTGATTATTGTTTCCCTCAAATCTCTTTCCGTTGGTCCCAAAGCACTATTAATTTTTTGAGTAATATCTCTGGTGTTTCGTAATATGGATGCAAAAGATTCCCCCATATCTTCTTTCCCTTTTATAGATTTCAAAACCCCCATTAAACCATCTAATCCCCCCATAACCCTATCTATTAATTCATCAAACCCTATCGGATTAATTCCTTTAATGGTATCACCTTCTTTTAACATCAATTTATCTACCGAACCCATGGTCATTTCCAGGTATTTTGTCCCAATAACACCCGTAGAAATAATTCTCGCCTTAGAATCATTCTGAATTTTTACTTTAGAATTAATCCAGACCTCAACACAGGCTTTATTCTTTATTAATTTGATTTTTGATACTTTTCCTACTTCTACTCCGGCAATTTTTACCGGGGCTTTTTCCGGAAGACCGGCAATATCATCAAATAAGACCTTAATATTATACCCTTTTTGAAGCTTAATATCTCCCAAAAAAACAACCACCATTGTTAAAATTATTCCCCCTCCCAAAACCAATAACCCTACTTTTGTTTCCTGATTAAGCATTTTTTACTCCCTTATTTTCATTTTTATAGGACCTTCACTGCTACCGCTAATAAATTGCTTAACTACGGGATTTTTACTGTTCTTTATCATTTCTACCGATTCTGTTTCAATAATTTTTCCTTCATAAAGCATAGCCAAACGGTTAGAAATTTTATAAGCGCTTACCATATCATGAGTGACAACAATAGAAGTTATTCTTAACTCTTCCTGCAAATGTAAAATCATTTCATTAATTATATCAGCCATAATAGGATCTAACCCGGTAGTAGGTTCATCGTACATTATATATTCGGGATTTATTGCAATCGCTCGGGCTAATCCTACTCTTTTTTTCATTCCCCCGGACAATTCCGCCGGTTTTAAGTGTTCAATATTTTTCAAACCAACCATATGTAATTTTTCAGAAACAGTTTCTTTAATTTCCGTTTCCTTTAAATCCGTTAATCTCCTCAATCCAAAAGCCACATTTTCACCTACGGTTAAAGAATCAAATAAAGCGGCTCCCTGAAAAAGCATTCCAATTTTTTTTTGAACATTAGCCATTTGTTCCTCATCCATACCAACAGTTTCTTCTCCATCTACTTTAATGCTTCCCCTATCCGGTTTAAGCAACCCTGCAATATGCTTCAATAAAACACTCTTACCACTACCACTGCCACCCAGTATAGTTATAGTTTCCCCTTTTAAAATTTTAAGGTCCACACCCCGAAGAACGTTATTGTTTCCAAAACCCTTGTGTAAATCTACAATTTCTATCATAAAACACCCTCATATAAATAATCAAATTATCTCACTTATTCATCATCCAATACCAAAAGAAACCAATAAACTACTTAAAAAATAATCAGAAACTAAAATAAGTACCATTGAAACTACCACTGCCTGAGTAGTAGCCTGACCAACCCCTTCCGCCCCTCCTTCAGTAAAAAACCCTTTATAACAACTTATTACCACAATAATTATGGCAAAAAAGAAACTCTTAATCAATCCATGAAAAAAATCGGTTAATTCCATAAAGTCTAAAATATCGTTCCAATAAACAGTAGAAGGAATTCCTAACTTACTTACACTCACAAATAATCCTCCCAATATTCCCAAAAAACATGAAAAAATGGTCAACAGAGGAATCATAGTAACACAAGCCAAAAAACGGGGTACTGCCAGATACTTTATCGGATTACTACCCAGAGTATAAAGGGCATCCAATTGTTCAGTAACCTTCATTGTTCCTATCTCTGCGGTTATAGATGCCCCAACCCGTCCGGAAATAACCATCGCGGTAAGCGTAGGACCCAATTCTTTAACCATAGAAAACCCCACTATTGAACCTACATAAAGTGGTTCATTAAATATATTTTTAAAAGAGTATCCAGTTTGCAAGGCTAACACCATTCCTGTGGATATAGAAGTTAAAGCGGTGACAGGTAAAGACTCTACTCCCACCCTTACCATTTGGTCCATAATTTCTTTCTTATCCCAGTTGCTGCGGAAAATCCAACGAAAAATTCGCATTGTAAAATTCGATATTTTTCCTATATTACAGGAAAATTTTATTATTTTTCTTCCCAAAAACGGTACCGGTTTATTTATTTTTTCTATTACCAGCTTATTCACCTTGTGCTTATCCATTATGCGTTCCCTATATATATCCGTGGTATTCTTTTGCTGAGAGCACAAACTACCTCATAATTTACAGTATTACTCCAGGTAGCAACATCTTCTACTGTAATCGTTTCTTTTCCCTGATTTCCAATTAAAACAACTTCATCTCCTACTGCCACTTGAGATAAATCCGTCACATCAACCATACACATATCCATACAAATCCTACCTACAACAGGCAACTGTTTACCTCTTATTAACACTTGAGCTTTATTTGATAATAAACGATTATATCCATCAGCATAACCAATCGGTAATGTAGCAATTATACTTCTTTTTTTCGTAACATAAGTTTTTCCATAACTTATCGGTGTTCCTTTTGCTACTTTCTTAATAAATATAATTTTCGTTTTAAGACTCATTACCGGTTTTAATTTTATTTTATTTGAAGCATTCCGGAAAGGAAGCAAACCATACAAGATCAATCCCGGTCTAACCAAATCAAGATGGGATTCAGGAAATCGCAAAACAGCAGAACTATTAGCTATATGACTAAAAACAGTTTTTTTATACTTTATCTTCTTTATTACATTGGTGAAATCGTCAATTTGTTTTTTCGTAAATTCCCTGTCTCCATCCGCACAAGAAAGATGACTGATTATTCCCTCAAGAACCACCCCGGGTAAAGAAGAAATTTCTTCTACGAGCTTAAGCACTGAATTAATAGAAACCCCAATCCTGCCCATTCCCGTATCTACTTTAAGATGAAAACCAACTTTTTTCCCCTCTTTGGAAGCAATGGAAGACAACTCTTTAAGACTGGATAAACTGGCAACGATGGGAGTAAGATTAAAATTTATTAATTCTTTATAATTTTTAAAAGGATAAACACTCCCCATAACCAAAATAGGAGCATTTATTCCTGCCTGCCGTAGTTTGATACCCTCTTCAATTAGAGCTACCCCGAGAGAAGAAACACCGTTTTGTAAAACAACTTTAGACTTTTAGCTCGTCTTGACGGTAATCAGTTAAAAATTCCTTCATTATCAAAAAGGTTAATTCTTTATAATCAGTACTCTTTAATTTATATAAATCCTTGTTTATCTGAGGAATGGTTTCGGGTAT
>JAUVLC010000154.1 GCA_030595925.1 Clostridia bacterium | reverse complement strand
CCTTTTTCAAAGGGGGAAGAAAGAATAGTGCATTCTTTAAAAAAGAGGGGGGAGACGACGAGAACACAAAACCAAACAAATATTCTCGTTAATAAATTATACAAATTATAAACTAAATGTCAAACACTTTTGACATTACCATACTTAGCAAGGAGGAAAAGATATGAAAGAAGCGTTATATTATAAGCAAAATGAGGAAGTGGAAAATGCTGTTCAATGTCTTTTATGTCCCCATAAGTGTGTTATTGCTGAAGGGGAAGAAGGGTTATGCCGGGTTAGAAAAAATGAAAAGGGTAAATTATATTCTTTTATTTATGATGAATTTACTTCCGCTTATATGGAACCAATCGAAAAAAGACATCTTTACCATTTTTATCCCGGAAAAAAAATTCTTTCTTTAGGGACGATAGGATGTAATCTACATTGTAAATTTTGTAATCAAAGCCATATTTCACAGGTAGGTGTAGATGGTACTCCTACCCAGAGAATTTCTGCCGACGAATCTGTGATTTTAGCCAAACAATATCTTTCTTTTGGTGTAGCTTATGATTATAATGAGCCGATAGTAAATTTTGAGTATATTATGGAAGCAATGGTCAAAGCTCACCGCTATGGTTTAAAAAATGTTTTAGTAATTAACGGCTTTATTAATGAGAAACCCTTAATGGATCTATTATTATATGCCGATGCGGTAAGTGTTGATATGAAATCTTTTAATGATGATTTTTATAGGCAAATTTGCGGTGGAAATATTGATACAGTATTAAAAACTGTGGAATTAATAGCAAAGAATGGTCCTCATTTGGAAGTAAGTATGTTGCTTATTTCGGGATTAAATGATTCGGAAGAAGGAATAGAAGCTTTAGTTCATTGGCTTTCTTCTTTAAATCCACATATACCCCTGCATTTTTTGGGTTATTCACCTGCTTATAAATTGGGAAGAGAGGCTACCTCTTTAGATGTTTTAATTAGGGCTAGAGATATTGCGCAAAAGAAGATGAAATTTGTTTATTTAGATGAAAATGGGTTTAATCTTACTTATTGTCCTTTTTGCAAAGAACCTCTAATCAATAGACAGGGGCAGCATGTAAAAATCTTAGATATAGATAAGGGGCAGTGTAAGAAATGTGGGAATAAAATCAATATAATAATGTAAAGGAAATAGTTAACAAAAGGTTAAAAATAATAAAAATGGGGTTGAGTTTACAATTTCTTAGGAAAAAGAAAAAAATATTTATTGTTGGTTATGGACTAATTGTTTTTTGTTTTTTAGGCTGCCGGGAAGTAAAGGTAAAAAAAACTACTTTCTTAATGGGAACGTTTATAGAAATTACAGTTTGGGATAAAGATATAACAAATGCGGATAAAGCAATAGAGAGTGCTTTTAGTAAAATAAGAGATATTGAGCGGATTGCCAGTATTTTTAAAGAGGAAAGTGAAGTCTCTATACTTAACCGACAAGGCCGGGCAAAAGTAAGTTCCGAAATGTATTCTTTATTAGAGAAGGCATGTCAGGTAGGAAACCTAACCCGGGGAGCTTTTGATATTACTATTGCCCCTTTGTCTATTTTATGGAAAGAAAAAATAACTAAAGAGGAAATACCCGGGGAGTGGGAAATATCCTCTTTACAAAAACTGGTTAATTACAAAAACATTGTTTTTGACGATGATAATGAAATCTATTTTAAGAAAAAAGGAATGGCTGTAGATTTAGGAGGCATAGCTAAAGGTTATGCGGTAGATTGTGCTATTTTGGTTTTGAAAAAACATAAAATTAGAAATGCTTTGATTAATGCCGGAGGGGATGTTTTTGTTTTAGGTAAGGACAAAAATGAAAAATGGTCGATTGCCCTTCAGAGCCCTCGCCTAAAGGAAGAAATCCTGGGAACTATTAATTTAGAAAATAAAGCAATATTTACTTCAGGTGATTACGAGAGATTTTTCGAAAAAAAAGGAATTAGGTATCACCATATTATAAATCCCCAAACCGGTTATCCTGTCGAGGAATGTGTAAGTGTGACGGTAATAACGGGTAATAGTGTTTTAGCCGATGGGTTAGCTACCGGAATTTTAGTTTTAGGTTCTATCGGTGGGATGAAATTAATTGAAGATTTACCGGATGTAGAGGGTATCATTGTAGATAATAAAGGGAAAGTATTCCTTTCTTCCGGGTTGAAAAATTCCGGTATTTACCAAAAAAGAAGGTGATTTTATGCTAATAAAAGGAAAAACACAAACTGTAGGTATTTTCGGATTTCCGGTTAAACATTCTTTTTCTCCTACGATGCACAATGCTGCTTTTGAGAAATTAGGATTGGATTTTGTTTATTTGCCTTTTTGTGTTGAGCCTGATAATTTACCTTCGGCAGTTAAAGCAATAAAGGCATTATCTATAACCGGTGTTAATATTACCGTTCCCCATAAACAGAAGGTTTTGGAATTTCTGGATAAGGTTGATTCTGTGGCAGAGATGATTGGGGCAGTAAACACTATTCATAATGAGCAGGGGAAATTGGTGGGATACAATACCGATGGAATGGGGTTTATTAATTCTTTAAAAGAAGAGGGACAATTTAAGCCCCGGGGAAAATCGGCTTTTTTAATAGGGGCAGGGGGGGCAGGACATGCTTTAGCCCTTATGTTGGCAAAAGAAGGAATAGAAAAACTGTATCTTACCGATGTAATAGGAGAAAAAAGTCAGACTTTGTTTAAACGCATAAAAAAATATTTTAATGCTTGTTCGGTAGAAATTGTTGATTTTAATGAAAAGTATTTTTCCGGCAAGATAGCGGAAGTGGATATTCTTTTAAATGCGACGCCTACAGGGATGAATGAGGGTGATTCTTCTGTGGTCAAAGAGAATAATTTAAGAAAAGACTTATTTGTTTACGATGTAGTTTATAATCGGGAGACGGCTTTACTGAAATCGGCAAAACAAATAGGTGCAAAAACACTGGGGGGATTGGGTATGCTCTTAAATCAGGGTGCCCTTGCTTTTAAAATATGGACAGGAAAAGAAGCCCCCAAAGAACTAATGAAAGAAATCCTGCAAAAACAAATAAATAATGGTAGCCGCAGGCTTTAGCCTGCGTATGTACCCCTATTTGCCTAATTTCACTTTTCAAGGGTTACCTTCCTTAAAAATAATTTTAAAATTTTCATTGACAATGAGAACTTGATATGTTATTATTTCATTAGAAATGAGAACTATTTAAGGAATAAAAATGAATAAATCATTATTGAAAGAAGTTATTTTAGAACAAAAAAATATTATAGATGACACAGATGTTGGCGTATCGAGAGAAAGTCTTTCTCAGATAGAAAAATATTTGAAATTGTCTCATAGTATAATTATTTCAGGAATCAGGCGATCAGGAAAATCTACTTTGCTGTCTCAAATTAGAAAAAAGTTTTACGGGAAAAACGCAGTAAATTATTTAAATTTTGAAGATGAACGGTTAATTAATTTTGAACTGGCTGATTTTAATGAATTATATGAATTATTTATAGAACTTTTCGGAGAAAAGAAAATTTTCTTTTTTGATGAAATACAGAATGTACAAAACTGGGAAGCGTTTGTAAGAAGAATGCAGGATAGAAAATATAAGTTTTTTATTACCGGTTCTAATGCTTCTCTCCTGAGCAAAGAATTAGGGACAAAATTGACCGGGCGTTCAGTGACTGTAGAACTTTTTCCGTTTTCGTTTAAGGAGTTTCTTTCTTTTAATGGGTACAAGTTTGTGCGAAATAATTTGCTTTTAACGCAGGAGAGGGGAAAAATCAAAAAATATTTTAATGAATATATAAAAAAAGGAAGTATGCCGGAATATTTAAAATATAAAGATACAATTGTTTTGAAAAAGGTTTACGAAGATATTTTATATCGGGATATTGTTGCTCGTTATGAAATCAAAGAGATAAAAACATTAAGAGAATTAAGTTTGTATCTTTTGAGTAATGTCGGGAATTTGTTTTCCTATAATAAGTTGAAGTCATTTTTTAAATTGGGAAGTATGAATACAATCAAAAGTTACATTGGATATCTTGAAGATGCTTTTCTTTTTTTTACAGTAAAGGGTTTTTCTTATTCTTTGAAAAAACAAATGGTTAGTCCCCAGAAAATTTATTGTATTGATAATGGGTTAATTAATACTATAGCTTTCCGATTTTCTAAAGATAAAGGAAAGTTTTTAGAAAATTTGGTTTTTGGTGAACTTAAACGAAGAGGAAAAGAGGTTTATTATTACAAAACAAAAAATAATTTGGAAGTTGATTTTTTGATAAAGGAAGGGCTCAAAATTGATACATTAATACAAGTAACTCAAACTTTATCCGGTGATAAAGTCCGGGAAAGAAAAATAAAAGCACTTGTTTTAGCAATGGATGAACTAAAATTAAAAAAAGGACTTATCCTTACAGAAGACGAGGAAGAAGAAATAAAAGTAAAAAATAAGACAATAACCGTAATACCTGTTTATAAATGGCTTTTGATTTAAACTTGCTATTCCCTGCGGTCTCTGCCGCAGGGTAACCTTGGTGTTAGGGATATCTTAAAAACCGTAGGTTTTCAAGATATAGTAGGGCATTATGTAGGGACAGTAGGAGAAAGAGGGAATTGGATAGTGGTTGAAAA
>JAUVLC010000157.1 GCA_030595925.1 Clostridia bacterium | reverse complement strand
ATGGTGTATTCTTTTTACGGTACTAAAGTTGTAAATAACGTGAGGCTGGTCTACACTGAGCATTCGGAATGGGAGATACAAGCTATCTCCTGGAAATGGCTTATTGCAGGCAGGAATTTACTTCGATATACTGATGCTGTTGTTGGTATAAGCAATAAAGTAAAAGATTGTTTGCAGGATACTTTTAATCTGCCTAAAAATAAAACTCATGCCATTCCAAATGGTGTTGATTGTAAACTGTTTTCCGTTCCTCAGGATAAAAACCATTACAAGACCAAATGTGGATTAGATGGCGGTGATATTGTTATCGGCATAGTTGCAAATCTAAAAAAAAATAAAAACCATATTTTTTTGTTAAAATCTTTCAAAAATTTACTGCTACAAAATAACAAGTTAAAGCTGTTGATAATAGGTCAAGGATTCAAGGATGATCCGGAAGGCTCTGAAAAAGATATACAAAGCTTTATCAAAGAGGCCGGTTTAGACGATGAAGTATCGCTGATGGGCGGCAGGTCTGACGTCCCTGATCTTTTAAAGGCTATGGATATATTCTGTCTCGTTTCTTACAAGGAAGGCTTGCCGATTAGTTTGATTGAGGCAATGGCCACCGGATTACCGGTAGTCGGAACAGATGTTGCCGGAATAAAGGATGTAATAATTCCCCATGAAAATGGATTCCTTGTTGAGCTCAACGATGAGGAACAATTGATACAGGCGTTAAATAGATTAATAGATGCCCCTTCATTGCGCCATAAATTTGGGACGAAGTCCAGAAAATTAGCAGACCAAAGCTATGCGTTAGAAAATTGCATGAAGCAATATCAATTACTTTTTCTGTAATACTGGTAGGCTATCATGTCAAAACAGCCGATATCATGAATATAATTATTTCTTGGTTAAAAAAATGAAAATTAGTATTGTCATTCTTACATGTAATCGAAAGGATAGTATGGTTTCGTTGCTTAAAAGCTTCGAACAACAAAATAAAATTCCTGATGAAATAATTGTTGTTGATAATGATTCAAATGATGGAACTTCTGAGTATCTAAAAACTCATTTCGATAATATTAATCTTGTTAGGTTAACGAAGAATAAAGGTGTTTCCGGCAGGAACGAGGGCATTAAAAGAGCTTCAGGAGATATAATTATAACACTTGATGACGATGTCTTTTTTTCCGATTCATCAAGCATTGCAACAATTGAAAAAATTTTTAGCAAGAAAAAAAACATTTCAGTTTTAAACTTCAGGATTTTAGATGGAGCAACAAAAGAGATAATAGCTTTTAACTGGTTCCATCCTTATAGGATGGAGGATTATGCAAATAAAAGTTTTATAACTGATTATATTTCTGAAGGCGCCGTAGCTTTTAAGAGGGAAGTGTTTAATATTGTAGGTTATTACCCTGAAGAATTTTTCATCAGTCATGAAGGGCCAGATTTGGCTTATCGGCTTATGGATGCTGGATTTGAAATATATTATTCTTCAGACGTGAGCGTAATACATAAGTGCTCAACAGAGCATAGAGTGTCATGGCGGAACACTTATTATGATACTCGTAACCAGATATGGTTAGCCGTCCGGAATCTTCCATTTTGCAAAGCTATTTTACATGTTTTCTATCGTTTATTAACGACTTTTTTGTTTGCTTTAAGGAGAAAACAGTTGAAGTGGTATTTTAAGGCTGTATTTAATGGCTTTAAAGGCATAAAAGATGAATTGCGTTATAGAAAGCCAATTTCCAAAGAAACTATTAGAAAAATTAGAAAAATTAGAAAAAATAATCCGGGCTTCATTTATAAAATTTCAAGTTTTATTAGAAGGACAAATTCCATTAATAAAAAGTTTGTAAATTAACCACTTGCAATAATATTTTTTTGCTTGATACAATCTTGGGCAGCAATTCTAATTATGGAAATTGTCCTTATTTTACAGGCAAATATGGGATGTTTGCATGATGGTTACAGAGATTAATAGGTCTGTTCAACCCCCTAAAATAGTCATATTTTCTGATTTTAGCTGAAAAAATTAGATATTTTAAGGGCAAATAGAACCTCTAATCTATTGAATTTTAACTTATTTTTTCATAATGAGAATTGCTGAATATTGGGCATAACAATTGATATTTTGAATATTGAGGTTCAATGTATTTTTAAAGGGATAAACAACGAGTTAGATCAAGTTCGAGAGGTGAAAGATGCTTATGTCGGGTGTGACTTATAAGCTATCTATAGAAGATAGTGCTTTTCTTTCGCATTTAAGGGGAATTGCGATAATTGTTATTGTCTTTGGCCATATCGGGGGGTTCTGGGCATTTAAGCCTTATTCTGAATTCTTGCATGTTTTCGTTCCAGTTTTCTTTTTTTTGTCTGGTTCAGTATCATTGCTCAGCTTCAATAAATCCAAATCAGTTTTTCATTATTACAATAAACGGTTTGTAGGACTATTAACCCCATACTTTTTATTATGCATTTTGTCTCTATTCGTATATTTATTTCAACAGGGTAGATTCGCTTCGTTAGATTGGCATTATCTTTCTTTATGGCTTCAGATAAGACCTCCTGGAAAAGCTGTCACACCTTTTCCTGTCGGACATGTTTGGTTCTTGCATACCTTATTTATTATTATTTTAATATCGCCAGTATATTTTTATTTTTATAAGAATAAGATAATATTGTTTATTTTATTATTAATAGCTCTGCTAATTGCAGGAACGCAGTCTATATATGATATCGAAAATAGTTTCTATTTTTTTGGTAATAATATTTTTAAACCAATAGTTCATAGTTCATTTTTTATTTTTGGGTTTATGTATTTTTCAATCCCTCAACTAAGAAATAGGAATTTAATTTTAGGGTTATTCACATGTTCTATTTTGTTAAACATAGTTCTGGTTCGTTTGTTAGAATTAAATATTGACTATGAATTTCATACATTTGCTCCAGATTTATATTACGTTGCTGGTAGTTTTGCAACCATCTTTTTGTTTCTCCTCACTAAAAGGCCTTTAGTGAGGACCATAAAAAGATTCCCACTATTGGAGAGACTCTCTTTTTTCCATTATCATACATTCTCAATATATTTATTACATGTCCCTGTAATATTTTTATTTAATAAACTATTTATGCCTGAAAATTCTCAATTAAAAGATATGAAATATGCAGTTCTGAAATTGATTTTTGTGTTAATAGTAACTTGTATTTTTGCAATTCCATTCACTTATCTTTAAAAAAAAATATCGACATTAATAATTAACTATGGAAATTCCATTCTGTCATTTTGGCTATCACACAAAAATACAAGTTCGAAAAATGTTCCGACAATTGATTCTAAATATTAAGCTGCGCAAAAAATGGTATCATCGTGCTCTCTATGATACGGCGTTTAAGTTGCGTGGAGTACGCCTCCCCTTTCCATGTGTTTTTGGAGCTCTTTTTTTTAACCTTCATAACCTGTGGCTCATTTTCTGGCGACGGACAAAACAATTCCTGTTTTATGACCCCATGTTCAGATATCGCTGCTCTAGTGTCGGGAAATCTCTCTATATAGAGGTAAATTTCCCTCTTATTTTGGGATATGGTTCTATTTTTGTCGGTGATAATGTAAAAATTGGTGGCAATGCTACTTTTATTGTTTCTTATAAAACAAATCCAAACCCCACTATATCCATTGGAAACGATGTATATATAGGATATGCATCGGTTTTGTCCTGCGCTGACAGTATCAGTATCGGCAACAGGGTCCTCATTGCGGAAGGATGCTCTATTTACGATAATAACAACCATCCCATTGATCCTGAAGCTCGGGCAAAGAATGAACCAGTTGGACAAAAGGATATCGCTCCGGTCGTTATTGAAGATGATGCCTGGATCGGTGCTCACTCAATTATTTTAAAAGGCGTTACCGTGGGACGAGGTTCTGTGGTGGCAACCGGTTCAGTTGTTACAAAGGACGTTCCTGCCATGACGGTTGCTGCCGGCAATCCGGCCAAGGTTGTTAAAAAACTATGAAGCGAATGAAAGCAACTTCAAGGCAAAGCCTTTACAGTATTCCATTTTGACAATGGGTATAAGCACTGTTTGAAAACAAAAAACCTGGCATAGAGACCATGTTTTCAAAGTAGACATCCCCCTATCTTTCAAATTTACTATTCCACAACCTTCAACGAGGTTGGTGGTGATGGCTTTGACGACGTACTAGTATTAGCTCGTGATGTAGCTAC
>JAUVLC010000067.1 GCA_030595925.1 Clostridia bacterium | reverse complement strand
TACTTTGCCCGAACTGTTGGTGACAAAGTGACTGCTGATGTAATCAGAAAGTATATAAAGTACCAACAACATGAAACAAAGAGCAAACAACTAAAATTGTTTTGACTTTAATGCCCCGCTCTTGAGCGGGGTTATTTACTTTAAGACCACTTTAATCATTCCTTTAATAGAATTACAGAGATAAATTTCTTCGGCATTTATTAAATCCTTTTCGGTAAGTATATCTTCAACCACATTTTTGTTGTGGTGTATAAAGAATTGTCGATAAATGCCATTTAATAATCCACATTTTGTTGGAGGGGTATAATAACGTTGGCCTTTTTTAATAAAGATATTGGTAATGGATCCTTCCGTTATTTGATTTTTTTCATTCTTAAAGATAACTTCAAAAAATCCTTTCTTTTTATATTTATTGTATTCTTGATTATATAAGTCTCTATTTGTTGTTTTGTGAAATCTAAAAATGTCATTTGATGCAGTAGCAACCGAAGAAAGAATAATTAATTTTTTTTTATTTGATTGTATTTTGGTTTGTGTGCAAAAACTAAATTTATCCGGTAATTTTCTATATTTGAACGTTGCGATTCCCTTTTCATTTAATAATAATCGTATTTTGTAAAAATTATTTTTTTTAAAATTACGTGTTAACCGGCAGAGTTGTTGATAAATAATCTTTTTATCAAAGAAGAAATCAAAATATTTTGCCGAGGAGGCAATTCTTTTTAAATGAAGATTTAATAGGTAGAAGGTGTTTCTCCACAGAATTGTTTCTATCAATTGAAAATCTGTAGGGTTTTGTATGATAAATTTTGCTTTTAATTTGCATTCTAAAAATTCATCTTCTGCATTGGAATCAAAAACAATACCACTGCCGATACCTAATTCTCCTTTATTTTTATTGATAAGAATTGTTCGTATGGGAATATTAAATACGGCTTCCTTTTTAGGTCCGAAAAATCCAATTGCTCCGGTATAAACTTTTCTTGCTTGGGTTTCTATATCTTTGATTATTTGCATAGTTTTTATTTTCGGTGCACCGGTAACGGATCCGGAAGGGAATATACTTTTAAACAATTCAGAAAGGGATAGATTTTTTCTTAATTTACTTTTTATTCCTGAAGTCATTTGGAATAGAGTTTTATATTTTTCAATTTTAAATAAATCAAATATTTTTACACTACCAATTTGGGAGATTTTTCCTAAGTCGTTTCTGAATAGATCTACAATCATAATATTTTCGCTTAAATTTTTAGGGTCTTTTTTTAAAAACTGTTTATTGTAATTGTCTTCTTGAGTATCTCTTCCTCTTTTAATGGTTCCTTTCATTGGTCTGGTGATAATAGAATTTCCTTTCTTTTTGAAAAATAATTCCGGAGAGCAGGAAATAATAATGTGTTGTTTTGTTTTTATAAAAGCATTATAGGCTACCGGTTGTTTTTTTCGTAGATTATAATAAAGAGAAAAGGGACATCCGGAAAAATCAAATTTGTATTTGGTGGTATAATTTACCTGATAAGTATTACCGGAGTGGATGAATCTTTTAATTTTCGCAATGTTTTTCAAGTATTCTTTTTTTGTAATGTCCATTTTTAGATTTGAAAGGTCAAATTTTTTTGGGCTAAATTCCCGCTGGGAAAAAATATTTGCTCCGGATTGATTAAATTCCCCTGTTTGGTGATTAAAAACTATAACATCACTATAAATACCTAACCAGATTAAAGGAAAAGTTGAAGTATTTCTTTCTTCGAAGATGTTTTCCATTAAAGGCCCTAATTCGTAAGAAAAAAATCCGGCCAGGTAATTATTATTTAAAAGTCTTTCCATTTGAGAGAATATTTTTTCTCCGTCGGATGGGAATGAGTTATGTTTTATGATGCCAAGAGGATTTATAAACAAATAACTAAATCTGTTTTCCCTACAGTATTTATTGGTTTCTAAGAGTACAAAGTTGTTTAATCTTTTTAAATAGGGAATTATTTTCAGTAAAGGAAGTTTATAATATTGTTTCATGAGTTTTTCCGTTTTACTGCCCATTGAAAGAGTGTTTAATAATTGTTTTAAATAATTATTATAGATAAAGGATATTATAAATTGTTTTTTCTGTCAATAAAGAAAAATTAGAGGCAGAATAAATATTGACACAACTTTAAATATTTTTAGTTTGATTTTTTTTTTGAAATTATGTAATATTCTGTAGAGGTTTGTTTCATTTTCAATGGAGAGGGAATAGTTAAAATTTAAGGATGTTTTTATGTTTAAATGTAAATAATTGCTATCAATAGTTTTAAATGGTTTTATTAAAAGGAAAGGGAATCAATGAATAAAAAAGAAAAGTTTAATTATGTAATAAAACATACTAAAATTTTAAAAGCACCTAAGCAAAGGTTAGCTACTTTTGGCGGCACTGTAGTACGTTATTATTTAATTAGTGAGTTAATGGATAAAGTTAACAAGGTTAGAATTAGAGAAGGCAGGGTAGTTGCGGAAAAACCTAAAATAGTTGTGCCGCATTATTTATTGGATGTATTTGAGGGATGGGACGAAGAAGTCAGAGAATATGCGGAAAGGGCTTTTGAGGAGTATGGAGAGAATATTAAAGGGTTGGGCTATAAATTTAAAAATGATTTAGAGAAAGAAAAAATTGTTTCTTCTAGTATTGCTGATATTTCCGATAAAATTAAAGCGGAGATAGAATTACAGGGAGAAAATTCGACAGTAGTTATTGAGGGAGTGGATGACAATTGGCAAATTTCTTTAATGAAATTCATTATAGAATTAAGTATGCGTTCTTTTCCCGGGAATATTACGGAATTGGAAGAAAGAGGATTTTTTAGTCAAACGGGCAAAGATAAAAAAAATATAAGGATTGAAATCGAACAACTTTTTGCAGATGTTCAGAAAAATAAAGTTAGTATATACCAATTAGGTAAAAAATTACGCCACTATGGATTATTTAAAAATTACGAAGACAGATTTTTTAGTCTTTTCAGAAAGAAGACTTAAATCTTTTCTATAAACCTGCCTGTTTTGAAATCACTATTTTTCAAGAAGTTATTTTTAAATCTAAATAGTTTTTATTGCTTAGTAACTGAACTTTATTTAATCTGTTTAATAGTTCGTTGTCTGAAGAATTTTCCAGGAAAGAACGGTATAAAGCAATAACTTTTTTAAGTAAAAATGGGAATTCGGCGATTTCCACAATCGATAACGGCCAAAATTCATCGTCAAAATTTTTATTTATTATTTTTAATTTTTTATGGGTTTCTCCTTTTTCTTTTTGAAACATTTTTATTGCCTGCAATTTTTTTACTATTTTATCATTTGTTGGTTCCAGGCTAATGGCAAATTCATATAGCCCTTTCATTTCGGAAAGGGATTTTTCTTCATGCATTGCAAATTCAGATTCAATTAAATAAGTTTGCATTTCCTCGGAAGAACTTTCTTTCTCGGGAGAACTTTCTTCCTCGGGAGAAACACGGGGAGATGAGTCAAACGGTAAAAAAGATTCTTCTGTTTTGGATGGAGGAACAACACTGGGTGATTCAATTTCTGGTTTTTCTGAAGGGGGTAAATCCCCTTCTTCTTTTTGCAAGTTTATTTCTGCTAATTTATGATAGATTTGAGGGTCCCATGGCCGGAGTGTAAATGCTTTTTGATAATCATCAAATGCTTGCTGAAATAATTTTTGTTTTAAATGTATTTCCCCTAAATAACAAAGAGAACCAAAGTGTCCGCCTTTTAATCTGGTTACAAGTTTAAATTTTTGCTCGGCGGCTTCTAATAATTCCTTGTGGAACCAAATAATACCTTCTAAATAAAGTGTTTCAATCCCGTCGACTTGAAGTGCTTTTTGGACATATTTTAATGCTTCATTAAAGTCATTTTGTTGAATTAAATTTTTAATCAGATCAATTAATTCTTTGCGGGCTTCTTCTCTTGAGTCTCCTTTTATATAAATTTCGGAAAGAAGAATTTTTATTTCTTTTTTTTGGGGGGCGATGTTTTTTGCTTTTTGGGCAAAAAAAAGTGCTTTTTTAAAAAAACGATGATTATGATAATATTTTGCTGCTGCAAAATAATTCTCTATTGCTTTTTCTTTTTGATTTTGCCGTTCATAAATAGAACCCATTTTAGTTAATACTTCCGGATTAGAGGGGTATTCTTTTTTAATTTCCTCCAATATTTTTAATGTTGCATCAATTAAACCTTGTTGATAAAGGTTTTCTGCTTTAAGGATGTCTATAAATATAAGCTGCCGTTTTTTTTGTTTTGTATTATTAAATTTGCTGGAATTAAGGTGGCTTATTTTTTTGTAGATTTCTTTTATTTCATCTTCATCATCAAGAAATAAAATAGCCTCTATTATTTCTTCATACTTAAAAAAAGCTTCGCTTATTTTGCCGTCATTTTCTAAAGATTCAGCTGAAGAAATAAGTTGTTGAACAGCCGGAGAAAGTGTTTTATTCATTTTATCGAATTTCCATTTCCTGGGATTAATTTAAATCGTTTTTAATTCAATGAGACTTAGAGTTTTTTTAGCTATGCTGACAAAAACTCTGTAGTTGAATTGACCCTGAGCACTTCGGCTGAGTTTATCTTGAGTGTAGTCGAAAGACTCACCATGAACTCCCTTGCATGGAGTCGAAGGGTTTCGGGTTTAATTATCCCGTATTTTACCACTCAAAATTTATATGGGATAAATCTTCGATTCCCCGCAGTAAACTGCGGGGTAGTTCATTATTTTGGAAAGTGTTTAACCATTGTTAGTTCATTGCCAAAATTTGCTACTGTTTGATAATCTATTTTGTCCATAGTTTTATTTATAATATAGAATCCCCGTCCTCTTTCCTGGTGAATAGGGATTGCGTCATCCATAACTCCGCTTTTTAATCTATGTAAAATGGTATCGAGGGAGTTACCTTTATCCTTAAGAGTAATAACAAAACAAGAGCCGGGTACAATATAAAAAGAAAGGTCAATCGTGTGATGTTTTTCGAAGTTATAGGCGTGTTCTACAATGTTAGAAAGAGCTTCATCTACAGCTAATTCTATGTCGTTTGTGATTTCTTCTGTGATTTTTTCTTCTCTAAGTAATCCGGTTAAAAAAAGGCGGACATAATTAAGATAATTAATGTTGCTGGGTATTCTAAGATTAAATTTATATTGGTTTATTGCCTCTTGTTCTTTGTCTGATTTCTTTAAAGGGGTAATATCTCCTTGTTTAGTAATGTAAAAAATTTCTTTGCATTTAGGGCAACGCAAAATATCAGACTGAGGAATCCATGAAATTTCTTTACAAAAAGGGCATTCTTTTTTAAAAGGAAATTGTACTGATTTATTAAAAGAGGATTTTTTTTCGTTTAATATTTCTTTCTCTGTGATAAGTGCATCTTTGGCGATTTGTTCGGTAGGGAAAATTTTAATTATTTTTTCAATGCCGGCTATAGTAATAACTTTTTTAATTTTGTCAGAAACTTTGATTATTATAATATTTCCCATGTTTTCTCTAATAGTTCCGATGAATTCAACAAAAACTCCTATGCCCGTACTACTAAGATAAGATATTTTTTCAAAATTCACAATTATTTTATAAATTTTATTTTGAACAAGATTTTCGAATGCTTCTCGTAAAATATGAGTGGTTGATGTGTCAATAAACCCTTCTAAGTCCAAAATTACTATTTTTTCATTTTCATCTAATGATTCCATTCTGCGTAGTATCTTGAGCATAGACATTTCATTTACCTCTAAATTTTTAAAATTCAATGAATTTTAAAATAATTTCAAATGATTTCTTTTATGTGACTAAATCATTGTAAAAAAAAAGTTTTAATTAGTCAAGAAGTATTTAAATGAAACGATAAGGATTTTGCATTTGAAAAAGATTTAATTATCATATATAATGCAATTATATTTAATTTATTTTAAATGCAGGAGGGAAAAATGCAGATAAGGGTTTATTATGAAGATACTGATACCGGGGGGGTAGTTTATTACGCTAATTATTTAAAATATTTTGAAAGAGCAAGAACTGAATATCTCAGAGGAATAGGGATAGATGTTTTAGATTGTATGAAGGAAAATATATTCTTTACTGTCGTCAGAGCAGAAATAGATTATAAGTATCCCGCAAGATATGGAGATTTATTGGAAGTAGAAACAAATTTAATTAGTTTGAGTAAAGCAAGTTTTGAATTAGAGAATGTAATAAAAAAGAAAGAGAGCCAAAAACTTATTGTTCAGGGGATGGTAAAGTTAGTATGTTTAGATGAAAAATGGAGGATGCACAGGCTTCCTGATGAATTTATGGCTAAATTATTACCCTATTGTAAAAACAATCAATAAATTAAAGTGATATAATTTTTTTCCTGTCTTCATGAGAAACAAAAAAATTTAATTTTTATAAGGATAGTTTTTCCTTGACATAAAAGTGATTGGTGAAGTATTATGAGTAAAAGAAAAATTTGGTAATGAAGGAGATGTGTTGCATGCAGGGTGTGAATATCATTAAAAGTAGATTTAGATATTTCTTCGTGAGCCTTATTGTTCTAATCCTTATTAGTGGGTGTGCTGTTTCACCCAGGAGGCCTATTCGGGTAGATCCTCTTTTACCTCCTAAAACTATAGCGGTATTGCCTTTTACTAATCAATCAAATGATATAGATGCACCGGAAAGGTTAAGAGAAATTTTTAATAACCATCTTTCCGGAAGAAGAGGATATATTTTAAAACCTTTAAAAGAAATAGACAGTTTTCTTGCTGGTGAAGGGATAAATGATGCGGGACAATTACCGGCTATTTCCATTGAAGACTTGGGAAAAGGCCTTAATGTCGATGGAGTTATTTATGGGGAAGTAATAGATTTTTCTTATGTAACCATAGGGGTTTATATGAAAAGGCTGGTAAGGGCTGAATTCAAGTTGGTAAATGCAAAAACCGGAGCAGTAATTTGGATAAAAGAGAAAAAGGCTTCTCGTACTAAAATTGTTTTTGAAGATATAGGAAAAGCATTTGCCGAGCAGTTAAAGGAAAAAGCAATGGAGAAAATTTTATCTTTTCCTCTCCGGGAAGAGACAATAAAAGTAGTAAGAAAGGTATTAAGAACCTTTCCGCCTAATAATTGGTAAATAATAGATAAAATGTTTTTGCTTTTATAAAGAATTTCACAAAATATACATGTTTTGCGTGGTCAGTTCTCTTTGTGGATCAGAGGACAGGAAACGAGGCGAAAAAGCTATTTTGTATAAGTATAAATTTTATAAATTAAGGAGGTAAAGATGGAAAGATTGAAACAGATTGTTATTTCAGGATGTTGTTTAGGTTTATTGGTTTCGGGTTGTGCCCCTTCGGTTGCAGTGAAAAAAACACACACTACTACCGTTAAGGAGACAGAAAAGGTAGAATCTAAATATACCGGACCAAAGCGCAGGGTTGCTATTATCGATTTTGAAAATAAAACAGCGTATGGGCAAAGAAGATTGGGTACGGCAGCTTCTGATATTCTGATTACTGAATTGGGAAAAACCGGTAAATTTATTTTGGTAGAAAGAGGGAAAATAAAAAAACTTTTAGAAGAACAGAATTTTCAAGCTAGTGGACATGTAGATTCTAATACAATAGTAAAAGTAGGGAAAATTTTGGGAGTAAATGCAATAGTAACCGGTAGTATTTCTCAATTTGGAGTTAAGAAGGGCGGATCGGATTATTTAATAATTCAAAGCAAACAGACAATTGCTCAGGCTTCAGTTGATATCAGGGTAGTAGATGTGGAAACAGGGCAGATTTTGTATACAGATTCAGGCAAAGGAATGGCCAGGCAGAAAACCGGTAAATTTTTAGGTTTGGGAACAAAAGCAAAATATGATGAGACACTGGAAGGAGAAGCATTAAGAGCGGCAATAGTAAAGTTTGTGGATAATATCGTTTCCCAGGTTAATAAAAAACCGTGGTCTTGCCGGATAGCGGAAATTATAAATCGGGACATATATATTGATGCCGGGCGTGAATCAGGATTGGAAATAGGTACTAGCTTAAAATTGTTTCATTTGGGTAAGGAAATAATTAGCCCGACTACAGGTTTGGTTATTGGGCGTACTCAAAAAGAAATAGGAGTAATCAGGGTTGAAAGTTATATTGGGGAAGATGCCGCTGTGGCTAAATTAGTGAAAGGGACCCTGCCTGTCCGTGGAGACCTTTGTAAATTAGTTAATGTTAATTAAAATAAGCATAAAACTTTATAAGGATGATTAAATAGATGGATATTAAGCAATCCGCCAATAATTATTGGCGGATTGCTTTTTTTTATTGACTTTTTTAAGTTGTCCATATAAACTATATATCGACAAGGTAGAGATTTTTATTAAGAGGAGGGAAGTTATATGAAAAAAATCGTTGCGGGGTTGTTGTTAGTTTTATGTTATAATTTTGTTTTTATATCCCAGGTAGAAGCGGGCGCTTTTTTTGGCGGAGAAATAGAAAAAAATCCGTCAGTGTTTTC
Source organism: Clostridia bacterium (assembly GCA_030595925.1). GTDB lineage: Bacteria > CBDUZB01 > JAGLHV01 > JAGLHV01 > JAGLHV01 > JAGLHV01. The sequence continues at coordinate 4,869 of JAUVLC010000067.1, read as the reverse complement.
TTATGGATGGAAGGGGTGTTTTGTTGGGATGTTAGCCGGATTAAGCACCGGGTATTTGGCTATTGTCGATAGAGACGATAGTGATGAAGAAGATTTAAAAACAGGGCTGCGGCATCTTGGCTATGGAGCCATCGGGGGAACAGTTTTAGGCTTAGCCGTAGGAAGTTATGAGCTTACTCAAGATTATACAGGCACAGGGGCGGTGGTTTTACGGGATATGCAATCAGGTGCGTTGATGGGGGGTATTATGGGTATAGCCGGTGGATTGATTAGTTACGGTTCGAGTAACAATTCGGATGATATAGGAAGGGGTGCTGCCTGGGGCAATCTGGGAGGTATTCTTTTAGGCGGGGTTTATGGTTTTATTGAAGCACCTCGGGTTTTGGGAATAGCTAAATCTTCTCCGGGATGGATGCCTTATGCTTCAGTTAAAATTTGTAAAGATGAAGAAAAGAGTTATCCTTTTTATGCAGTTAGTTTTACGCCGGTAAGATTTTAGATAAAGGAAAAATGAGAAAGAATTTAGTTGTTGGAATATTAAAAGAAACTAAAGCAGGGGAAAGGCGAGCCCCTTTAACCCCTGTGGAGGTAGGTTGGTTAGTTAGACGCGGAATAAATGTTGAAGTTGAACATAGCTTGACCCGTGTCTTTAAAAACAAAGAGTATGAAAAAAAAGGAGCAAAGGTTTTAAGTAAATTTAAAAGAGCTACCCTTTTATTAGGCATAAAAGAGCCGCAAGTAAGGGATTTATATAAAGACAAAATATATATGATTTTTTCTCATACGATTAAGGGCCAGCCGGAGAATATGCCGTTACTTAATGCCTGCCTTGAAAAAAAGATTACCTTGATTGATTATGAAAAGATTGTTGATTTGTACGGTAATCGCCTGGTGTATTTCGGAAGGTTTGCCGGTATTTGCGGAGCACTTAATAGTTTATATTATTTTGGGAAAAAGTTAGAGTGGAAAGGTATTAACAATCCTTTTTCTTCCCTTAAACAGATTTTTAAATATGCATCTTTTAGAAGTGTAAAGCAGGCAGTAAAGGAAGTCGGTTATCAAATTGAAAATCATGGTTTAAAAAAAGAGCTGACTCCTTTTATTATAGGGATTACCGGTCACGGTAATGTTTCCAGAGGAGCACAGGAAATATTTAATTTATTAAATCCAATAGAAATCCATCCTAAAAATATTCTTAAATTCGTTCAACATCAGAAAAAGATACGCAATAAGCTCTATAAAATTATTTTTTTTCGGGAAGAAAAATTTCGTCCAAAAAACGGTAAGGGGTTTTATTTTGAAGAATATCTTCAAAATCCTGCGAAATTTGAATCAAATTTAGATGTTTATTTGCCTTATATCAATATGCTTATTCACACCAGTTATTGGGATAGGAAATATCCCCGCATTATTACTAAAAAGATGATTCATAAATTAACAGGTAGGGAACCTTTCCGTTTGGATTTTATCGGGGATATATCATGTGATATTAATGGTTCGATTGAATTAACCAGTAAGGCAACGACTACGGATAATCCCACTTTTACCTATGATTTTAACCGGAGAAAATATGTTGATGGATATAAATCGGAGGGCATTACTATTTTAGCCCAGGATAATCTTCCCTCTGAATTGCCCCGGGATGCATCAGGTGAATTCAGTAATTTAATCAGGGACTATGTTTATCAGCTTGCTGCCCACGGAATAAAAGATGTTACCAATCACATTGCCCTTCCTAAAGAAATACGCGGTGCTGTTATTACTCAAAACGGTAAATTATCGGGGAATTTTACTTATTTGAAAAAGTACATATAATAATAAGCATATGTTTATTGTGGTTTTCTAAGTATCGACTATTATAGCTTTGATGAGGAAGAAAAAGAAAAACAAATGTCGATTTAGATGAGATTCCTAGGGCATTTAATGACTACAAAAGAAAAAAATCAGAAAAGCACTTGACAAATGTATTAGAATATGTTAGAATATTATTGAATACAATAGAATAATACAAACGAAGGAGGTGATAGATAATGTCTAAGGTAATAACATTAAGGTTATCAGACAAAGAATATAAGAGGATATCAGCTGCTGCTGAGATTGAACATCGGCCGATTTCCAACTTTATTACCATGGGGATTCTAAAAGAGATAGAAAAATCTTACTATGTAGACTCTATTGAAATGGCTCAAATTAAATCAGATAAAAGATTAAGAGAGAAACTTAAATCCGGTTACAGTGACGCCAAAAAAAGAAAGGGAAAATTTGTTGAAAAAATTTAAAATATTCGAAACAAATCAATACTTGAAAGATATTAAACAGGATTTCAGTGGACAACAGGAACGGATAAAAAGAAAGCTTATTACTTATGTTTATCCTCAATTAAGAGAAAACCCTTATTTTGGCAGGAATATAAAAAAACTCACAAATTATAAACCAGAAACATGGAGATACAGAATAGGCGATTATAGATTTTTTTATCTAATCGATGATCATAAAAAAACCGTTTTTATGCTCGCTGCTGACAATCGCGAAAGTGCCTATTGAAATCAAACAAAATGATATTAAGAAGGGTATAAAAATAAAGGCAAAATATGTTTCTCTCTAGACGCATAATTTTACCCTGCGGGCACGTAAAAACAAAATAGTCCATAGTCCACAGTCGATAGTCCATAGATAGAAATTACAGTTATTAGTTATAAATTATAAGTTAAAGACAAAAACAAAAAGTAGTTAAACATATCCAAAAGATACCGGATGGTCAATCTGTTTGTAGTTGCTCAATTTATTGAGCAGAAATGTTTTGTATTTTGCCTTTATTTTTGTGTTTAGGATTTCGTATTTCGGATTTAGTATTTATTTTTTATTCTTTGTCTGTTATCTATGGACTATTGACTATGGACTATGGACTGTCTGTTGTCTTTTATCTTTTAACTTTATGCCTCTGTGCCTTGATGCCTTGATGCCTGTCTTTAGTTTTTGTTTTGAATTTCGAATTTAGTATTTGTCGTTGTCTTTATCTGTGGACTATCGACTATGGACTATGGACGGTCTGTTGTCTTTTTCTTTTATCTTTTAACCAATCTAAACCAATAAAACCAATATAACCAATAGAACCGTCTTTTAACTGTTTTTTTCTTTTATCTTTTAACCAATCCAACCAATAAAACCAATATAACCAATTAAACTGTTTTTCCCTTCTTCAACTTATAAATTATCCGGATACTTTCTTTGAGCATAAAAGCGGTAAGAATAATTAAAATAATCCCGATACTTAGTAATAAATAATTCTTTTGTGAGAAGAAAGAAGATGTTTGATGAATTAAGGCGGCAATACTGGTAGCTAACATAAATAAAGCCGGATAGAGTGTGTATTTGGTTGGTTTTTTTCTTTGCATAAGGTATAGTGTTACGACTAATAAGCCTAAAGCTGCTATTAGTTGATTAGCAGCACCAAAAATAGGCCAGAGTGTTTTCCATTTTCCCAGGGCTAAACATCCGCTGAGAATGATAATTATTAAGGTCGAAAAATAACGGTTTTTGAATATTTTTATACCCAGACTTATTCCCATTAATTCTTCTCCGATATATCGCCCAATTCTGGTAGCGGAATCAAGAGTGGTCATTATAAAAGTTTTGAGCATAGTAATAGCGATTAATGCCCCCAGGGAATCAAAGATAGGTTTTACTAATTGGGCATACCCTTCTCCGAAAGTAACAATCCAACCTTTTTCTTTCATTAATTGAGGGTAAACTAGATGAATCGGTCCCTGGCTTTTATTAAAATATAGGCCTGCTGTTACACAAATTAAAGCAAGTGCCGCTAAGGCAGCTTCGGCAATCATTGCTCCACAACCTATCTTTTTCGCATCTTTTTCCGAAGCCAATTGTTTGGAAGTGGTGCCAGTGGCCACTAATGAGTGAAATCCGGAAATAGCTCCGCAGGCAATGATTACAAACATCATTGGCCAAAGAGGTTCATTAACTAATGTCCCATTAATAAAAGCAGGTGTATGCACGGAAGGATGAGTAAGAATCAGGCCTAAATAACCAAAAAATAAGCCAAAAAACAAAACAAAAGCGGACAAATAATCACGCGGCTGCAATAGTAAATTTACCGGTAATATTGAAGCAATTAAAGCGTAAAGAAGTAAAATTATAGTCCATTTGGTAGCGGCATTTGCTCCTATGTTTATGGGAATGTGTGCCCCTAAAACAATGAGAATAAAAAGTAATAGTATGCCTGTGATAGTGGCAAGAATTTGGTTCATTTTCCATTTATAAATCATTAATCCTACTAAAAGGGCAACGAAGATTAATCCAAAAGTAGGAATTACAATTTGAGGTTTTACAGATAACGTTTTACCTCCGGAAGCAGCGAATACAGCAATAATTAATATCAGGGATAACCATAAAAAAGCAGCAAAAACCATTTTTGCCCGTTTGCTGATAGTCGTTTCGGTTATTTGAGCGATTGATTTTCCTTGTTGGCGAAGGGAAACCATCAGAGACGAAAAATCATGTACTGCGCCTAAAAAAATTGAACCGAATATAATCCAGATTAAAGCAGGTACCCAACCCCAGATGGCTGCAGCAATAGCAGGTGCAGATTCCTGAGTAAACCTGCCACCTATTCCTGCGAAACTTGCCATTGAATCCTGAGTAAACCTGCCACCCATTCCTGTGGAAACCTTACCACTTTTTGGGTAACGACAGGAATGTACAGACTTGCCTGTGCGTGTCCGCACGCAGACAGGCTTGGGCAGTTTCACAATTCAAATAACTCTTATTTCCTTGAGTAAATTTAACATCCTTCTTATGATAAAGGAAAAAGGAGGATCAGAAAATGCCAAGGAGAAGAATCAGTATGAA
>JAUVLC010000118.1 GCA_030595925.1 Clostridia bacterium | reverse complement strand
TTCATACTGATTCTTCTCCTTGGCATTTTCTGATCCTCCTTTTTCCTTTATCATAAGAAGGATGTTAAATTTACTCAAGGAAATAAGAGTTATTTGAATTGTGAAACTGCCCAAGCCTGTCTGCGTGCGGACACGCACAGGTAAGTCTGTACATTCCTGTCGTTACCCAAAAAGTGGTAAGGTTTCCACAGGAATGGGTGGCAGGTTTACTCAGGATTCAATGGCAGGTTTCGCAGGAATAGGTGGCAGGTTTACTCAGGAATCTGCAATTATGGAAAATGGTAGTAATATTTAAACAAAAAACAGGTTTTTGGTTATCAAAGAATAGAAAAGGGATACGATGACAGAAGGATTTTTACGACCATGTTTACAGAAAAAACGAAGATTTAAGAAAACATGTAATCTATATTTTGGATAATTCCGTAAGAAAAGGTTTAATTGATAATTGGGAAGAGTATGCATTTAAAGGTTCATTGGATTTTGATTTAGAAGAAATTATTACATAAAAACGCAGGCTAAAGCCTGCGGCTACCAAAAAATAAAACATTTTTGACATTACACACGATTCAACAAGGAGGAGTATATGAAAAATTCCAAAAGATTTATTATTGTATTTAGTTTAATTATTTTCTTTTTTATGGGGGTTAATGTTCCGGCAAGAAGTGCTCGATATATGACTAACACCAAGATTGTGGAACTGATTATCCGGCTAATGGATTTAGAGTCGATGTTACCTGAAAACGCAGAGTCAATATCAGTAGCAGAGCGTTACAAAGCAAAAATTGAAATTTTAACCCATAAAGGGATTTATGTTTTTTTAAATACCGAACCTCATGAAATGGTGAATAGGAGAACAGTTGTAATGTTTTTATATTTAGCAATAGTAACAAATGTTCCCCCGGGTACTACTGACGAAGAAAAACTTGCTTTTTTGGTGAAAAAAGGTTATTTAAAAACCGGAGATCTTGATGAAATAATGTTAGAGAAAGAAATTGTTAAAGTACTTAATATACCGGATATAGTGACTGCTATGGCAGAAACCTACATTGCTCCGGGTTCGGCAGAGGAAATGAAAGGAATGGAATTTCCTTTTGAAGTATATGAAGAACCGGCAAGTCCGATATATTAAGTAATAGGAAGAAGGATGTTAAAAAAAATTTGCTACACAAATTAGTAGTTTTTCTCAGTTAAATAAGTATCCCGAGTTTGCCTGCTATTAAAATTTGTCGCAATGTGGTTTTTCCTCTCCCGTGCCTGTCCTGAGTGTGGATCCTCTGTGCCTGTTTTTGTCTTTTTTCTTTTAACTGTTTTTATATCTTTTTGTCTTTATCTTTGTCTTTATCCGTAATCTATGGACTATGGACTATTGACTGTGGACTATTGACTGTGGACTATTGACTGTGGACTATGGACTGTCGTTTCTTTTTTTAATCTATGGACTATTGACTGTGGACTATGGACTGTCCTTTGTCTTTATCAACCGTCTTTTTTCCTTGACTTTTACCTGTTAATTGAAGTATAATCTCACTCGAAAAAGTATTATTAAAAAAAAATTAAAAAGAAAGAGGATAAACATATGTGGATAAAGCGATTTTTTCTTTTTCTGTCCGTTTTTTTCGTTTATATATTTATTTATTACCTTTCCTCTTCAGGAATATCTTCTGCCATAAATAGTGAAAATACGGAATTTATTACCCGGGCTGAATTTGTTCACCTTTTGTGTAGAGTAAAAAAATTAGAGTCATATTTACCCGCAGAATCTGCTCTTATTTCACCAAAACAATTTTATAGGGCAGAAACAAGTTTCTTAGCTACTCAAGGAATTTCTATTTTTTTAAATACCAATCGAAAAGTTTATTTAACCCGGGGAGAATTAGCAGAGAGTTTGTACCCGTTAATTGCTGTTGAGCCGGAAGAAATAAATACAACGAAAAAACTGTTTTTTTTAGCTAATAAAAATATTATCAAAAAAGGAAAGATTAATCAGCAGGTTAGCAAAAAAGAAGTAATAGCTGCACTTAATACTTCTCATTTATCAGAAATAACTGCTGAAACTTATATATCACTCAATAATTTTTTTATCTCTAAGGTTATTAATAATATGAGTGCATATCCTAATCCGGGCACTGCTAAAACGTATTTGTAAGCTTAATGAGAATGACCTGATAGATATAACTACTTGCCTTGCGATTTAATGTGTTGGGAAGTGAAGCATTTTGAATTTTAAGCAGATGAAAAATAAGCACAAAAAGTAGAAAACCAGGTTGTCTGGGTTTCCACTGATATTTGGGGTAAATCGGTAATGAAAGGGGGATATATATTTTGAATTGTAGTACATTTATTAAGAGGGTGAAAGGGGGTGTCAAAGAAAATTGCAGTGAAAAAAAATACTTGACACCTTTATTAAAATATACTAAAATAAATTGTAACAACGCTTCAACAGGGGGGAAGGAAAAAATGAAAAATTCCAAAAGATTTATTATTGCATTTAGTTTAATTATTTTCTTTTTTATTAGTTTCAATGTTCCGGCAAGAAGTGCTCGATATATGACTAACACCAAGGTTGTTGACATGATTATCCGGCTAATGGATTTAGAACCAATGTTGCCTGCGGATATGGAATTTATGTCAGTAACAGAGGTTTACAAAGCAAAAATTGAAATTTTAGTCAAAAAAGGAATTTATATTTTTGTAGGGACTAACCATCGTAAATTAGTGAGAAGAAGAAATATAGTGAATTTTTTGTATTTTGCCCTGGTGCATAATCCTCCGCCTAATATTACCGACAAAAGCAAATTTTATTTTTTAATTAGAAGAGGATTTTTAAAAACCGGAAATCTGGATGGAATAATGTTAGAGAAAGAAATTATTAAAGTCCTTAATATTCCCAAAATAATTGCTGCCATAACAAAAACTTATGTTTCACCGGGTTCGGCAGAGGAAATAAAGGGAGTTGAATTCCCTTTTGAAGTGAGTGAAGAACCGGCAAGTCCGATATATTAAATGATAGGAGGAAGGATGGTAAAAATAATTTTGGGTAAAAAATGGGTGTTGGTTTTAGTAATTCTGTTGTCTTTTTTATTAAACAGTGGAAATCTTTATGCCCGAAAACTTTATGTTCGCAAAATAAGAGGAATAAAATTAGGCGATTTTATACTGCATCCGGGGTTAAAAATAGAAGGAATGCATGATGACAATGTTTTTCTTTCTCCTTCTGATAAAAAAGATGATTTTCTTACTACTTTTACCCCATCTTTAAATCTGGAGATACCTTTTAACAACTATCATTTTGAAGTGGATTATTCTCTTAATATTTTAAGATATTTAGAATACCCCAGTCAGGATGCGGAAAATCATATTTTAAAAGGGGAATGGTCTTTAAATTTTAGAGATTTTAAAGTAAATGTAAACAACAATTTTAAAGATACTTTTGAACGGGCAGATACGGAATTCATGGAGCGGGTTAGGTATTATAAAAATGATTTAAAAGGGGGGCTTTCTTTTTTCTTTCCCCGGTTGGAAACAGCTTTAAGAATTCAAAATATACGCCACAGTCACTATAAGCAAATATGGTCTGCCGAGGATAGAACCCAAAATATTTATACTGTCCATGTTAACTACCGTTTTTTTCCCAAAACATCTTTTTTAATGGAATATAACTATGGTGAAATTAGGTACGATACTGCTTTGGTTAATCCTGAATCGGATTACAGAGAAGGGATGATGGGGATAATGGGAAAATTAACCAGTAAGTGTGAAAGTACCATAAAGGTGGGTTATCAAAGTCGTAAATATAAAGATATTTTAGATCCCCCTGATTTTGATACCATGGTTACTGATATTAGATTAAAAGAACGGTTTAGTAGTAAAAATACACTTAGTTTGGGTTTTTTACGTAAAGCGATGGAATCTACTTTTATTCCTAATGCCTATTATCAAATGAATAATGGCTGGTTGAAATACGAATATAAGTTAAATAAAAGATTATTTTCCGAGGTGGTAGTTTCTTATCAGTTAAATCAATATCCCGAAGAAACTACGCTCGGTACCCTGAGCGAGAAAAGAGAGGATGTTTTAATTAATGCCGGTATAAATATGAAATATAAATTTGTAAGGTGGCTCTTTTTAGATATAGGTTATCACCATGAGGAAAGAGATTCTAATTTTGATGGTTTTGATTATAGAGATAATAAAACCAGTATCAATCTGACTGCCCTCTATTAAAAACTATTTGTAAGTTTCTGTCATTCCGCAAACAGGAATCTATAGTTGTTTGTTAGTTTGTAGTTGCCTGATTAATCAGGCTTTCTTTTAAATTTGTCTGTCTCGCCGTTTCTTAGTGGCGGGTAGCCGCAGGCTTTAGCCTGCGTTATCATCGGATCTAGAATTTCGGATTTATTCTGTATGTTGTAGCCGCAACCTTTAGGTTGCGTTATCAGTGAAGTTATTTTGTAGTTGCAGAGCTTGCTCTGCTGTTCTTTTATTCTTCTCCCCTTGTGGGAGAGGGTAGGGTGAGGGGAAAATAGGAATTTCGTATTTTGGATTTTGAATTTGTTTAGGATTTAGATATTAGGATTTAGAATTTATCTGTTGTCTTTGTCTTTGTTTTTATCTGTTATCTGTAATCTATGGACTATGGACTGTCGACTATGGACTTTCGTTTCTTTTTTTAATCTATGGACTATTGACTGTTTGTTTGTCTTTCAAGGGGGAAGTATGTCATTATTCAAAAGGTTATTAATTTTAACCACAATAACAAGTTTTATTACCGGATTAACTTTTGCAGAAACTAAAAAAAGTATAAAAGAATATACCATCCATTCAGAAGATGTGCTTGAAATTAAGGTTTATGAGCACAAGGATTTAACTACCAAAGTAAGAGTAAGTGCCGCAGGTGATATTACTTTTCCCTTAATTGGGCAGGTTCATGCCGCTGGTCTGACGGTAAATCAATTCTGTGAAAAAATAAAAGAGCTTCTAAGTGACGGGTATCTGGTAAACCCACAAGTAAATGTTTTTATTAAAAGTTACCATCCTGAGAAGTTTTTTGTAATGGGAGCAGTGAGAAAACCTGCTGCTTATGAATTATCCAGAGAAAAACCAACTACAGTTTTAGAAGCAATTTCCCGGGCAGGAGGTTTTACTGAACAAGCAGCCCCTAATAAAACTAAAGTAATTAGGGTAGACAGTGAAAAAGGGGAAACAATAAAAATAAAGGTAACCGACATCACTAAAAAGGGTGACAAGAGTAAAGATATCCCTCTACAGCCCAACGATATAGTTTTTGTCCCCGAAAGCATCTTTTAACTTTTGCTACGGGGTTACCCTGTTGAGTTCCCCCTTTGGAAAAGGGGGTTAGGGGGATTTATTCTTTGCATTCGTTTCTGTCTATGGACTATCGACTGTGGACTATGGACTGAATCTGTTTTTTATTTTTTAACTTTGTGCCTGTTTTTTTCTTTGTCTTTGTTTTGAATTTAGAATTTAGAATTTTGAATTTGTTTAGGATTTCGAATTTCGGATTTAGTATTTATTTTTTGTCTTTGTCTATGGACTGTCGACTATGGACTTTCGTTTCTTTTTTTAATCTATGGACTATCGACTGTGGACTATGGACTGTCTTTTATCGCCTCACACACCCTCAAGACCCTCTCCTCTCCCATATCCGAATAAAGAGGCAAACAAAGAATTGAATCCGCAATCTTATCCGTCCAGGAAAGGCTATTCTTATATCTGTAGTAATATTTTTTATAAACTTTCTGTCTATGCACCGGAGGATAAAAATAAACCCGGGTCATTATCCCTTTTTTTTCCAGTGCTAAATGTAACTCCTTATTATCCATTCCAAACTTTTCAGAATCAATTAAAATAGAAAAATAATTAAAGGTTGAACGATTCCCTTTCCTAATTCTTTGGAAATTTATTCCTTCAATCTTACCTAATTCCGTTTTATATAAATTTACCAAATTATGCCTTCGGGCAATACTATCTTCTAACAAATCCATACTTTTTAAACCCATTATTGCACTCAACTCATTCATTCTGGCATTTAATCCCAGCAAACAACAATCGTAATTACCAGGATTTCCATAATTTCTGGCTAATTTTAATTTTTTGGCTAAATCATCATTATTAGTAGTAACTATTCCTCCTTCACCGGAAGTAATTATTTTAGTAGGAGCCAAACTAAACACCTCCGCATCCCCAAAATTACCGGCAAATTTTCCTTTAAACTGAGAACCTAAAGCGTGAGCAGAATCAAAGATTAAATTAATCTGATGTTTATGTACTAAATTTTCTAACTTATCCATTTCCGGTGGATTACCAAATATATACACCCCTAATATCGCTGATGTTCTTTTAGTAATTTTCTTTTCTATTTCATCAACATCAAGATTAAACGTTTCCGGATTACAATCAATAAATACCGGTGTCAAATTATTCCAAATTAAAGAATGAACCGTAGCCGGAAAAGTAAAACTGGGAACAATTACCTCTCCGGTTAACCCCAAACATTTCGCCACTAACATCAACCCTGAAGTACAGCAAGAAACACAAACAACATTCCTTACCCCCAAATATTCCTTTAATCGTTCTTCAAACATTCCTACATACTTATGATTAGTAAGCATTCCGTTATCAAAAACCTCTTGATATTCTTCTAATATACATTTTAAATCCGGAACAGTCGGTTTATTTATCGGAATTAATCCATTTTTTTCCATATTATCATTCCCCTTTTTTTTTTGTCACTGCACACTTGATAAGAAATCCAACCGTTGTCTTTTTACTTTGTGCCTCTGTACCCTTGTGCCTGTTTTTTTTGTCTTTTGTTTTTGTCTTTTTTCTTTTAACTGTTTTTATATCTTTTTCTAATTCAACAAATTTAAGTAGAGTAGAACACTGGCGCAGTAGCTTCAGGTTAATGTTTGTTTTCCCTGTTTCTCCCCGTTTCCTCTGGGAGTGTCACAATATCTCAACCATACCCTGTTTCCAGCATCCCCTCGTCAAACCGTGCATGAAGTTTTCCCTCACACGGCTTTCCGATAAACGCTCATCTTAAAGCTTTCGCCCACCTGATAGACTGTGACTTTGCTTTAAGCTATAGTTTCCTTTGAAGTTCCCGAACTTTATCCGTAGTTATTAGCTTTTCTTCCAATCTACTCATTCTCCCTCCTCCGGAAATACCGTTTAACGTAGAGCCCCTTCGCTACAAACAGGTTATCTTTCCTGTTCATCCTCAC
>JAUVLC010000083.1 GCA_030595925.1 Clostridia bacterium | reverse complement strand
GGAAATCTTTTCCCTTGTGACCAACGGTTTATAGTTGATTCTTCTTTTGAAGTAAGTATTATTCGTTCTGTTATGTTCATTCATAATGTTATACAAAATAAATATTCAAATGTCAAGGGATTTATGAGACAGCACACTAGTACTCGATATGGGGAAATTTAAAGGATGGATGAATTTTCGCTCATTACAATTTACAACCTATATGGATAGAGAACTCCTTCGCGGTGGTTTTCCAAAACAATCCATAGAACAAAAGAAAGAAATCTTAGCGGCAATGAATCTTGATATAGATGGTTGGCGTGAAATAACTAAAGATTAATAAAAAAAATTAATAACTTTATGCACCTGACCGTTACACGCGCCAGAAGGTGAAAATGTCGTTAAGCAAATATAATATATAAGTCGAAAGTATAATTGAAGGAGCAAAAGTATATATTGGTTTTTTAATATTCATTATTGGATCTATTTTTTTAAACTAATAACAGCAGATAAAATCATTAAATTATTCAATGATAGTTTTACATCTATATTGGGTTAGATTTTAAAAATTTTATTTACGCAAGGCGGCTTTGGAGAAAATGTGCTTGGGTATTTTAACATTGAATTGAATGGAATCAATGATAAATTCCGTTCCGGAACCTTTCTTTAACGCATCTTTAAAAGTCATCTTTTTCGGATACCAGCGGTTTTCTACTTTAAAAACTTCGTTAATTACCAGGGTCTTTAAAAGTTTGCCGCTTTTGGCATAGCGATGCTCTTTTAGAGGCAGGTACCGTTGGTCATCTACCCAGAGTTTTCGGGAATGATAGGAGAGACCTTCTTTTTTGGCGGTTAATTCCAATACATAACAATTGCGGTCGTCTATCTTTTCTTTTCCGATTAATTTTGCTGTATATATATTACTTAGTTTGGGGTCTTCCATAAAATCTTCGTAGGAGACATCAGAGCCCATCAGTGACCGTCGCAGCATATGCCCGGCGATTTTTATAATGCGGTCTGTTGAGGGAGAATAAATCCACAATTCGTCCCGGAGTTTGAGCATCTTAGTACCTTTTTCCCGGGGAGGGGAGAGGTATTGGGTAAAAGATTTATCCAGGCCTTGTATCCATGATTGAGCTTGCAGAGTACGCGTTCCCCGGCGTCCTTTGATAATCATAGTAGAGGTAGATTTCTGATTGTCTGAAGTATAGTTTTTGTCTATTTTTTCCAGGATAGTTTTTCCTGACGGTTCCTGTGCATAAAGTAAACTGCAATTTATAAGTAAAAGAATAAAAATTAATTTTTTCATTATGTTTCTCCCTGGAATATGATAATATTTTAGATAAATCCCCCTTAATCCCCCTTTTTCAAAGGGGGAAAAAAGTGTCTTTTTTTTAACTAATTCAAACAAATCTAAACCAATATAACCAATTAAACTGCCGTTATGTCTTTTATTTTTTAACTTTGTGCCTCTGTGCCTCGATACCTTTGTGCCCGTCTCTTCTTTTAACCAATCTAAACAAATTTAAACCAATATAACCAATGCAGCGTTTTTCATATTTCCAAATCCTTGAATAACTGAGCTGTTTGCCTGCGGTATATTCCGATTCCGGCAAAACATGTTCCTATTACCGAGGCAATAAGGCCCGGGAAAAATCCAATAATATAACTTCCTTTGGTCACCCGTGCCCGCATAACACTGGATATCATCATACTTGACTTTTGCATTATATTTCCGAAATCAATTCCGTGGTATTGCATATAATAAGAAATAGCCAGTCCCACCAAAGTTCCCAATAGAGAGCCTACCAATCCAATGATTATTGACTCAAAAATCATCCAGCGATACAAATTTCCTTTGGGTTCTCCCATAGCCAGGCGGACACCGATTTCACCATAACGGCGAATTCCATTCATTAATCCTGAATTCCATAATACTAAAGACATAACAAAAATAAAGATGGCTACAATAATAAAAGAGAACGTATCAGCTAATTGTAAATATTCTTCAAAGCCGTTTTGTTGGCCTAAAGTTAGCATTAAAGGAGTAAATTCATCATTTTTTCTGGAAAATTTTTCATTAAAATTCCGGGCCAATTCTTTCATCTCCGTATTAAAATAAACCATATTTTTAGTATAACCTACAATTTCACTGGCTCCGTCAATCATATCCAGAGCAAATCCGACATCAGTAATGTCAGCAATAATAGCGCCTCTATCCATCGCGGTTATGCCAAAACACAACGTTCCGGAGACAGTAAAATTATGCATAGCCATGGCCCCGTTCATAGTAGAACCAAGCAGGGTAGCTGGCTCACCTATTTTTACTCCTAATTTTTTAGCAAAGTCTGCGCTGATTAATATTTCGTTCTTTTTTTGAGGTAATTTTCCTTCTACCAAAGCATTTTTTAAATTCAATATAGTTATTTCCGGGGAATTTTTACTGAATAAATCTACTCCTAATCCCATTACCGGTCCCTGAGTTTTGGTTTCTCCATTAATATCCGGTATATCTATTAATCCCCCAAAGCGTATGCGTGGGGTCCAGAGCATTTTGTTTTCATTATTGCGCAGGTGATTTAATAAATTGTCCACTTCTAAAAGAGCCAGGTCGTTTGGTATTTGGTCGCTTAATTCCTGATAAGCCCGGGTGGTAATTTTTACGTGTCCGCTATTAAATTGTGCGGTGGAATTAACTATATCTCCCATTGCTCCTGTTATCCAGCTATAAAGAAGTACGGTTAAAAAAGCCCCTGCACTGACCATTAATACCGGAAACAAACTTCTGGAGCGGTCCCTGATTAAGCCTTTTAATATAAATTTAATCATGTTATTTTTCCTTTTAACGCCTCAGTCGGCTTTAATTTAGCAATTTTACGCGTGGGCAGAAAACTTACTATGGTTACAACCGTCATAACTATAAATATAGTACCTAAAACCAGAAAGACTGAATAGGAGGGAAGTAATGTTTCTGCGAAAGCAAAACCATAGTCATCAACTGTCTCGGTAGGAAAGGATATCCCATGCTTAGCAGAATAAAACAAAAGAGGAATACCATAAATTGCGGCAATACCAATAGCAAGAATTCCATGCATAGCTCCTTCCAGGGTAAAAAGAAAAATTACCTGCAAACGGGTCATTCCCAGTGCCATCAAAGTACCGATTTCTTTTCTGCGTTTAAAAATAGCTAATACCTGCGTATCGAAAATAGCCAGCATAGCTAAGAAGAGCAATATGGCATACATAATACCGGCACCAACTCTTTTACTTTTTACCATGGCAGAGATATCGCTTAATAGAAAATCCTGATTTTTAAATTTCCAATTCTTAACTTTTACTTCTTCTAAAACATCTTGTCCGACGATAATCATTGTTGCCTGATTTTTCAGTCCGGTCATTTTTTGCAGATGTTCAAGAGGAATCCATAGTTGTCCTTTATCTATAGTGGGCACATTGGTTTTCATTATTTCCACTATCTTGCCTTCAATGGCGTCAAAGGTTCCCTGTTTATCTCTCCAGCGTATAGTGATATAATCACCGACATTTAAAGAAGTGCTCTTTGCCATTCGTCTACCGATTAAAATAGGAAGTACATCTTCTTTTAGTCCTAACTTTGCCGTAGGAATATTCAATACAGTTTGTTCCGGTTGAATACCTCTAAGTAATATAGTTTGCATCCTTCCTTCCGGATAGATTGCCGCCTGACGGATTAAAACAGGGGCAGCTTTTTTTTCTTGTATTAAACCGGTTAACTCATCAGGTATTTTGCCATGGCTATCGTCATAGGAAAGAGGATCAAAGGGATCGTAGTTTTGATGCCAGTATTGTCCGCCGGCAATTTCATCTTTAATCACTGCATGAGAACTATGCTTGAGCATTCCGCTAAAAAGTCCCTGGTGCCATATAATCAACACATAAGTAAAGGAAAGAACAAAGACATTAAGCCAGGTTCTAAGGCCTGCTCCTTTAATATTTCGATAGGCTAGTTTAGAAAGTAACATTATTTTCCTCCTGCACTTACCGGTTCATCTTTGGCTACCCGTCCGTCAATCAAGTGAATTTTTCTCCTTAAAAAACCGATTACTTTTTCATCATGAGTGGCAAAGATAAAAGTGGTTTTTAAATTCCGGTTTAATTTAACCATCATTTCTAATATGTTGTAGGAATTAGCAGCATCTAAGTTTGCCGTCGGTTCGTCGGCCAGTACCAGGTCCGGTTGTTTTACAATTGCCCGGGCTACGGCTACCCGCTGTGATTCTCCGCCGGAAAGCTGTCCGGGACGGGAATTAATCTTATCCATTAATCCCACCCATTCTAAGGAAGCTAAAACCATTTTTTTTCTTTGTTCTTCCGGCATTTTCATAATCAGCAGGGGAAACTCAACATTTTCAAAGACGGTATATACCGGCAATAGATTGTAGGTCTGAAAAATAAAACCCATATGAGTACATCGCAGGTGTGCAGCTTCCAGATGGGATAATTTTTCAATTTTTTTATCCAGTACGGTAACACTTCCTTCAGAGGGCGTATCAAGTGCACCGATAATATTTAAGAGGGTTGTTTTTCCCGAACCGCTGGGCCCGATGAGTCCGGTAAATTCACCTTTTTTAAAGGATAAATCAATCCCTTTTAAGGCAGTAAATTTTGTCTTTCCCATGGGATAATGTTTTACCAGTTGTTCTATATTTACTAAGGGCATAAAAGAATCCTCCTTGTATATTTGTATTGTCTATGTTTTTTTACAAAGTACAATATTTGGCATTTCCGAGGACAAATTGTGTCACAACTTATATTTTTATGTGGTAGCCGCAACCTTTAGAGCTTGTGCCATAATCAATGTAGTTGCCCAATGAACTTGTACTGAGTGTAATCGAAGTATTGGGCTGCTGAATGATTTTGTTGACGAGCCTCATAAATGAGGCAACTACAATTGTTGCAAAAAAGGGGGTTTTGGCACAAGCTTTTTAGGGTGCGTTATCATTGGAATTTTTCCGCAGGCTTCCTCCACAGGCAGACAAGAAAGCCCTGCGACTACCAAAAAAGCCATTATGACACAGTCTCCGAGTGCGGAATTACCCGTTGCCTGAACGCAGAATGTGTGTGTTCTCAGTCCATCAATAATTATAGGTAACCATACATTGTACACCTTCTCCACTGAAAGTATTATCATTGTCTTTGCTGTTAGAAAACCCAATCAGGTTTATCTTCCAATTGTCGTAAGTGCGTTGCCAGTTTAAATAAAAATAATTTTTTTCCCTGTTCCAGTCGTAATAAGCAATAATGGTTATAGTATCAATAATACCAAAATTATAATCAATTGATAAAGCAGAAAAATTATTTGTTTCATCTATATCTTCTTCTTTTAAATCCGTTGACTGAATGAAATGTTCGTATAAGAGATGTATTCCGGGGTGAAAAGTATAGTCAGTACCGACAGTTAAATTATCCTGTCTCATTTTATTATTACTGTCTATTTTTATTTCTCTTCTAACTGCTTCAAACCACAGACCTATTCCGATATCCCAGTTCCCATCAATGGCATAACGATTTTCTAAGCCATCGGTTATTGTGCCGGTCATCTCTTCATTCCAGTATTCCCGGTCAATTTGCCGGTAATGATAAGTAAAAGCAAATTCTCCCCGGGGTGTAGGAAATTGATAGCGTCCTCCCATCTCCGGATGAGTAGCGTTTGTTTCTACAAATTCTAATCCTTTAAGGGCATCATTTCCGTATAATCCCCAGACCCAGATATTAGCATTATTTAAAAAGTAATAGCGTCCCAGTAGAGCATAAACCCCATCGGTTAATTTTAACGGGTCATGAATATTAATTTGGTCAAACCACATTAGTGAACGCATAACTTTTGCCGGGCCGAAGTTTATTTTTTGCAGGCCTAAACGCATTTCAATTTGTTGAGCTGAGTAACGAAGCCAGGCACGATACAATTCTATCTTGCTATTATCCTCAACATTAGCTAAGGAATCTATAGGCGTCCAGGTATAGGCATTTAATGAAACTTCAGCATCTATGGTTTTCTCCTTAGTAATTGATTGGGATATTCCAATCTCCGGGAGATAACGGAAGCCGACGGTATTTTCATCTGCCATAGTCAGCCAACCGGACAATGTTCCCTGCTGGGATATAGATTGTGCCAGTACATTGTAAGGGATAAATAAAAGAAAAATAAAAATATTAATAGTTATAAATTTTTTCATTTTATTATCGGAGTCTTTTTATTGCTGATGCCATAAAAAAGAAAATTAAACAGTTCATTAATTAAGTCTGTTGTATTAGGATAGAGTTTTTTGATCGTTTCATTGAGCATAATTTCTCTAAAGTGCTCCACCATAAACATGACAAATTCGATTTTTATATCAGAACGTATCTCTCCGTTTTTTTGGGCTTCGGTATAGAGCTTTTTGATTAAATTATTAGATTCCTTACGTTTTTTAATCAAAAATTTTCCGCATTCAGAATGTTTATTTATTAGTAACTCATCAATAAATTCTCTGCCACAAACATTGGTTAATTCCCTTTTTCTTATATCAATCTGTCTGATTTTTTGCTCGAAGGGGGTATTTTGGGTTAAAATTTGCTCGAATTTATGATGGGTGGCATTAAAAAATTCATTTAGTATATATATGGCTAAGGCATCTTTATTACGGAAATGTTTATAAAAGGTCATTTTACTGATTTCAGCTTCCCGGCAGATTTCTTTAATACTTACCCGTTTAATACCATAACGGAAAAATAAATCACAAGCTGTCTGAACTAACTTTTTTAACTTTGGGCTTAATTCGTTATCCATTATTACGGATATCCTCCATATTTACGATTTTAGTAATATCATATCCCTTCCGTAAACAGTGTAACATATATTTTATAAGCTTGTCAAATCCTTTTTTTTGATACAAGAAAAATTTTTCAGAATTTTTCCTATATCTTTCCTGCCTCACAAAAATTCCATTTTGTTTTCAGCCAAAAGTTTGATGTTGGTGGCCAACTACTAATAAATACTAATTTCTATTAAATTAGTATTTGGAGAATGAAAAAAGAAAACCCTGAAAAAAACCAAATACTAATATTTGTAAAATTAGTAGAAAAGACTTGACAAAAGAATCGATAATATTCTAAAATAATAACAGAAAGCATAGCCTAACTACTAATAAATACTAATTTCTACTAAATTAGTATTTGAATGATTTTTATTTGGTAGCCGCAGGCTTTAGCCTGCGTATATAGTCTGCGACTACCAAAAAATAAAACATTTTTGACATTACTTGAATTAAAAAAGGGAAAATAATGAAAATTCCGGAAATTGCTCCTGATTGGAAAAATATGTCCAAATTAAATGTTCCGACGATATTGAATCTAATGAATTCAGAGGAAATGAATGAATTAAGCAGAAAAGCAAATGAAGAATATGTCTATTGGGATAAGTTTAAGTATTTTACGATGCCGGAAGGAATATCCAGTGAAGTTGCCTGGTACTATTTAAAATTAATTCGTCAGCAACAAACGAGAAGAATTTTAATAGGAGATAAAGAGGGAAATAAGTTTAGTTATTGTCTGACAGATTCAATATTAAGAAAAATAAGCTACATAGACAAAAATGCAGGAGGGCAAATATTATCGGAACATTCGGGGTTGCATACCGCAGAAAAAGAACGATATTTAATTAATTCAATTATGGAAGAAGCCATTGCTTCAAGTCAATTAGAAGGTGCGGCTATTACAAGAAAAAAGGCAAAAGAAATGTTAAGGGCCGGTAAAAAACCCAAAGACAAAGCAGAACAGATGATTATCAACAATTATATTACGATAAAAAATATTAAGAATTTTAGTAATAGGGCATTATCCAAAGAACTTATTATAGAAATACAAGCTTCTATAACAAAAGAGACATTAGATGAGCATAATACCGTCGGGCGTTTTAGAAACGAACAGGATGAGGAAATTAATGTTATTGATCAAAGTGACGGAAAAATTTTATATACACCTCCATCCCCGGATAAAATAGATGAAAGCATAAAAAAAATGTGTGCTTTTGCCAATGAATCTTCAAAGGAAATATTTGTTCATCCTATTATTAAAGCTATTATATTGCATTTTTGGCTGGCATATATACATCCTTTTATCGATGGAAACGGAAGAACGGCAAGAGCAATATTTTATTGGTTTATGATGAAAAATGGATATTGGATGTTTGAATATTTATCTATTTCCCGTATAATAGTAAAAGCTCCCGCACAATATGCACGGGCATATCTTTATTCGGAAATTGACGATTTAGATATTACCTATTTTTTAGTTTTTAATCTTAAGGTGATTCATTCGGCAATTGAATCGTTAAGAAATTATTTGTTAAAGAAACAAACCGAGCTGCATAAGACAGAAAAAATTATTAGAATTTATCCTAATTTAAATCATAGGCAATCTGATTTATTGCAACATGCGATAACACATCCGGATGCAACATACACAATAAAATTTATCCAAAATATGCACAATGTTGTTTACCAAACAGCAAGAACAGACCTGCTGGAACTTGAACAGAAAGGATTTTTAGAAAAAAGAAAAATAGGAAAAGAATTTTGCTATTTACCAATAACAAATTTAAATGAAAAGTTAAAAGAATTAAGTTAAAAAGGAGAAAGGAGAGTGCAGTAAAATGAAATGTCCGAAATGCGGAGGAGTTCTGAATAAGGTTACAGTAACGACACGCCCTGAATATGGGTCCGATATTTTAAATGATGCAGAACAAGTAGGTAAAATTGAACTGGATCAATGTTTAAGTTGCAATGGGATTTGGTTTGATGCAAAAGAATTAGAGCAGTATTTAGCTGAAAAATTGTTAATTCTAAATTCTCCCAAAGTAGCAGAGTATAAAGAACTGAATAAAAAAGAAGGTAGATGTCCAAAGTGCAACCAAATGATGATTAAGAAACCAGCCCCGAAACGAGCGGGATTTTTGATAGATGTATGTGAGAAATGTCAGGGAATATGGCTTGATAGTTCAGAACTGGATAAACTCGAAGACAAGAATTTTTCTTTTGGGGAAAGACATGCTCTTGTTTCTCGTTATCTTAGAGAAATATTTAAAAACTTTTTTTCTTCTAAAAAAAAATAGGAGGTAGTAGTTATGGATTGTCCTAAATGTCTTGGCAAATTGCAAAAAAAGGAAATAAATGTTAAGGAAGTTCATGAGTTTAAAGAATTAAAAGGGGTAGGGCTTTCTTATATTCTGGAAGTGGATCAATGTTTTGTTTGTGGAGGGGTTTGGTTTGACAAAGGGGAACTTGATAAATATACTACCGAAAAATTAACGATTATCGATTCTCCAACATTAGGGAAGGAAATGGATCGAAAATTAGACGAGAAAGAAGGGAAATGTCCGCGATGTAAAATTATGCTTAAAAAAGGTCCTTACAAAAAAGAACCCAGCATAACACTGGATGTTTGTGAAAAATGTGGTGGAGTATGGTTAGATTCTACAGAAATCGATCGTGTAGAAAGGGCAAATAAAGAAAAAGTTGGTTTTTTGCAATTATTGATTAGAGGTTTTAAAAAATCTAAACAAGAGTAAAATAAATATATATATCCCTCTCTTTATCTACTAATAGCTACTAAAATTGTCAAAGTATATTTTGATAAGATTATGCTTATCAAAGTAAATGGGTATTTATTTTGATAACAATCTATGAAACTTTTTATATTTAGACCAAAAAGGATAATAAACATTTCTCTTATTGTCGTTTTCAATACATACTAATAGGATTGTGTTGCGTAGGAAGTGGAGACTTTTGTAACAAAAATGTTACAACTGTAACATGGTTGTTACATATTTCAAATGGAACAGAAATTCCTTTTTCTCTTAAACATTTTCACTATTTCTACTGCCCACAATGGGAAAGATGAGATAATCACTATTAATAACCAATCTGAAAAGGCCAATGTTTCTGTTTTGAATACCTTTTGAAGAAAGGGTATATGGACCACGGCAATTTGAAGTAAAAATGATATTAATGCGGCATAAATAATTTTCTTATTGGTGAATACTCCCAGCTTAAATATTGATTGGGTCTTACTGCGGCAATTAAAGGTATGAAATAATTGTGCACAGGCCAGGACAATAAAGGCTACTGTTCTGGCCCTTTCTATTGATGCTTTTTCCACATATAAAACAAAAACAAACGACAAAAAACTGCATAAGGCAATAAAAGTACCTTGCTGTAGAATTAACAATGCACCTTTCTTGGTTACCACTGCCTCGTTTTTAGAGCGTGGAGAACGCTGCATAATATGCGGGTCTATGGGATCTACTCCCAAGGCAAATGCCGGAAAGCCGTCAGTTACCACATTTACCCAGAGTATATGAATAGGCAACAGCGGTATGGGTATTCCGATTAAAGAAGAAACAAACATCACGCAAATCTCTCCCATATTACAGGAAAGCAGGTAATGGATGAATTTTTTTATATTATCATAAACGCCTCTGCCTTCTTTAATTGCGGATACGATAGAGGCAAAATTATCATCAGTAATAACCATATCCGATACCTCTTTGGTTACATCGGTGCCGGTAATTCCCATAGCTATTCCGATATCGGCTTCTTTGACCGCAGGAGCATCATTTACTCCGTCCCCGGTCATTGCCACAATTTCATTATGCTCTCGTAGTGCACGGACAATTCTTAATTTATGCTCAGGGGAGACACGGGCGTATACGGCAGTTTTAGTAACTTCTTCTTTAAAGGCTTCATTACTTAATTTGTCCAATTCTACGCCGGTCAATGCACGGATATCATTTTTAAAAAAACCCAATTTTTGAGCAATTGCCACTGCCGTCTGTTTATGGTCACC
>JAUVLC010000001.1 GCA_030595925.1 Clostridia bacterium | reverse complement strand
ATTCAGGATACATGATACACGATGCAGGATTCAGGATACAAAATAGACGCATTCATGATTCACAATATAATGGTAGCCGCAGGCTTTAGCCTGCGAAAAATATTTAACGGAAACGCAGGCTGAAGCCTGCGGCTACCAACTAATAATTTGTTTGTATCGTGAATCGTGTATCATGTATCGTGAAAAAAGGGAGGAATAAAAACAATGATTTCAGGAAATACGGGGAAAAGGAAGGATGTTTCCGGAGCTCATAATTTCATAATAGAAATTGATGGTCAAAGTGCAGGTAATTTCAATAGTTGTTCAGGATTAACCCTTGAAACGGATGTATTAGAATATCAGGAAGGTGGAGAAAATACTAAAGTACATAAGTTTATAGGGCAAACAAGACAGTCAAATATTGTTTTAGAAAGAGGTTTTAGTACCTCTAAGGAATTGTGGGGGTGGCATCAGGAAATTTTAAAAGAATCGGGAAAAGTAGAAAGAAAAAATGGTTCTATAATTCTTCAAGACCAGGATGGGAAAGAATTAATGCGTTGGAATTTTTTCAGAGGTTGGCCTTGTAGATGGGTTGGTCCTAACTTATCGTCGGACGATAGTGCAATAGCAATTGAAGTATTGGAAATAGCCCACGAAGGAATAGATTTAGGGTAAGACATCCTATATAAATCAGGATGTCTGATTACACAGATTAAAAGGAAGATTACATAGATTAAGAAGAGGATTATGTAAATGAAAGATAGAGACCCACTTACAGAACGGATAATCGGGTGTTGCTTTAAGGTTCATGGAGAATTAGGACCTGGATTTAATGAAAAGATATATCATAATGCGTTAAAGTTATTACTTGAACAAGAAGAGTTGCGGTATCAGACAGAAAAAAACTTTGAAGTTTTTTACCTAAATAAAAGGGTTGGTGTTTTCAGAGCAGACTTGGTAGTGGAGAACAAAGTAATTATTGAGATTAAATCGTTAACAGGAAATTTTCCTGTTGTTTTTGAATATCAGTTGATTTCTTATTTAAAGGTTTCTGGACTGCATGTCGGTTTGTTGGTTAATTTTGGCAATAAAAGTTGTCAGATAAAGCGAGTAGTTTTTTAAGTAGTCTTTTAATCGGTGTAATCGTTTTTATAAATCTGTGTAATCAGGTATAATGGAACATTATACCAGGGGAATAGAAATGAAAGAAAAATGGAACAAAAAATTTGATAAACCTCACAGTCTTCTTAGACAATATGAAGAAATTAGAATTCAATTAAGAGATTTTAAAAATACTTCTCAAAAGACAGAATTGTTAAAGAAGAAGGAGCTGCTTAAAGCAGAGGTAGAGATTGAATATGAAAAATTAATTGCTCAGGCTGAAGGAAGCAATCCTTACCAAGTAGAGTTTGACATTGATGAAAGATATTGTCCGGAAAGTAAATTAAATGATGACATTGATAAAAAATATAATTTGGGTGTTTTGGAAAAAAGAATTATTTCTCTAAGCTTTTATAGAAATAACGCTAAAGATTGTAGAGAAATGTATCGAGGAAGTGTTTTAAGTAGTTTAAATTGGATTCATTTTGATACCTTTTTCTATCAGAAGGCTAAAATGTTAAATTACAGCACTCTTGCCGGTATAAATGGAATGTCTCCTCAGGATACGATAAAGGGGTTCCCTGATTATGAGTTAGCCTATATTGATTCAACCGGTCTTACCGAAGAAGAAACCGAGAGATATATATCTTCACAGGGGAATGTAGTGTCCGGATTTATCGGGACTAATGAGTTTAATAAACCTGCCCGCCGCTTTGCTTTGGCAGGCGGGTCAAACCGTTATAAAATTGATGGTATATCTAAGAAATTTCAAGACATTTATGGAACTACAAACCTTGAAGATAATGATACATCGATTCAAATAATACGATTACCCGATGCTCCTCATAAAGCTGTTTTATATGATAATAAAGGTGTTTTAATAAATTATGGAAAAAAGAAGACAAAATACGAAACAAAAAATTTAATTTATCGTATCGCTAAAAAATTAAAAATTATGGAAATAGACCACGTAGATACAGTAGTAACTCCTCAGAAAGAAAATGTTTCTTACCCTAGTTTAAGAAAAGAAGGTTTATTTGAATTTGTCAATAAGGAAACTAAATTTTATACTCCGCAAGATTTTTCCCTTACCTCAGTTTTTTCCTCTTCAGCTCATTTGCTTCAGGCGGACTCTTCCCTTGGGGGAGAAGAGGGGAAAGTGAGGGGAAAAAAAGGTGAAGAATTTCCCGCCTATTCAAATATACATAAAAAACCTACATATGAGATAGTAAATATTCCTGTTTCTAAGCGAAGAGCAAAGAGCGAAGAGCATAGAGCAGAGAGCAGAGAGCAAAGAGCAAAGAGCGGGGAGCATAGAGTAGAGAGCAAAGAGCAAAGAGCATGGAGCGAAGAGCATGGAGCAAAGGGCATAGAGCAAAGAACATTGAACGAAAAGCATAGAGTAAGGAGCATAGAGCAGGATTCACGAGATGCTTTGTCCGAATTACCGAATATTCCCAATGAGACAGGGGAAATTTCTAAATATATTATTCCTACGATGACAATGAAAGAATATTATTTAAAGATGCTGGATGACAGGACGCAGGATGCAGGAGATACGGAACCTGGGATGCAGGACATAAAACATAAAATACATGATGCACGATTTCCGATACGGGATCCAAGATATCCGGTACAAGGTCCAAGATACCCGATACAGGATCCAAGATACAGAATACATAATCCAAAATTTGGGGTGCAGGATGAAGAACAGGATACACGATACAGGATGCACGATACAGGATACAAAATACAGGATGCAAGCATTAATGAACAATTCGCTTTATCCTTCTCAGGCGAAGGACCAATAAACAAAAACTCTATGCCCTATGCTCTTAGCCCTATGCTCATAGAAAGAGAATCGCCATTTCCTGCTATTATGGAAAAACTATTTTCTCTATCCCCTTTTTTTGAAGATAACAAAGTGGGTAATAATGTACCTTTAATATCGAACCAGTTATCTAAAAACATAACTGACAAAGCGGTTTATCCAAAAATTAGTCCTACAATAATAAGTAACAAGATAGAAGTACCTGGTAAAAATGATGATAGACCTGTTCGGTCTGCTGAACATTCTGAAAGTGATTTTGTTCTTCTCTCTCTTTTTAACAACAGGGATAAAGCTACTTCGTCTTATGCAGAAGGCGGAAAGGGACAACCTGTAGTAAAGATTGATAGACAAAATAAATCTATTCCGGTACAGAAAGCTTCTCCACAAAGAGAAGAAGATAAGGATGTTAGTTTACAAGAAACAGGTGTGTCCGCAAAAAGTACTGTTAGGGATTTATTTACCAATTTTTGCAGAGAATATATGAAAAAGAAGAAGATGCATGATATTTAACAGGATACAAGATACATGATACAAGATACATGATACAGGATACAGGATACAGGATACACTACGCTCTTAGCACTTAGCTCTTTGCTCTAAGCTCTTAGCTTTTAACACTTAGCTCTATGCTCTAAGCTCTACGCTCTAAGCTCTACGCTCTAAGCTCTACGCTTTATGCTCTAAGCTCTAAGCTTTTAGGAGAAGACATGAACAAAGAAGAAACAATGAAAGAATTAAGTAAGAAAATAGCAGAAGGTTGGGCCTATCATGATTATATGATGCTTGATTCTACCACACTTTTAAAAGAAACAGTTTCTGACCCGATAGAACGGATTAGAAAAAGTTATGGGACTCCTCTTAGTTCTGAGCTTAGAAAAAAGTTTGAGCCGATAATGGGATTTAAAATGGGTGATGTAAAAATACATACAGATAAAACATCACAAGATACAGCAAATAATTTAAATGCAGAAGCATTTACTTATGGAAAAGATATATATTTTGCTCAAGATAAATATAATCCGGAAACAACTGGTGGGAAAGCATTGATAGGACATGAATTAACCCATATTGCCCAACAGAAAGGAAAAGCAGGAGAATTAGCAATGAAGGGATTTTCCTCTACACAAGATTTGGAAAAACAAGCAGAAAATATGGAAAAATATTTAACGGAAGTTTTTGCAAGAAGCAAGTCCAATGAACCTTTAATAAAGATAGACAATATTGAAATTAAAGCACAAGACAAAGAACAAGAAGACAATATAAGATTTTTAAGAATTAAAACAATGCTCGAAAGTCTAATTGAACCATATATTTATAAAGAGTTAGCTAATAACCCGGAATTAGCACAGTATTTAATGACACATGATGTGGAGATAGATAGTGTTGAAGGAATGTCAGATTTAAATTTAGATAATGATATTCAGGTAGAACCTTTAGTTAAAAAGATAGTAAATAAAGTTAATAAAATTATAGAAAAAAGAAGTTTGATTTTTAATGAAAATTTGACATTTTCAAAAAAGGATTTGTATTTAAAAAAGGATGTAAATGAATTTTTTGCGATCAATAAAATGGAAAGAAGAGCACAAATTTATTATGACAGGGGTTTAAGATTTTATCGTAAAGCTCTCCAAAGAAGATATTTTCAGTCGCAAAACATTGATAAAAAGATTGAATTTATGAGAAAGTCTTTATTGTATTTTATGGTTGCTGAAAAATATGATTCTAAAAGTAATTATATTAAAAACGCAATAAATCGTAACAAACTTGAATTGCAAAATTTATTGATAAAATTAAAGAAAAATAGGTTTAAAGATTCTGGCAGAAGGGAAATAATTTTAAGAGAGGATGACAGACTTCCAACAAGGTTTATTTTAAATGAAGAAAGAAAAAGGCAACATTTAAAACAAGGTGAGCAAATAATAGAAGTAAATGAACAGAAACGTCTTAGAAAATTAAAAATAAAACATGAGAAATTGTTTATGGAGTTTTCTGTGAATAATGTAGCCAAAGCAATAGTAAGTGTTAGTTTAGATAAAGTGGATAATTTGTTCGAAGCGATAGAAAAGTTACGCAAGGTAGAAGAGGTGTTTATTGATAGCAAAATTAAATTGGATGATAAAAATTTTTCTTGGGAAGCGTTGAGTAAATTTTCAAAAATACTTAGGCAGAAGCAATTTTTATATAAAGAGATAGAAAAAGATATGGAAAGAAGGAATATAAAGAAGTTAAAAAGAATTTTTCAGAAATTACAAGATTCAGGAATAGATATAAAAGATATTCATTTTGTTAAACCTCCGGAAGATAGACCGTCAATAGGAAGATGGGTAGAAGGGTGACTATAAGAGTTGTAGGGGGTTGGATTAACTTGTCCTAGAGAACTAGAAGGATTCGACCCGAAAAAAGCTTATGAAAGGAAGAAACAATGTCACTACACATTAAAAAAATTAAATGGACGATAAAATTGACCGGTAAAGGTAAAAGTAAGACTTTTCTTCCTAAGATGGAATTGGGGAAAAGTTTTAAGGCTATACCATCGGAAATTTTTGATTTTATGGAAAAGGAATTAAACAGGATGAAGCCTTCCCGAACTTTAGATGTAGATACCTTGTCAAAGTTAGAACCGGTTGCAGAGCAGGATTTAAAAAATGTAAAGATTCATACGGATGAATTATCTAATTTGGCCGCTGGGAAGATTGGGGCAGAGGCATTTACCGCAGGGAAAGACATATATTTTGCCAGGGGAAAATTCAGACCGGATACAGAAGAAGGAATAAGATTACTTAAGCATGAAATGACACATATAATGCAGGAAGAAAAGGGAGAAACAAAAAATGCCAGTATAGAAAAGATGAGACAGTTAGAACAAGAGGCATTAGCAAATGAACAAGATTTAGTCTTTGTTCAGGGACAATCGATAGAACCAACACAGGAAGAAGTAAAATTATCTAAAGATAAAAGAATTCAGGCAAAGATAAAAACAGAATCAGAAGAAACAAGGGTTGTTTCTATAAATTTTCATACAAACACTAATAAATTAATTGCAGTAAAATTTGATAACGGTAAAGTAATTAATTGTACACAAGAAGATATACAAAAAGTTTATAGAATGATGGAAAAGAAAATCAAGCGGGATTTAAAAATAGCAAAAGAAAGATTAACAGATGTAGAGTATAGAAACTTTTACAAAAAATATATAAGTGTCTTTGGGTGAATCCTGCATCCTGAATTCTGCATTCTGTATTTTATATCTTGTATCCTGAATCCTGAATCGTGGATCTTGGATTTTGAATCTTGTATCCTGAATCCTGTATCCTGAATCCTGTATCGTGAATCATGAATCTTGTATCGTGAAAGAAAGGAGGCTATAAATATGGCTCTTGAAAAAGCAACTATAACTAATTTAGATACCAATGAGGAGATTAAAGTTCTTTTTAACCCTAAGGAATATGTAGTTGAAAAGAAAACCCCCTGGAAGGAACATCAGATTCAGGGTTTAGATTCTCCGGCGGTGGAGTTTACTACCGGGGAAAGAAAAAAACTTTCTATGGAATTGTTTTTTGATACCTCTGAAGAACGGACGGATGTGAGGAATTATACTAAAAAGATTGAGGAGTTAATGATGGTTAATGCGGACCAACACAGGCCTCCTTTGTGTCTTTTTAGTTGGGGCAAATTAAAATTTAAATGTGTCTTAGAAGATATGGTGGCAAGATTTACTATGTTTTTAAACGATGGAACTCCTGTAAGAGCAACCTTAAAGGTACTTTTTAAAGAGTATAGTACTGCCTATAGTCAAATGCAGGAAAAACCCAGACATTCTGCTGACCATACCAAAAGAAGAACTATAAAACAAGGAGAAAATTTGACTACGATTGCTGCTCAAGAATATGATGACCCCAATAAATGGAGGGTCATTGCTGATGCTAATGGTATTGATGATCCAATGAATATAAAGCCAGGTAGACGATTGAAAATACCACCGCTTTATTAACATGATACAGGATTCACGATACATGATACAGGATACACGATGCAGGATTTTCCTCTCCCTTGAGGGGAGAGGAATAAGGTGAGGGTGAAATTACACGATACATGATACAAACATTCTGTCATTCCGTACTTGATATGGAATCTAAAATGTAATAGATTCCTACTTCCGCAGGAATGACATTAAAGACGCGTAGGAATGATATTTCGAGGTACAGGATAAAAATTAGATTGAAAACAGCGAATCAATTTGAAATTTGTAATTGCTTTTATCCTGAATCGTGAATCCTAAATCTTGAATTTTGTATCCTGTATCCTGTATCCTGTATCCTGTATCCTGTATCTTGTATCGTGAAAAGAAGGAGATGATAATTATGCCGGGAGATGACAAAGGTAAATTAGTACCGAGTTTCTTAATTTATGTAAATGGTCAAAGGCTTAAAGATAAAGCTATAGCGGCTATTTCTGAAATAATAATAGAGGATTATTTGAATACTCCTACTATGTTTACTCTTACTTTAAATGATAGTGGACGGGAATGGGCGGGTTCGGATTTGCTCTTTTTACAAAGTGAGGTAAAAATAGATTTGGGTTATTTAAACGATATAACAACAATGGTAGTAGGTGAGATTACTGCCTTAGATGCAGGTTATACAAAAGGGTCACCTGATAATTTGACAGTTAGAGGGTTTGATAGGATGCATAGGTTAAAGCATAATAGAAAAACAAGAACTTTTGTGCAAATGAAAGATTCGCAAATAGCAGCTCAAATTGCTCAGGAAGTAGGACTTAATCCAAAATTAGATGAAACTAATGTCGTTCATGATTATTTACTTCAGGATAATCAAACGAATCTTGAGTTTCTGCTGGAGAGAGCAAAAAGAATTCGTTATGAACTGGGGGTAGAAGACAAGACACTTAAATTTATCAAGTCGCGGGAAAATTTATCTGAAAATGTTATTTTGGAATGGGGAAAAACACTTATAGAATTTTATTCTTCTCTTTCTATTGCTCATCAGGCAAGTGAGGTAGAAGTAAGAGGCTGGGATACTAAAAAACAGCAGGTAATAATTGCCCAAGCTACCAGTGGTGATGAAATAACCACCATGAAGGGAAACAATTCAGGTGGAAAGCTGATTAAGGATTTTATTGGGGATTCTAAGGTGATGCTGATAGATAATTCCATTCATAGTCAAAGTGAAGCGGAAAATATTGCTCAGGCAAAATTTAACGAAATTTCTATGGATTTTATAACTGCTGAGGGAACTTGCAGTGGTAATCCAAAAATTAGAGCAGGAACGATTTTAGAGTTGAAGGCATTGGGAAAACGATTTAGTGGTAACTATTATGTAGTATCTTCTACACATGTTTTTCATCCTGAAGGATACACTACATCGTTTAGTGTGAGAAGAAATGCAGTATAACACGATACAGGATTCAGGATACACGATACAGGATGGAAATATTCTGTCATTCCGTACTTGATACGGAATCTAAAATGTAACAGATTCCTGCTTCTGCAGGAATGACAAAAAGGTATGAGGGAATAATATTTTAGGATGCAGGATTCACGATACAGGATGCAAGATACAGGATAAAAAATTACAGATTTCAGATTGGTTTGAAGTGGTAGCCGCAGGCTTTAGCCTGCGTAGGATTAAATATGTAGAAATGACATTTGTTGTTTAAAGAAAGAAATAGTTTTCACGATACAGGATACAGGATAGAAAAATTACAGATTATAAATTACAAAAAAGGCAAGAAAATTTAAATTGTTAATTGATAATTTTACATTTTTCAATTACTAAATTCAGTGAGGAAATTATGGATTACGGACCTTGTCAAAAAAAGAGAATATTTGGGGTGGAAATAGGAGAGGTAGTGGAGCTGGAAAAAGGAGGAGCAAGAGTAAAGGTGCTATTTTCTGCTTGGGGAGATAATTGTGTGAGTAATTGGGCACCGGTAGTTATTCCTTTGGCTGGTTCTGGTATGGGAACTTATTTTATGCCTTGCATTTATGATAAAGTTTTAGTAATGTTTCATCAAGGGGATGTAAATAGCCCTTTTGTGATTAAGAGTATCTGGACGGAAGAAAGAAGACCACCGACGACAGAAGAAAATCAAGAATCTGATCGCAACAAAGATGCAAAGAATAATTTGCGTTATATAAAATCTGCAAGTGGACATTTATTGATTATGGATGATACTAAAGATAAAGAAAAAATACAAATAATTGATAAAACTGTTAATAATAGAATAGAGATAAATAATAATAAAGAAGCAAAAGAGAACCAGACTAATTTTATTACCAATGAGGGAAATATAAATATTAAAGCACTTAAGGGAAAAGTAACTATTGAGTGCAAAGAATTTTGTATCAGCGCATCAAAATCAATAAATATCCAGTCTGAAGGTACATTAGAGTTAAAAGCAACAAAAGATATGACCATTATTTCCAATGAAAATTTAAAGGTGAAAGGAAATAGAATAGAAAATAAGGCAGATGTTAATATGCTCTCGCAAGGTGGAGCTAATGTAGAGTTAAAAGGTGGACAGGTGCAGATGGAATCAGGTGGAGGTTTAAAAAGAATTGCCGCAAGGATTCAAGAGGTAAAAGGAACACAGGTGCAGATAGGTATGGGTGGATCGCCTATGGCACCAATGGCCGTTACTGCTGCTGCGGCTGTGGCGGTTACAGGTCAAAAGGAAGAAGCTCGTGAGGAAAAGGAAGAAACGAAATTTATTAGTAGTGCCCGGTGGTCAAAGAGCAAGGCACGATGCGGAGATGAGATAACATTGTCTTGTTCAACAAAAAGTTTTCCTGATGGCACACAAGTTACTTTTAAGATATATGAGAAAGATACAAAAGGAGAAGATGACTACATTACTACTTTATTAGGTAATGTTAAAGAAAACAGGGTAGAAGCGAAATGGAAATATGAATATCATGAAGACATTGATGATGTAGATAGTGACAAAGAACAGAAAGAAAAAGGATATACCAAACCCGAATATTATTTTAAGGTAAAGATAGAAGATAAAGAATCAAAATCAGGGATAGTGGAGTTTAAGGATTGGATTGAATTAGAGTGTGTTGATGAAGAAGATAATCCTTTGGCTAATGAAAAGTTTGTCTTGGTTTCTTCGGATGGGAAAAGAGTAGAAGGGCAACTTAATGAGAAAGGTTTTGCTAAGGTTAGCAATTTACCGCCTGCTAAAAAATGGGAAGTAGAATTTCCTGATTAAACTTTATCGTAGTTGCTTAATTTATTGAGCTTTATCGTTAATATTTTTTAGCCTGATAAATCAGGCAACTACAATTTGTATGACGCAAAGGGAGAAATTTATGGGAGACTCAATAGAGAAAAATAAGAAGAGTAAAGTTGTAGTTAAGAAAGGAGAAATAATTATATTTCATTGTAGTGACCATAGTAAGAAGCCAGCCCCTTTTGATGTGGCTGCGTTGACAACAAAGATAGAAAAAAAGAAAGAATTTCCAAATTATAAAATAGAATGTAAAAAAATAGAAAATACATATCAGGTTTTAGAAGTATTATTGAAAAAAAGGGAAAAGTCCTTTGAAAAGATAAAAGAACTTTATATATATGGACATGGTTGGTCAAAGGAATTTAATACTAATTGGCATGGGAAATGTGGTGAAGGTATAAGAGAGAAATTGTATACTATCTATGATAAGAAAGTACTTTGGTTACCAAAACCAAGGGTAGAACGTACAGATGAAACATTTAATTTTTGTATCCATGATAGATACTTCACTATTGGTCATGTGACACAACTTCCTGAGGATAAGAAAAACATGATAACGCGGCATTTTGATAAAAAAGCAACAGTACATTTTTTTGTGTGTAATCTTGGAGATAGACATAGGAGAGAAAGAGATGAAGTAATGGAAGAAAGTTTTGCACAGATATTTGCGAATGAATTTAAAGTTACAGTATATGCTTGTACGACATATATGAAATTTGAATATTCACACAATGAGGGGAAGAAATGGAAGGAATATAAGGCACGTTCTGGAAAAAATTTAGACAAAATAAAAAATGAGAAATTAAAGGTGAGAATGGTGCCCGATCAATACGGGTTTTTTGGGATTAAGAGAGGTAAAATAGAAAGGTTTGTGTCAGAATGATGAAAGTGAATTATAGAAAATTTATTATCGGTTTTTGCTTTTTAAGTATAATAATACCTTTTGTAATTGCTGATTCTTATTATGAGAGGATAAACATATATACGCAGATGGAAATGGATTTTAACCTCTTAGAATTAGATACGAAATTTAGAATTGCTATTCCCTTTATACTTTTTGCAATAGGGATATATTTTTTGACGCAGACTTTCAGGTTTAAATCTAAATTGTGCCAACGGGTATATATATGGATTTGTCTCTCTTTTTTAATTTTTTCACAATTAATTATTCTAATGTTTGTGTTTGGATTACCCATTTTTCCAGGGAGAGAGCTGGGATGCTTTCTATGGCGATTGTTTCGTTAATTTTGAGCAAATAAGGGTGGGCAAGCCCACTCCTACGCTTAATTTGAAGTTTCTATCGTGAATCGTGCATCCTGTATCGTGAATCATATTTTGCTCTAAGCTCTACGCTCTTAGCTCTATGCTCTTAAGGAGACAAAATTATGGATAACATAACTAATAATAAAATTTATGGAGTCGAGGTTGGTGAAGTGGTGGAGATTGAAAAAGATTCTTCAAGGGTAAAGGTGAAGTTTGATTCTTTATCCGAGCAACACAATAGTAATTGGGCACAGGTCAGTACCTTTATGGCGGGTTCGGAAATGGGTGCGTATTTTATTCCTAATGTGCATGACAAGGTATTGGTAGCTTTTCATCAGGGCAATAAAAATGAGCCTTTTATTATTGGTAGTATCTGGACTTCTGAACAAAAACCTCCTGAGACTAAAGAGAATACAGCAAGCGAGGTTAATAAAGATGGAAAGAATAACTTGCGTTATATCAAATCAAAGAGTGGACATTTAATCATTCTTGATGATACCGAAGGCAAAGAAAAAATTCAAATTATTGATAAAACCGGTAAAAATAGAATTGAGATAAAGACAGGAGCAAATGTTGAGGATAATGTGATTGATATTATAAATGGAGAGGGAAATATTAATCTCAAAGCCCTAAATGGCAAAGTGAGTGTAGAATGTACTGATTTTCAGGTGAAATCTTCAAAGACAACAAATCTTGTAGCCGGAGAGACAATGGAAATAAAGTCAACAAAAGAAATGAAAATAACTTCGGATGCCGGAATAAAAAGTAAAGCTAAAAATATAGAAAATAAAGCAGATAGCAATATGAAATATGAAGTAGGTTCAGCTTTAGAAGTAAAGAGCGGAGAAATAAATATTGAATCAAGTGGAAATTTGACCAGTAAAGCCGGTGGGATACAAGAGATTAAAGGAATGCAGGTGAAGATTAATTAGTTTCCACTGAAAAAGTGTGGAAACTATGATTACACAGATTAAAGAAGAAGATTACGCAGATTGAATATAGAGCATAGAATAAAGAACTTAGAAGGAAAGGCAGGATACACGATTCATGATTCACGATACAAGATGCAGGATACAAGATAGAAGATTCATGATTTATCGGGAAAGAAAGGAGTATAAAAATTATGAAACGAGGGAAGAGAAAATTAAAAATTAGTGGATGGAAGGTAATAGTTGTTATTATTATTTTATTGACAGTAGGGATTTCTTTGATTTTTGCTTTTGCCAGTAATAATCAAAATGCAGAGGTTGTTTTGGGTCAGTCGAATTTTGGCACGAATACAGTTAATTATGGTGGGGTAAGTGCAAGTAGTCTCCATGGTCCCATTAAGGTTTTTAGTGATGGAATAAGACTTTACATTGCTGACATGTATAATCATCGAGTCTTGATTCATAACAGTATTCCAACAAGTAATAATGAGCCAGCAGATGTAGTCTTGGGACAACCCAATTTTACCAGCAACACTATTAATAATGGAGGAATAAGTGCCAAAAGTCTCTATCATCCTTATAGTGTTTTTAGTGATGGAACAAGGCTTTACATTGCTGACATATATAATCATCGAGTCTTGATTCATAACAGTATTCCAACAAGTAATAATGAACCAGCTGATGTGGTTTTGGGACAACCTAATTTTACTAGCAACACTGCTAATAATGGAGGAATAAGTGCAAATAGTCTCAATTATCCTATCGATGTTTTTAGTGATGGGACAAGGCTTTATATTACCGACCAACATAATCATCGAGTTTTGATATATGACCATATACCAACAAATAACAATGAACCAGCAAATGTAGTTTTGGGTCAGGTTGATTTTTATAATAATGGAATAAATAGTGGTAGGGGAGAAAATAGTCCGGTTGCTAATAGTCTTTATTTTCCTATTGGTGTTTACAATGATGGGACAAGACTTTATATAGTTGATCGGTGCAATCATCGGGTTTTGATTTATAATAATATTCTTCCCAATGACAATGAAGAGGCGGATGTAGTTCTGGGACAGCCGGATTTTGAACACAATGGAATAAATAGTGGTGCAGGGGAAAGTAATCCCGTTGCCAGTAGTCTTTATTTTCCATGGTATATTTATAGTGATGGGATAAGATTATATATCGGTGACCGATATAATCATCGAGTCTTGATTCATAATAGTATTCCCACTAGTAATAATGAACCAGCGGATATGGTTTTTGGACAGCCTGATTTTATCAGTAATACTGCCAACAATGGAGGAGTAAGTGCAAGTAGTCTCAATTATCCTATCGATGTTTTTAGTGATGGAGTAAAACTTTTTATCTCTGACCATTGTAATCATCGGGTCTTGATATATAATCCTGATTTTATTCCTTTGGTAAATAGAATTGTTGCTGATGAAGATAGTACAGTTATTGCTGCTGATGGTAAAACTAAAGTAGAGTTTTTGGCTAATGCTTTGGGTCAGGATGGGGATTTAATAATAAATCTTGATGCGGAAGATAATCCGCAGGTTGCGGATATTAATGAAATTAAAATGGCGAATGAAAAAGATGATGCAGATGAAAATTTTAATCGCATTCCAGGAAGTATTACTGAGTTTGTTATTTATAATACTGAAGGAGAATTGATTGAAGATAATTTTGGGGCACCGGTTATTATTACTTTACCTTATGAGGATGTAAATCAGGATGGTTGGGTGGGTAATATGAATCCTCGTTTACATGAAAACACACTGGCAATTTATGAACTGGTTGATAGTCAATGGTCAAAACTATCAGGTTCTACTGTAGATACTGTTGAAAATACGGTGAGTGCAGAAGTTAGTCATTTTTCAGTATATGCATTGCTTGGTGAACCAACCAGTGATGATTTAAAGAGAGTATTTGCTTATCCTGTACCTTTTAAAACGAATGACCATTTTAATATTACTTTTACTAATTTAACTGCGTATGCAAAAATTAAAATTTATACTATTTCAGGAGAGAAGGTTTGCGAATTGGAAGAGACCGATGGAGATGGTAATTATCAATGGGATGGAGCGAAGGATTTATCCAGCGGGGTTTATATTTACACAATTAGTAATAATCAAGGAGACAAGAAAAAAGGACGTTTGATGATAATTAGGTGATTTAGGATACAGGATACAGGATGCACGATGCAGGATACAAGATTCAGGATACAGGATACAGGATAAAAAAATGCGGGTTTAGATTGCTCTTAGCTTTTAGCACTTAGTTCTATGCTCTATGCTCTTAGCTCTTAGCTCTATGCTCTCAGCTCTTAGCTCTAAGCTCTAAGCTTAAAATAACGAAAGGAGGAAGGAAGATGAAAAAGGTTTTGTTTAAAGGAAGTGTAGTTATTTTGTGCTCTATGCTCTATGCTTTATGCGCATTCGCCAGTGGTCCGGGAAGTACAGGAGCGAATTTTTTAAAGATTGGTGTAGGTGCACGACCAATAGCAATGGGGGAAACTGGTGTAGCTATTGTTGATGATGTGAATACTATTTGGTGGAATCCGGCAGGACTGGGTAATTTAAATCGTAAAGAGATTACCTTTATGCATAATGAGTGGATTGACGGTATTAATCATGATTTTCTTGCTTTTGCTTATCCTTTAAAATATGGAAGGACCCTGGGTGCAAGTGTAAATTTTCTTTCGATGAGTAAAATGGAAGGATATGATGAGGATGGAAATGCTACAGGTGGAGTAGGTGCTTCGGATTTAGCATTAGTTTTGTCCTATGGAGAAAAAGATTTAGACAAGAGATTAAATCTTCTGGATTTGGGAATATCAGCAGGAGCAAATCTTAAATTTATCCGGCAACAATTAGGTGATGAGTCTGCTATTGCTTTTGCTCTGGATATGGGTTTTTTATACTCATTTAGTCCTGTGATTAATCTATCCTGGTTAAATATTTCTAATTATAAATTGCCTTTAAATATCGGGATTGCTGTTCAGAATTTAGGGACTAAAATAAAATTTATTGATGAAGGAGAAACTCTCCCTGTGAATTGTAAATTGGGGGCAGCAACTAAGTTGTTAGAAAATCGCCTTAATTTGGCGATGGATTTTAATATTCCATTGGATAATGATTTTTTTGTTAGTTTAGGTGCGGAATACCGTTTCTGGAAAGGTTTTAATTTAAGAATGGGTTATATATCCAACCAGGATTTGGGAGATGGCCTGCGAGTGGGAATGGGGATGGTTTCCTCCGATAAACTATCTGCAGATTATGCCTATGTTCCTTATAACAATGATATAGGAAATAGTCACCGGATTAGTTTAGGTATGAAATTTGGTGCAAAAAAGTTAGAAGGAGATGTAACAAATCCTCCAACTAAGCAAAAGGCAGAGAAGTTTTTTAAGAAAGGGAAGAAATATTTTGGAAAGGGAGAAATTGTGGAGTCAAAAAAAGGATTAAAGTCTCCAAAAACGATAAAAAAATATGCAAAATCATTAAAATATTTTGTAAAAGCAGAAAGCCTCGATGAAAAATCTTCTAAGATTCAAGATTGGATAAAAAAGGCAAAAATGAAATTAGGAATTATAGTTGCAACAACTTCGCCACCGGTAGTAACAACTTCGCCAATAGAGACAATTCGGGCCGAAGTATTGGAAGTGGAAAAAAGGAATGATGAGGTAAAGGCAATTATAATTAATGTAGGTTCTGAAGACCGCAGGATTAAAAAAAATATAAAAGGAGTGATTTACAATCCGGGGAGAGTACAAGTAGGAAAAATTAAGATTAAAGAAGTTTTTTCCACACGTTCCCGGTGTGTTATAAAAGGTCCTCTTAGTGATGAAATTAATGAGGATAAAGCGATAGTGGAAATTACGATAAAGAAAAAGAAATAGATTGGTTAAGTGGATAAAGCGGGTCATTCCGCACCGCCTGAGTGTAGAGGTTCACAATTTTAGTAACAAATCTAAGTGTTTTTCCTCTCCCTTGAGGGGAGAGGATTAAGGTGAGGGTGAAAATATTAATTGCTTCCCTCCTCTTAATCTCCTCCCACAAGGGGAGGAGAGACAAAAGACTTGATACAGGGCAGGAATGGCATTAGAGGTAAAGAAAGCTGTTTTGCAGAAGATTTTATAATTAAGTGAGGTTTATTGAAAAATGCAAACAAATGTAAAATATCGACGGAATAAATATGCAAATGACTGCGAAAATGTGGTTAAAAGTGCACGAAATTTGTGCAAAATCACCCAAAAACCTTCCTGCCTGTGCGTGTCCGCACGCAGACAGGGCACTTTTGATTGCATATAAATTTTTCAGTAAGCCTTGATTATACAGATATTGAACAAATTATACCGATTTTGTCGTTCGAGTTTTAATCTGTGTAATCTGGTTTCTAATCTGTGAAATCAGGGACTGATGGGTTTTTCAACAGACCCTAATTGAGGTTTGATATGCTGAAATTGTTTAAATTATTATTCAATAGAGAGAAATCTACCGACCGGAATAAGTATGCCATCAGGCTTTCAGTTCGTCCCATACAGGGAAGAGCAGGAGAAGCAGAGGTAGGTTTTTGTGCCCGGGATATGGAGATATTGTTTAATTCCGATGAAATGAAAGAATTAAAATCTACATGGGGGATTCCTATTGTGTATTTGTTAGCAGATGGACAAGCAGAAGCAGAGATATCAGCTCAGATAATTAAAGTTACTGAAAATGGTCGGGTAATATCCAATGTCCCGATAGATAAAACTGTTTCTAAAGGGAAAATGGTTTTTGCTATAGATAAGACCGATACCGGGGCATTAGTTTATAAATCACCGAAAAAAAAGAAATTTGTTTGCAAGCGGTGGACTAAGATAAAATTGAAGATAAAGAGCGGAACTACTCTTCTTTATGACAGTGATTTAAGAAGTGGACTCAAGTTTAGGGTTTCCACCAGGTTAGCAATGTCAGGGAATAAACCCACTAAACTTGAAATAAAAAAAGTGAAAGGGTTACCGCGAAAAATCCGCAAAAACTTAGTAATAGAGAAAGATTTTTCAGGTGAACGAATTCCTTTACAAGTTTATCTTGCAACAAGAAATCTGAAAAAAGGGGACAAAGGATACGATGTGGTGAGATTACAATATCTTCTTGCCCAAAAGGGCTATCAGGTGTGGACTGATGGAATTTATGGTGAGTCAACAGTTCGTGCAGTGAAGGAATTACAAAAGTTAAATCGTCTTAATGAAAACGGAGAAGTAGGAAAAGAAGAGATAAGAAAGATACAGGATGCATGATACAGGATACAAGATTCAGGATGCAGGTTTAGATTGCAAATGGTTCTTTGCTCTTAGCTCTTAGCTTTAAGCTCACAAAGGAGGTCATAATTAAATGAACAGAGATTTTTTAGGGGTAGGATGGAATTTGTCTATGGAAATAGATAGGCAGGGAGGAGTAAAATTATCCGGTCAGGAGGCAAACATTGAGCAATCCATTCGTATTATTTTAGGGACATCTAAAGGGGAGAGAATAATGCGGCCTGATTTTGGTTGCGGAATAAATGATTTGGTTTTTGCTCCCAATAATACCCATACTCACGGACTTGTTATTCATTATATAGAAGAGGCTTTAGCCAAATGGGAACCGCGTATTGAATTAATTAAAGTCGAAGCCGATGCGGATAAAGATTATAACCATAAGCTTTTGATAAATATTGAATACAAAGTAATATCTACCAATAATTTTTTTAATCTGGTATATCCATTTTACTTAGAAAGGAGTGAACATGATACCCAAGCCCAATTTAGATGATAGAACACACAAACAAATTGTAGAAGAGGCAATAAGACTTATTCCCAAATATTGTCCCCAGTGGACAAATCATAATCCGACTGATCCGGGTATTACCTTAATAGAACTTTTTAGCTGGATGATGGAGATGGTAATTTACCGGCTCAATAAAGTCCCTGAGAAGACTTATTTAACCCTCTTGGAACTTATGGGGGTAAATCTTTCTCCTCCTCAACCGGCAAAAACACTGGTAACTTTTCAGTTAGCCGAAGGAGCGAATCATGGCCAACTGATAAATAAAGGAACTCAGGTAGCTACTACACAAACAGGAGATAATAAAGCTATTGTTTTTGAAACAGAAAAAGATTTGCATGTGTTAAATTGCAAATTAGTAAAATGTATCAGTATGGACAGAGATAAAATTGCCGACAATTCGCATTTTGTTGGAGTAAATGAAGGAAAGAAAAGGGGATTTTCTGTGTTTCAGGGTAAAAGTCAGATAGATAGGTTCATTTATATTGGAGATGATTCCTTGATCAATCTGGCTGATTCTAATGTCCTACACCTCCTTTTGCGTAATTCGTTACCGTTGGAGGAAAAATTACATTCAATGTTGGAATGGGAATACTGGAATGATAAACATTGGATTAATATAACTCCGGAATTAAAGGAAGATGAAATTGTTTTTAAGGGACCTTTCACAGGTATTAATAAGTGTAAAGTAGATGAGGTTGAAAGTATTTGGCTCAGAGGAAAACTTATGGAAATACCTCAAGACAAAAAACAGACTTTAATAGAAACAGTGGAAACTAAGATTTTAATTGGCGGAGAGGGAGTTGTTCCTGATATTTGTTATTCCAATAATGCTAATTTAATTTATACACCCGTGGATTTGAGTAAAGATTTTTATCCTTTTGTTGGAGAACCTAAATATAACGATGCTTTTTATATGGCCGGTGGAGATGTTTTTTCTAAAGAAGGAGCTACGATTGAGGTAAAAATAAAATTACAGGAAACATCAGTAGTAGAACAGCCTCAAGCTTCTGAAGAATTAACTCTTTCCTGGGAATACTGGAATGGGAAACAATGGAAAGAAATAGGACTTACATCAGGGGAGGGGGTTAAAAAAGAAAAAGGGATTTTTAGTTTTGTGGATGAGACAAATGCTTTTACCCAGACTGGTGTGGTTAAATTTAAACATCCACCGAACTTAAAAAAATGTGAAGTAAACGGACAGGAAAACTTTTGGCTGCGTGTACGTATAAATACAGGTGACTTTGGGGTCGGAGGAAGATATGTTCAGGATTCATTGGGACATTGGGTTTGGAGTTTTGACAGGCCTCTTAGACCGCCTTTATTGGAGTCTATAAATTTAAAATATAATATCAAACCCTGTGCTCCTAAACATTGTTTTACTTTTAATGATTACAGATTTAAAAACCATTCGGAAATGATAAGAAATAATTTGGTAGATTTCATGCAGAATAACAAGGTTAAATCCTGGCAGCCTTTTGAAGTGGTTAAAGATTTAAATCCTGCCTGCTATTTTGGATTTGATAAAGGTTTTCCGCAAGAAAACATTCAAATTTATTTTGTAATGGAAGGGGAAGGGGTGTTGTCTAATTTTTTAACGGATAAGGATTCCCGGGATAAAAAGATAGGCGCCAGTCTTATCTGGGAATATTGGAATGGAGAAATATGGGATAATTTAGTGGTAAATGATTATACAAGAAGTTTTTTCCAGAGTGGGGTTGTAGAATTTAGAGGTCCCCGCGATTTTAAAATTAGAAAAGAATTTGGTAAAGAACTTTATTGGCTCAGAGTGAGATTGGAAATGGGAAGTTTTACCAGGGTTCCTGAAATAAAAAATATCCTTTTAAATAGTGTTGTTTCTTTAAGTAGTACAACTATTAAAAATGAAATTTTAGGCTCCAGTGATGGGATGCCCGAACAATCCTTTACTTTTTTAAGAGGGCCTGTTTTATTTAAACCGCAAATCTGGCTACGAGAAAAAGAAATGCCTATGGAGCAGGAAAGAAAAATAATTTTCGAGGAAGAGGGACAGGATGCTTTTTATAAAGAAGAAGCAACAGAAGAAGGAGGATTTTGGGTGCGTTGGCATC
Source organism: Clostridia bacterium (assembly GCA_030595925.1). GTDB lineage: Bacteria > CBDUZB01 > JAGLHV01 > JAGLHV01 > JAGLHV01 > JAGLHV01. The sequence goes on along the minus strand of JAUVLC010000001.1, from coordinate 47,464 downwards.
AGGTAGAAAATTTCTTTGAATCCGGTTCCGGCAGCAGGCATTATTTAGTAGATTATGTAAATAATAAAATTGTTTTTGGTGATGGAACAACAGGATTAATTCCTCCTGAAGGAAGGAATAATATAAAAGCGGCAAGTTATCAAATAGGAGGGGGCACAGAAGGGAATGTGGCAGCTGGTAATATAACAGTGATAAAGGGAACAATCCCTTTTATTTCAGGAGTAATTAATTATTATCCTGCTGAAGGAGGAGCGGATATGGAAACAGTTGAAGAAGCAAAAATACGTGCTCCTCATATCTTTAAAAATCGTTATCGGGCAGTTACTGCTGACGATTATGAATGGATAGCAAAAGAGGCTTCAAGTCATGTAGCCAGAGCACATTGTATTCCAACCAAAGAAAAAGAAGGGGAAGTAACAGTAGTAATAGTTTCCAAAGAAGATAGGAATGATGGAAAGAGTAATGGGAAACTCGTTCCTACGCGGGAACTTTTGCGTAGAGTAAGAGAGCATTTAGATGAAAGACGACTGATAACTACCATGTTAAAGGTGATTGCTCCCAAATATGTGGATATTTCTGTGAAGATAAATGTAGTTTTAAAATCAACGGTTACGGAAATCCAGGCAACCAAGAAAGAAATAGAAAAAAGATTAAGGACTTTTCTTCATCCGCTTAACGGAGGACCTGATAAAAAAGGTTGGCCCTTTGGAATGCCTCTGGGTAAATCAGACATTCATAATGTGGTAGAAAAGGTGGAAAATATTTATTATATTTCCGATATTGAAATCAAAGACGAGAATAAAGGTGTAGTAGTAGATAAAGCAATACTGGGTGAAGAATGTTTGTTTCATCCAACATTCATTGAAATAGTTGAGAGAGTGAGTGAGTTCTGATGAGCAAAGAGCTAAGAGCTAAGAGTAAAGAACTAAGAGTAAAGAACTAAGAATAAAGAGTAAAGAATAAAGAACTTAGAAGGAAATGCAGGATGCAGGATTCAAGATACAGGATGCATTATACAAGATTCACGATACAGGATAAAAAAATTACAGATTGCAGATTGGGTTGAAGTGGTAGCCGCAGGCTTTAGCCTGCGTAGGATTAGATACGTAGAAAGGACATTAGTTGTTTAAAGAAAGAAACAGATTTCGCGATTCAAGATACAGAAATTACAGATTGCCATATGTGTTTATTTTCTCCCTTGAGGGGAGAGGAGTAAGGTGAGGGTGAACAGAAGGAAGAATTTTAGTTGTTTGAGTGAGATGGTTTCCAAATATGAAGGAATTTTATTTTCGCAAAATCTTTATCATTTGTTGCTAAAAGTTTGATATTTTGCTTTTGCATTAATGCTACAATTAGAGAATCATTGGTTAAAAGACCATAAGCCTCTTTTACCTTAATACTATTAAGGATGTCATCAAAAGTAGCAGATATAATTTTTATATTTAATGTTGGTATTACTTCCAAAATTTTTGAATATTTATGTAAACTTTTGACTAATGTAGAACGAGTTTTTAACCGAGATACTACAGTGTGAGCAGAGAAACGGGGTATTATAGTGGATGCTTCAATAGCCATCAAACGATGAAGCGTTTCTAATATTACAGAAATGGAGGTGTACCCAAATAATTGTTTTTCCTCAAGTAAGTTTTAGAAATAAGTTTGTACAAGATTGAGCAAATCTATTTGGGGTAGCAAAATAGTAGACAAAAATGTTAGCATCTATGAAAATTTTGCTCTTTTTTGGTAGTTCAATGGACATTTTATTAATCCCCTTCAAGAATAGTTTCATCAAGAGCAAATTTTTCAATAATGCTTTTTTTAGCTTTTATTAAACCCTTATTTGCTTGAACAACATTTTTTGGGCTTTTTAAAATTAATTCAATTTTTTGGTGTTCTTTTAATTTAACTTTTTTTGTGGGTTTGAATACACCATTTTCGTAAATAGCAAAGATTGTTTGCGACATATTTACCACCTCCAAAATAAGTTTATCATAAAGTTTTGTTAGTTGTCAAGAAAGAAAAGGGGAGTATGATAGAAGATACATGATACACGATACAGGATTCAAGATACACAATTCAGGATGCATGATGCAAGATACAGGATACAAGATAAAAAATTATAGATTACAGATTGGTTTGAAGTGGTAGCCGCAGGCTTTAGCCTGCGTAGGATTAGATGCGTAGAAACGACATTAGTTGTTTAAAGAAAGAAACAGATTTCACGATACATGATGCATGATAAAAAATTGCAGATTACAGATTAATTTTTAAATTAATTAAGCATTTAGCTCTAAGCTCTGTGCTTAAAAACGAAAGGAGAAAAGGAAAATGAAGAAAAATTTATTTAAGGAAATCGTATCATTTACTCTACGCTCAATGCTCTTAGCTCTTTGCTTTTTACTCTATGCTCAAAGCACTTTGCTCTATGCTGGCTTGCCGGGGAAAATTAATTATCAGGGTAAGTTGAAAGAAAACGGAGAGCCGGTTAATGGAACAAAAAAGATGGAGTTTAAAATTTATCCTGCTATAGAAGGGGGGATTCCTTTGTGGAGCAGTGACCCGCAGAATGTTTTGATAACTAACGGTTTATTTAATTATCAGTTGGGTAGTAACAAATCATTATTGGAATCGGAAATTGAATGGAATAAAGAGACATATTATTTAGAAGTAACAGTAGAAGGGGTAATTTTAAGTCCAAGGGAAGAATTAACCGGTGTAGCATATTCCTTGTCAGCAGCCCGGGCTTGTGCACTCACTGCCCCGGACGGTGAACCCAAAGATGCAGTGTATGTTGATAATGAGGGGAATGTAGGGATAGGAACGACGGAGCCTTTGGCAAAGCTTACAGTTAATGGCCCCATAATCCGGAGAGTAGCAATAGCAACGGAGCTTGGGCCAGCTGATGATGAGAATAATGGACGAATTGAAAATCGAGTATTAAACTTCACTAAGTTATACGAAGATACCGCCATACGCATTTTTTATTGTGATACCTTACGAGTAAGAAGCACCAGTGCAGCTTCACGGTGGGAAATACGAATTGATGATGTGGTTCCACCTGGCGGGGCAATATTCCAAAGTAAATATAGCTCAAGTGGGGATGATCACGACCCAACAACGATATTCGGGTATGCCACCGGATTACCTGCCGGGAATCATCAAATTCAGATTTGGGTTGGTCCGATTTCGGGTTACGCGAGTGATGCTCATACAGGGTGGAACAACTCACGGTGGACAATAGAAGCCCAAGAAGTCTGGATTCAGTAACAAACAGCAATGTCGGTGTAGGAACGACGGGTTCTACACATTTCAGATTAATTAAAGGAATTTGAAATTCATAATCTGAAATTATCTTTACTCTTAGCTCATAGCACTAAGCTCTTAGCTTTAAGCTCTTTACTCTTAGCTCTATGCTCTATGCTCTATGCTCTATGCTTTTTGCTCTATGCTCAATGCTCTATGCTCAATGCTCTATGCTCATAAGGAGGGAATATGCCGGGACAGGCAGCAAGGATGGGAGACCAGACAACTCATGGAGGGGTTATAACCCAGGGCGCAGGGACAGTATTTATTGGTGGGAAACCTGCAGCCAGAATGGGGGATATGCAGAGTTGTCCTCTTGTTTCAGGAACTGTACCTCATGCGGTAACACCGATTATGCAGGGAGTGCCTTCTGTCCTTATCGAAGGCAAACCCGCGGCTTGTATGGGAGATATAGTAGGTCCACCCTGTGCAGCAAGTATTCTGATGGGCGACCTAATGGTGAGCATTGGAACAAGTCCACCAGGTAATGCCGCTACCGCAAGTGAAGAACCTAAGAAAGAAGATAAACATAAGTTTAAAGCGGTGGTTAAAGATTCTGAGGGTAACATTCTTACTAATGAAGACTTTCATTTTACTGCACCGGATGGTAAAGTGATACAGGGAAAAACAACGCAAAACGGAGAAATGTTTATTGAAGATTTACCGGAAGGAATATGTAAAGTACAAGTAGGAGATTATGAAATAAAAATAAAGGGGTAAGGATTTAAGTAATGAGTAATGGAAAAGTATTAAAATCAAATACTAATAAAGAAATAAAAGATATTATAGTCAAAAAACCTCCCAAGAAAAATTGGATTAAAATTAATTTGGTCGATAAAAACGATAATCAGGCAGTATCTAATAAGCAATATTTAATAATTCTTCCTGATGGTTCTGAGAAAGAGGGTAAAGTTGATAGTAATGGTTTTATTGAAATCAAAGATATTGATTATGGAGAATGTAAAATTACATTTATTAGTGAAATTCAGTCGGTCAAAAAAGGTGAAAATTTATCAAGTATAGCAAAAAAATATGGGTTTAGTGATTGGAAAAGAATTTATGATTGTCAAAATAATAAGTTTAAATCAAAACATCCAAATCCGGATATTATTTATCCCTGTGATGAAATTCTTATTCCTCATAAAGAAGTTGTACAAAAAAAATGTAAAACGGGAACAGAACATAATCTAAAAATAGAAATTGGTTGGATTAAAATTAAGTTATTTGATAAAGATGATAACCAAGCAGTATCTAATAAACAATACTTAATAATTCTTCCTGATGGTTCTGAGAAAGAGGGTGAACTTGATAGTAATGGTTTTATTGATATCAGAGATATTGATTCTGGAGAATGTAAAGTAACATTTATCAGTAAAATTCATTCAGTCGAAGAAGGTAAAAATTTATCAAGTATAGCAAAAAGATATGGGTTTAGTGATTGGAAAAGAATCTATGATTGTCAAAAAAATAAATTTAAATCGGAACATCCAAATCCAGACCTTATTTATTTCGGTGATGAAATTCTTATTCCTCATAAAGAAGTTGTACAAAAAAAATGTAAAACGGGAATGCAGCACAATCTGAAAATAGAAATTAAACTTGATCCTTTGGAGTATCTTCCTACAATTAGATTAGATAAAGAAGCGTATGTTCATCCTATAAAGTATGATTTTAAGGTTAAATTTCCACCAAAACCTGATAATTGGAATGGATTAAAGTCAGATAATTGGGATGATAATATTGAGATGAATGCAGAAAAATGGAATCTTTATAAACGTCCGGAAGACTATAAGAATAAAGAGAAATGGGACGATAACTGGAATAAATTTGAGGTAGAAAAAGGAAATTTTAAAGACTATCCTCCTATTGTTTATTATCATGTTGTTACAAACAAAAAAGATAAAAATGGCAGACCTTATGCAGTAATAGAGTGTTTTTACTATTATCCACTTAATCAATGGAATCATTGGTTTCTTGGAATTAGACAATCGCACGAGCATGACTGGGAGTGGATATGCGTTGTTTTAGAAAAAAAGAATGGTGCTTATAAACCTGTGGGTGCAACTTTGAGTGCTCACATTGAGGCAGGGAAAAGTCCAGGAGAAAGGCTTGATAAATATTATGCTTGGGATAAATTAAATGGTAAAGATTCCAAACATATAAAAGTTCGTGTAGAAAGACATGGAAATGCTTTTAGTGAAGATTATAAAAAAGCAGACGGAATTGAAATTTCCCATTCTACATTTAAAAAAAATGCTATAGACACTATAAAAATACAAGAGAATAGTTCTCCTGTATTTTGGTATGGAGATCCTCATAATAAAAAACACTGGTTAGGTCTATCTAATAGTAGACAGGAAAAAGGGAAAAAAGGAAAAGATACAAAAGATATAAGTCCTGGTTCATCAGATGGTTGGGATGACAATCCTTATGGAAAAGATTTTGATATTTATAAAGGAAAGTAATTTATAAATTTGTACTTGGGTTTTATTTTGAAATCAAATTTTATTATGTTTTATTCGTCTATGCTTAATGGCGGACACTACGATTACGACAGTATCTAAATTTAAAATTTGTAATTGTTATTTGTATTATATTGTGAATCATGTATAGTACATCCTGTATTTTATATCATGAATCCTGTATCCTGAATCATACTATGCTCTAAGCTCTTTGCTCTACGCTAATAAACGGAGGTGAATAAAATGGCTATAGCAGTAAATATTTCAAAAAAGGACTTTAAAAAAGAAAAGGTAATTGTTCCTAATCTGATTAATTTGTCTTTGGAACGGGCAAAAAAGGTGATGAACAATGCCGGTTTTAAGCTGGGTGATGTTTATTATGAGGAAAGTCATCGGGTAATAAATACTGTGCTTAGGCAGAAACCAGAGGTTGGAGAGAAAGTAAATTTAGATAAAACAATAGATGTTACTATTTGTCGGAAAAGTTATCTTGACTGGTTGCCGGCAATATTTCACGAGCAAAAATTTAACGGAAAGAATTTTCTAAAGGATTATCTGTGGATTTTTCAACATTTGCTTTCTGGTGTTCAGGAAAAACTCGATAATATACATACCTATTTTCATCCTTATTATGCACCTTCTGTTTTTCTTCCCTGGCTTGCTTCGTGGATGGCTATGGTTTTGGATGAGAACTGGACAGAAGAAAAGAAAAGGAAATTAATAAAAAATGCGGTGGAGATTTATAAGTGGAGAGGAACGTTAAGAGGATTAAAACTTTATTTAAAAATAATTACCGGTGTAGAACCTGAAATCATAGAGCACCATTTTCCTTTTAAGGATTTTGAGATTGGAGTAGGCTCACTGGTGGGAATGGATAGTATTATTGAAGAAAAAGTGGATTTAGCCCATTGTTTTACGGTTAAAGTTCCTTTACCTGTAAAAAAGGTGGATGATTATACTATAAAAAAGATTCATGAAATAATTCGTACTGAGAAACCGGCTCATACTAAATATTTTCTTATTTTCGCTGTTTCTGAAGAAGAGAAAAAAGAAAAAGTAAAGGAAATGGTTATAGGGGAAAATGAAATATAATTCAAGATACAGGATACACGATTCAGGATACATGATTCAGGATACACGATACAGGATACACGATACAAGATTCAAGATACAGGATACACGATTCAGGATTCAGGATATAGGATACAGGATTCACGATACAAGATTCAAGATACAAGATACAAGATACAAGATACATGATTCACGATACAGGATACAGGATACAGGATATAGGATATAGGATATAGGATATAGGATACAGGATATAGGATATAGGATATAGGATATAGGATATAGGATATAGGATATAGGATACAGGATACACGATACAGGATTATAGGATATAGGATACAGGATACACGATACAGGATTATAGGATACAGGATTCACGATACAAGATTCAAGATACAGGATTCAGGATACACGATACAGGATACACGATTCAGGATTCAGGATACAGGATACAGGATAAAGAATTACAGATTACAGATTTTAAAGTGATTTTAGTTTTATAATCAGTTAATTCGCAGGCTAAAGCCTGCGGCTACCAAATTGAGATTTATATCGTGAATCGTGAATCATGAATCTTGTATCGTGAAAAGGGGGCAAGCTTTATAATTTTACTAAATCGGTTCAGGAAAAACACAATATCTTTACATCATGAATCATGTATCGTGTATCTTGTATCGTGAATAAAAGGAGGGAATAAGGATGGAAGAATTAAAAGGTTTTAAACGGGCAAATTTTTTTAAAGGGTTGGTAGCCACAGAAAATCATTGGAGTGAGGCTCATGGTTATCACATTGAAAAGAGGAAATTGCAGAATAGAATTTTTTATGGTTATGGGATTGTGCCTGGATATGAGGGGGAGTTAAAAGTTTCCAGTCATCAGAAAGGGGAGGGTTTGACTGTGGAAATTGCTTCCGGATATGCTATTGATGGAGAAGGGAATGATATATTTTTACATGAATCGGTAATAAAAAATATTGAATTACAAAAATATAAACTTCCTCGTCTTCTTTATGTTACTATTGAATTTATAGAAACACCGGTTGATTTTTTTGTAAATGAAGCCAATCCTAAATACCAGGGCTATAGGAAAAGTTTAGAGTCTTCTAAAATCGAAATAACTGCTACTGTCCCGGATTCTATGAAAGCTATAGAGCTTGCGCGTATTTATTTAGAACAGGATAAAGAAGGTAAGATAATTATAAGTGAGGTAAAAGACTCTATGAAACCAGGGGTTAATGAAATAGATCTTCGTTTTGTTCCATGGGTAAAAATGGCGATACCTACTTTGTCTCCTTATTTAAAAAAGCAAGTAATACATACATTAGACAGGACAAAAAATACAATGATGTTAGTAGAAGGAGAAATGCCTCTTTCTTCCATAAGAGATTTACAAATTACGGCGATTACATCTTTGATGTTGGTTCGCGGAGGAAGTCTGAATGTTTCTCAGATGATAGAAATGATAAGACCTATTGTGGAGATAGATAATAAAATTGTAAGGGAAATTATCGAAGCTGAAAAAAAATTACCTCAGTGGGAATATTCGACTATGTCTATTTTTGGAGATTATAAAGCAAAAGTCCAGCAACTTTCTGAATTTGTTGCAAAGTACAGTGATAGTTTGGAAGATTTAGAATTGTTACTTAGAACTCAGGTAGAAGCTATGGATTTGATAAAGACTATGTTATTAACAAAGCGTCTTGGTTTGAATGATATTAAAATGATGAGTCAGGATTTGCCCAGGACTTTAATAGTCGGAGATAAGAAATATACTAAGATTGATGTAATTGATTTTGCTGAAAAAAATTCTGAAAAACAACATAATTTTAAAGTAATAGATGCTAAAGACCAGTTTACAGGAAGGCAAAGTTTTACTTATCCTGATGGAAAAAAAGTAGAAGGTATAGTAAAGGGGTATATTGAAGGAACTACTGAATGGACGATTAAAAATGTTGTTCCTAACAGGGAGTTGCTTTTTATTCGCAGGTTTGATTATTTTTACGGAGATTTAAATATAGAAATATCGGTCAATGGGAAGAAAACAGGAGATTTATCAATAAGGGGAAGGGATACAAAAAATCGTTGGAGAAACTGGTATTATATTGTAGATGCTCAGTATATCAAATCAGATACTCTAAAGATTTCTCAAAAATGGATTTCCGGTACCAGGGATAATATGGCGAAATTATGGTTTTATCAGGAAATATGATACAGGATACAAGATTCATGATACAGGATACAGGATACACGATACAGGATACACGATTCAGGATTCAGGATACAGGATACAGGATACAAGATTCATGATACAGGATACAGGATGCAGGATACAAGATTCATGATACAGGATACAGGATACACGATACAGGATGCAGGATGGATTGACGGAGGGTGGTGATGAGTAAAAAGCCAATGTCTTATAGGGATTTAGAGATATATCAATTAGCAAAAGAAAATGCTGTAAAAATACATAAAATGACACTGAAAGATATTCCTAAATTTGAAATGTATGAAGAGGGAAGTCAAATTCGACGATCTTCTAAATCAATTGTTTCTAACATTGTTGAAGGATTTGGGCGAAGACGCCATAGAAATGAATTTATTCAATATTTAGTTTATGCTATTGCTTCTTGTGATGAAACAAAAGTACATCTTGAACTTTTATGTGAAACAGGATCATTAGCTATGTCCATATTTAATGAACTTTACGAATGTTATAAGGAGTTAGGTGCCAAGCTTTATAATTTTACTAAGTCGGTTCAGGAGAAACATAATATCTTTACATCGTGAATCATGTATTGTGTATCTTGAATCATGAAAAAAAGGAGGGAAGGAAAATGTTTAAATCAAGTTGTGTTCGGGTAGGGAAAATTAGTAGAGTCGTGGTAAATGTATTGTTGTTTTTATTTTTAGTTGCTGGGTTGATATGGTCTTTGACCGGTGGGGATTATTCCATTGAGAGTTCTGTTATTGCCAGTGGAAGTCTTGCTGCTTTAAAAGGGGGTGATTTTGAGCTGGTAAGTTCTTTTGGCCAGCCAGGGGGAGTTGGTACTTTTTATGGAGGGAATTACGAGTTATCTCTGGGTTTTTTGGGAGTAAGTCAGGAATCTTTGTCCGGGGATATAGATTCAGTGAAAAATAATTTAGACCAGGTATTTGCCTATCCGGTTCCTTTTAAACCCGGTAAGCATTCCTGCATTACTTTTACCAATCTGACCCCCTATGCCAAAATTAAAATTTATACTATTTCGGGAGAGAAGGTTTGTGAATTGGAAGAAACAGATGGAGATGGCAGGTATCGGTGGGACAAGTCAAAGGATATTTCTAGTGGGGTGTATATATATGTAATTACTAATAATCAGGGAGAGAAGAGAAAAGGAAGGATAATGATAATCAGGTGATTCAGGATTCACGATACAGGATTCACGATACAGGATACAGGATGCAGAAATTACAGATTAAGTTTAAATTAATTAAGCACTTAGCTCTTAGCTCTTAGCTCTTAGCTCTTAGCTTAATAAAGAAAGGGGAAGGAAAAATGAAGAAAATTTTGTTTAAGGGGATCGTATCATTTACTCTACGCTCAATGCTCTTAGCTTTTTGCTTTTTACTCTATGCTCAAAGCTCTTTGCTCTTTGCTGGCTTGCCGGGAAAGATTAATTATCAGGGTAAATTGAAAGAAAATGGAGAGCCGGTTAACGGAACAAAAACAATAGAGTTTAAGATTTATAATGTTGCTGCAGGGGGAAATTCTATTTGGAACAGTGAACAGCAGGATGTTTTGATAAATAATGGTTTATTTAATTATCAATTGGGTAGTAACAAATCATTATCGGATATTGAATGGAATGAAGCAACATATTATTTAGAGATTATTATAGAAGAGACAACAATACTTAAACCCAGAGAAGAATTAACCGGGGTAGCATATTCTTTATATTCGGAAAAAGCCGAACATTCGGAAAAACCCAAAAGTCACATTACTTATATGAAAGGGATGCCTGATAACCGACTTACTCCCACAAGTTGGACGACCTATCCGGATAGAATTTTAAACTTTACTAAAAAATACGATAATTCAGTACTTAGAATAGTTTATTATGATTGTTTGGGTCACTATCAAGGAGGAAGTTCAGCCTTCGCTGCCTCTGATTGGCGAGTAAGAATTGATGGAGATGGGGTTCTTTATATTAGTGGCGGCACTGGTGTTATTGGTGTAAACTGGTCTATGAATTTTGCTTCCCATATGATTTTGGTTCCGGATATTTCTGCTGGTGAGCATACTATAGATGTACAGGTTAAGAATAACCATGCAACTGAGTGTACAGCAGGGTGGCATACACACGGAACTAATATGCTGATGGTTGAGGAGTTGTTTCAATGATAGGGTCTGCTGAAAAAACCAGCAGCCCCTGATTTCACAGATTAGAAAGGAGATTACACAGATTAAAACCTGTACGACAAAATCGGTGTAATCAAGGCTTACTGAAAAATTTATATGCAATTATTTGTATATCTATTCCGTCGATATTTTGTTCGCTTGAGGCGGATTTGCATTTTTCAGTAAGCCTAAGTTATATTTTCTTTGACAGGGGCATTGATGTTTATTATAATGTTTACAAGCAGATTTGCTTGCAAGCAAATCTGCTTGTATAAATGAGGGTTTTGCAGATTGCAAAAAAAGATTACAGATTAAAAGATTAGCAATTAAAAATAAAAGAAGGTAGCCGCAACCTTTCTTGTCCGCCTCTGGAGGAAGGTTGCGTTTATAAGGGAAAAAGATTACGCAGGCTAAAGCCTGCGGCTACCAAGTTGAAATTTGTATCATACATTGTGTATCGTGTATTTTGAATTTTGAATCATGTAGCATGAATTGTGTTTAGGGTTTGTTCAAAATATCATGTGTGCCTATTTTTCTAAGGTAAGCTATTTCTCTAATTTTTTGGTAGGTTATTCTATAGTTCATTGTTATGCTTATTTCAAAGATGTCATATTGACCGGCTATTTTTCTATGTCGTAAAGAAGGATGAGAGGGATTGTTTTGTAAAAGTTTTAAAGCTTTTTTTACTTTCTCTTTAATGTTAGAAGGTAATTTTTTATAAAGCTTTGTAAAAGTAGCAGTTGCTTCTATATGCATAGGTTATTTATCCAATTTTTTAAATAGCTCTTTTAAGTTCTTTGTTTTGGTAACACGACCTTTTTTAATATCTTTACTAGCTTTTTTTTCACCCTTTTGCCAGTGAGGGGTATAGAAATAGGCTTGTTCTTTGGGAATTAAGACTTTTGGTTCAATAATGATTTTGTTATCTTTTGTAATTACATCTAAATAGTCATTTACTTTAAGTCCAAGTTCTTTTATAATCTGTTTTGGTAAAGCGATTTGATAACTTTGTCCTAATTTTCTTAACATGGTTAACCTCCTGAGATAATTTGAATATATGAATTTCATATTTCAATATAATTATAACATCATATTTTAATTTTGTCAAGAGGAAAAAGGAGACAAGATACAAGATACAAGATACAAGATACAAGATACAAGATACAGGATACAGGATACAGAAATTACAGATTACAGATTAATTTTTAAATTAACTAAGCTCTTAGCACTTAGCTCTTAGCACTTAGCTCTAAGCTCTTAGCTTAAAAACGAAAGGAGGACTAAGAATGCGATTATTTAGTAAAAAGTTTTGTAATGGGAGGGTGGAGCAGCATTTGATGCATCGTTCCTGGGATGTATGTCCTAATTGTCTTCGTCCGGTGGTAGGGTGGATAGTTGCTTTAGAGGGAAAATTTAAAGGACAGGATTTTAGACTTCGGGATGGAAAAAATATTATTGGAAAATCTATTGTTGATTCGAATGTAATTATTAATGATGAGTCTATCGGTAAACAGCATGCTAAGATTACTTATGATAACGGGGAGTTTCATATTGTAGACCTTGATTCTCCGACAGGTTCTTTTGTAAATAGTACTCAAATTAGAGAACAACAAATTATAGATAATGATATTGTTAAATTGGGGGATATAGAGTTTAAGTTTAAGTGTTTGTGAGGAGCATAGAGCTAAGGAGCATAGAGCATAGAGCATAGAGTGCAGAGCTTAGAGTTAAGAGCTTAGAGCATAGAGCTAAGAGCATAGAGCTAAGAGCGTAGAGCTTAGAGCGTAGAGCTTAGAGCAAAGAGTTTAGAGCTAAGAGCATAGAGCTAAGAGCTAAGAGCTAAGAGCTAAGAGCTTAGAGTAAAAGAATAAAGAATAAAAAACTAAGAGCGTAAAGTAAACAACTTAGAAGGAAATACATGATACAAGATATAAGATTCATGATAAAAAATAATTACAAATTGCAGATTTTAGACTGGGTTAAAATATTTTTAACTATTAGCAATGATCAAAAAGAATCGCAGGCTAAAGCCTGCGGCTACCTATGTGCTTCAAGCAGTATGCTCTAAGCTCTTTGCTCTAAGCTCTTAGCTCATAAAAGGAGGGATTAAATATGTTTGGTGGGGTTTTAAAAAAGCAGATATTATATTTGACAATATTAGGAATAATTCTTAAGTCTAATATTGCTATGGGTGCGGGTCCTTATTTAAGAATAGATCAGGTAAATTCTTCCCAATTTCCAAAGGTTAAAGCGTATGTTACGGTAGCTGATGGTCAGCATAAGGCGGTAACCACTTTGTCTAAAGATGATTTTAAGATGCTCGAGGATGGGACACCCGGAGGGAAAAAAATAAATGTAGAAGGATTTCAATTTAAAGATGAGGGTGTGTCTATTGTAGTGGTGATGAGTGCTAATGGGATATTAAAAGGTAAACCTTTAAATGACGAAAAAAGAGCGGTTGTTAATTTTATTTCCAAATTAAACGCCAAAAATAAAATTGCCGTTCTTGCATTTGGTGATCATGTAAAAACAATATCCGGGTTTACTGCTGATAGCGAAAAGAGAAAGGACAAAATTAGTAAACTTAAAGTGATGGGTAGTACGGTGGTTTTATATGATGCGGTGTGGCAGGCAAAAATCCTTTTAAAAGAAGATTTAAACCTGCCTTTAAGACGGGCAGTAATTATTATATCGGATGGGAGAGATACCGGCAGTAAGATAACATTTAGTGAAGTAATAAAAGAAGCAAAAACTCATAATATACCTATTTACACAATAGGCTATTCTCTGTTAGGTACAAAAGACTTAAGAAATCTTGAAAAAATGTCTAAAGCTACGGGGGGACTATATCTTAAAGCCAAAAAATCAACTATGATATCCGGTATTTTGCAGAAAATGCTATCTCAAATAGAAAAAAACTACATAATTGAATTTAAAGCTGCTAAAATTGAACCGGATGATAGCTTGCATCAATTAACTATAAAAACAAAATATAAGGGAAAAACCATAAGCGATACTAAAAATTTTATTGCAACGGTTGTGCCTATATCAAAGTGGGTTGTACTTCTAATAGTAATGGGTATAATTATCGTTTTAATCTTAATAGGTTGGTTTGTCTTACGTCAAAGAAGAATTGAGGATATAGAAATTTTAGGTGCGCCTTCTACAAGGGTAAGATGTGATAAATGTGGTAGATGGATGAAAAAAGACTGGGATGAATGTATTTTTTGTAAATATTTTCACGATACATGATATGCACGATACAGGATACAGGATGCAAGATTCAGGATACATGATACAAGATACATGATACAGGATACATGATACAGGATACAGGATAAAAAAATTATAGATTACAGATTTCAGATTATTAGAGTGGTAGCCGCAACCTTTAGGTTGCGTTTGTATGGGAGAAATTACGCAGGCTGAAGCCTGCGGCTACCAGTTTATAATTTGTTTGTATCATGTATCGTGAATCATGTATCGTGTATCGTGAAAGAAAGGAGAGGAATGTGGAGGGAAAATTTAAACATGATAAAGAGGACAATAACAAAATACTGGAAGAAATTGAGTGTTTGATTAGAGCACGGTATCCTTTAATATACTTATTATCCTGTGAAGAAATGCGGGTAGAAAATACCCTGAGGCAAATTGCTTTTAAGCGGGAAAAGAAATTAATTTGTTGGTCGATTACTGAAGGAATTACCGGAATAAAAAATGAATCACCGGATTTAAAAGATCCCCTGAAAGCTTTGGAATTAGTGATTAATTCAAAAGAAAATGCAATTTTCGTTTTTCGTGATTTTCATCCGTATTTTAAAGATCCGGTAGTTGTGCGAAGGTTAAGGGATGTTAATAGGCTTTTAAAAAATAGTTATAAAAACTTAATCTTTCTTTCTCCTTTGCTTAAAATTCCTGCTGAGTTGGAGAAAGAGATTGTCGTGGTGGATTATAATTTACCGGCTGCAGAGGAATTAAATCAAATTATTGATGGAATATTAAAATCTTTACCTAATAATTCGAAGGTAGAAACTACTCTTAATAAAAATCAAAGAGAGCGGATTGTAAAAGCAGCTTTGGGATTGACTGCCAACGAGGCAGAAAGTGTTTTTGCCAAATCGTTAGTAAAGAAGGGACAGTTTGATATCGATGTAATTCTTTCGGAAAAAGAACAGATAATTAGAAAATCAGGGATTTTAGAATTTTACAATGCGAACGAAAAAATTGATGATGTGGGAGGGTTAGGAGAATTAAAACAATGGCTGCGAAAAAGAGGTTTAGCTTTTACTATGCGGGCCAGAGAATTTGGTCTTCCCCAGCCCAAGGGAATTTTACTTATCGGTATACCCGGCTGTGGGAAGTCTCTCACTGCTAAAGCTGTAGGTAATTTGTGGCAATTACCCCTGTTGCGTTTAGATGTAGGAAAGATATTTGCCGGGTTAGTCGGTTCTTCGGAAGAAAATATGAGAAAAGCAATTAAAACTGCGGAAGCCGTTGCCCCATCTATTCTATGGATGGATGAGTTGGAAAAGGGTTTTTCCGGAACTCAAAGTTCTTCTTTTTCAGATGCCGGAACAACCGCAAGGGTTTTTGGCAGTTTTATTACCTGGCTGCAAGAAAAGAATAGCCCTGTTTTTGTAGTAGCTACTGCTAATAATGTTAGTTTACTTCCACCGGAATTACTGCGTAAAGGTCGTTTTGATGAGATTTTTTATGTAGATTTACCTGATTTTGAGGAAAGAAAAGAAATTGTTCGTATTCATATTCAGAAAAGGAAAAGAAATCCCCAGGATTTTGATATTGAAAAAATAGCTCAAGATACAGAAGGATATAGTGGTTCGGAAATTGAAGAAGTGATAATATCCGCTCTATACGATGCTTTTGAATCAAATACAGATATTAATACAGACCTGGTAATTCACAGTGCTAATGAATTAATTCCTCTTTCTCAGACAATGGAAAGAGAAATTAAAGCTATACGGGAATGGGCAAAGACCAGGGCAAGAAGAGCGTCTATGGATATAGTTAAAGATACGGAAAAAAGTTCCCGGAAATTGGAAATATAGTTCACGATACAGGATACAGGATATAGAATTATAGAATATAGGTTAATTTGAAATACTCTTAGCTATTAGCAATGACCATAAGGAAACGCAGGCTGAAGCCTGCGGCTACCACTAATAATTTGTTTGTATCATGTATCTTGAATCGTGTATCGTGAAAAAAGGGAGGAAAATTTTTATGTCTCATTTTACCAAAGTAGATACAAAAATTAATGATTTGGTTTGTTTAAAGAAGACGATAGAAGAATTAGGGTATAAATATACAGAAGGCAAGGATAAAGCCAAAGTTTATGTACGAGGCTGGAATGGAAATCAAGAGGAAGCGGATTTGAAAATTGATACCAAAAGTTCTTACGACATAGGCGTTAAAGTAAAGGATGGAGGTATGTGTGAAGTTTTTGCTGACTGGTGGGGAGTAGAATCACATGCTGGATTTAAGCAGGAAGAATTTATGCAGAAATTAAGGCAACGCTATGCCTATAACAAAGTTAGCAGTGAGGTCAAAAAACAGGGTTTTACCTTAGTAGAGGATAAAGTAGAAGAAGATCAAACTATAAAATTGGTAGTGAGGAAATGGTCATGAAAAAAGAAATGGAAATTAGTATTTCTCCGGAAGGAGAAATAACAATTCATGTTAAAGGGGTGAAAGGTAAGAAATGTCTTGATTTTTCTAAGTTTTTAGAAGGAGCGATGGGAGAGGTAGTGGAAAGAGAAAAAACTTCTGAGTTTTATGAAGAGGAAGTAGAACAGGAAAATCAGTCCAAATTACATGATACATGATACATGATACATGATACATGATACATGATACAGGATAAAAAAATGCGGGTTTAGATTGCTCTTAGCTTTTTGCACTAAGCTCTTAGCTCTTAGCTCTTAGCTCTTAGCTTAAAAACGAAAGGAGGTAATAGAAAAATGTTACAGACAGAATTTGATTTTGTACTCCCAATTGGTTATAGGGATGAGAGTGGAAGGCTTTATCGAAAAGGGTGTATGAGGTTAGTTAATGCTAAAGATGAGATAGAAGTATCTAACGATCAAAGAATAGCAAGAAATGAAGATTATTATCCAATACTTCTGCTTTCCAGAATTATAACTAAATTGGGTCCTTTGACCGAAATAACTTCGGAAGTAATAGAAAAACTTTTTCTTGCAGATCTTAATTATTTACAGGATTTTCATTCCAGGATAAATAGCAAGGGAGATACAATGGAAAAAGTATCTTGTGAGAAGTGTGGGCAACCTATTGATATAAATATGGCTACTATTTTTGAAAATCAGGGAATTAACGAGAAAAAATCGAAAGTCGTTGGTAAATCTACTGTCACAGAAGTTGAGAAGCAGGATTAAAAAATGGCGGAATATTCTAAATTTAGCCGTGAATTGATATTAGAAAAATATAAAAAAGAAAAGAAATTTTCGCAGGATATTTTTGATAAAGTTAATTTGAATGAAGTGAATTTATCGGAAGTTGAAATAAATCAAACTTCTCTAAAAGATTTGAATCTTACTTCTTCAGATTTAAATAATTCTAAACTAAACCATACTATCTTTTTTAAAGCAATGCTTTGCAAAACCAATTTTGCGTTTTGTGTTTTTGATAGTTCGAATATATTTTCTTCTAACCTTGCAGAATCTGATTTTTCTTGTTCCTACTTTCACTATACTAAAGTTAGTGATTGTTTTTCGATGAATTCGTCGTTCGAAAGGGCGAGCATTATTTTAACAGAGTTTAAGAACACTGATTTCTACGGAAGTAATTTCAGGAAAGCAACGATTATACATACTAATTTTATAGCTGACAATTTTCTTGGCACTCCTTCTTTGATAAAGACAAATTTTAGTAACGCAGTATTATTAGATGTAAACTTAAAAGGGGCTAATCTTGAAAACGCTGATTTCAGAGGGACTGTTTTAATAAATGTAAATTTAGAGGGAGCTAATCTAAGTTGTATTGATTTCCGGGGAGCAAAGTTTGTTAAAGTAAATTTAGATAAAAGTAAATTAAAAAATTGTCTATGGGATAAATAAAGGAAAAAAGAGATGGAACCATTAAATCAAAATCAGAAAGTAAAGCAGGAAATAGTTAAGTCTCTTCAAAATTTAGAAAGAGATGAATTAGTAGAGATTTTAAGTCACTTAATAAAAGTATATGTAATCGAAAGTAATTCCCCTTTTAGATTGGATAAAGACCGTGAGGATTTATTTGGGGGGAAAAATATACTTTCTTTTATAGAACTTATTTATCAGATAAAAAAGCAGTATCATTTTCCGGAATTAGAAATATTTAAAATAGATGACCGTAAAGTGACTATTAACTTAGAGGGAAAGGCTTTTACTATTAAATCTCCTTCAAGGGAAACAAAAGTTTTAACAAAACAAGAAGAAAAATGTAGTTCAACTAAAGACGAAGAAATAAAGGACTTAGATGCATCTGTGGATTCAGAACGTTTTAAAAAGTTAGAGTTGGAATAAATAATTAGTATCTGCTCAAAAGTTTTCGCAGATACTTGATTACACAGATTTAAAAAAGATGATTACACAGATAGAAAGAGAAAAGATATTTAGAGTTCTGTAAAACAACACATTCTGTCTGCAGGAATAACATTTCACGATACAGGATTCACGATACACGATTCACGATACACGATTCACGATTCACGATACAGGATATAGGATGCAAGATACAGGATTCAGGATACAGGATAAAAAAATTACAGATTGCAAATTACAGATTAATCTGTAATTAATTAATCGTTAAGCTCTATGCTCTTAGCACTTAGCTCTAAGCTCTTAGCTTTTAGCTCTACGCTCTATGCTCTTAGCTCTAAGCTCTTTGCTCTTAGCTCTAAGCTCTAAGCTCTTAGCACTATGCTCTACGCTCTTAGCTCTTTGCACTTAGCTCTTTGCACTTAGCTCTTAGCTCTTTGCTTTTATGCTCTTAGCTCTTAGCTCTTAGCTCTTTGCTCTTAGCTCTTAGCACTTAGCTCTATGCTCTTAGCTCTTAGCTCTAAGCTCTTAGCTCTTTGCACTTAGCTCTTAGCTCTTTGCTCTTAGCTCTAAGCTCTTAGCTCTATGCTCTTAGCTCTATGCTCTTAGCTCTATGCTCTTAGCTCTCAGCCCTTAGCTCTTAGCCCTTAGCACTTAGCTCTTAGCTCTATGCCCTTAGCTCTAAGCCCTTAGCTCTAAGCTTAATAAGGAAAGGATATTAATGATGGAAGAATATATCGTTTTTGATGAGTCAGATGCTGAATTTGTTTTAACTTTGCCTTCGGAAGTGGAAAAGTTTAAAAAACAGATTATGAAAGATATTTTAGAACAATTTTCTTTTGAACCGAGAAATGAAGAGACGAGACTTAAAATGAATCGATTTGTTGCGGAATGGATAAAAAATCAGAATTCTAATATTTAATTAGGGACTGTTGAAAAAAATCATCAGTCCCTCAATCTGAAAATATGCTTATTTGCCATTTTTTACTAGTGGAAAATTGGTTAATTCGCAGGCTACTTGTCCGCCATCTGTTTGGAGGAAAGCCTGCGGCTACCATGCTCTAAGCTCTTTGCTCTAAACTCATAGCTCTAAGCTCTAAGCTCTTTGCTTAATACTCCTTGCCGCTTTTTTAAATTCATTTATGGCTTCTTTATAGTTTCCTAATTTGCTGTAAATTTCACCTAAGGCATTATGTGACATATAACGAATTTTATAATTTTCTGTTTCTGTTTCAATTATTTTAAAATATACATTTTTTGCTGATTCAAATTTACCTTGAAAAACATAAATTATTCCCAATTTATTATAGGCATCTATATACTCCGGACAGATTTTTAGAGCTTTTTGATAGGCTAAGATTGCCGCTGCAAAATTTTTCTGCTTAAAATAATTATTTCCTAAATTAAAATTATTTTTTGCCTCTTGGGAAATGTTAAACATTTTTGTTTCCTTTCGTTCAGGATACAGGATTCACGATTCATGATAAAAAAATTACAGATTAATCTGAAATTAACTAATCGTTAAGCTCTTAGCACTATGCTCTCAGCTCTTAGCTCTTAGCTCTTAGCTCTTTGCTCTTAGCTCTAAGCACTTAGCACTTAGCTCTTTGCTCTTAGCTCTTTGCTCTTAGCTCTTAGCTCTTAGCTCTTTGCTCTTAGCTCTAAGCACTTAGCACTTAGCTCTTTGCTCTTAGCTCTTTGCTCTTAGCTCTAAGCTCTTAGCTTTTAGCACTTAGCTCTTAGCTCTTTGCTCTTAGCTCTAAGCACTTAGCACTTAGCTCTATGCTCTCAGCTCTTAGCTCTTAGCTCTTAGCTCTTAGCTCTTAGCTCTAAAGGAGATGAATATGCCTTCTCAATTTCCATCGATACTTTCTTTACATCCTACTGCTGATTGTATGAAAGAATGTCCGTTTTGTTATATTAAATTCCGCAAAATAAATAAAAAAGCAGAAAAAAGTATATATTTTTTTGAATCAATTATTAATTCTTTACCTGTATTAGGAATAAAAGAAATTGCCATGTCAGTAAATTATATCGATAAAAAAAATATAAGCGATAAAAACCTTGTTTTTCTTAAAGTATTAAGTAAATTAGCCAGGGTGAAAAAAATAAAATTTTCTATAACTACCAATTATGAAAATATAATCAATTTTGAAGGGAAAATATTTAAATATTGTGATTTAGTTTCTCTTTCCTTTGATGAATACAAGGTTGATATAAATAATAACATAAAATCTTTTCTAAAAGCTATAATAAAATTAAAAAATTATGTAAAAGTGGTAAATATAAATTTGCTTTTGACCAAGCAGGTATTAAAAATAGGTGTTGATTTAATCAAGAATATGTCGCCTAATGTTGACTCAATATATTTAATTGTTCCCAAATTGGTCCAATTAGATTTTACCAAAGAAGAGTTAATTGAATTCCTATCAAAAATAAAAAATTACTTTATATCCTTTGAAACTTTTTCAAAAATAAATATAGATAATTGCATAAAACCTTTTATTTATCCCTTTTCAGAACTAGTTCCGTATTGTGAAAGAGGGAGAAGTTTAATTTTTATCAATTCCTGGGGAGAGGTGTCTTATTGTGCTTTTGATGTTCCGTTTACTAAAGTTGACAGTGATATAGAATTTATAAATGTGGTAAAGAATAGATATAGGAAAGATTTGCAAGAGCCGGTAAGAATATGTCCTTTTATCAATTTTGTTTAATGTTTTTAAAATTGCCTTTTAACTTGTTCCAAATTGTAAAGGATGGCAAATAAAGAATTGTGCTATAAAAAAAGGAATGGTATATCCTTGTATTTCCAAAAGATGAATAAATGGATAAAAAAGGCTTGCAATGATTTTGAAAATATGTTATAAAATAGCAAAGTGGGTGAATAGCCCACTTTTTGTTTTTCTTAGGGAGATATTTGTCAAAGGGATTTTTTTGAGGAATAAAAGAAGTGAAAAAGATAGACGAAATAATAGAAAAAGTTATTGAACCGGTAATAAGAAGAAACGAAATGGAATTGGTGGATGTTCAATATCACAAATTAAATAAGTGGTTGTTGCAGGTTTTTGTTGATAAAGAAGGAGGGGTAGGGTTAAACGATTGTCAAAAGGTTAGTGCAGAATTAAGGGAATTGCTTGAAGAGATGGATTTTACTCCTCACGATTATTTTCTGGAAGTTTCTTCTCCCGGGTTAGACCGGGTGTTAAAAAAGGAGAAAGATTTTAAAAAGTTTTTAATGCGGAAAGTAAAGCTTACTACTTATAAACCTATTAATAATCAGAGGCATTTCGAGGTGAAATTAATAGGATGTGAAAAAGGAATTGTCGAAATAGAAAAAGAACAGGGGGAATGTATTAAAATTCCTTTGGAAGAAATCTCAGGTGCCCGTTTAGTTTTGGAAATTTAGTTAGAAAAACAGGTTTGATTTCGTTACGCAAATATATTTTATTTAGTGTTGGGAGGAATATTATGGAGCAGGAACTTTTATCTGTTTTAGAACAGATTGAAAGAGAAAAAGGGATTAAAAAAGAAGAATTATTAAAAATGATTGAGACAGCGTTAATATCTGCTTTTCGGAAGCATTCAGGTAAGACGCAGGATGTGGAAGCGAAGGTAGATATTGATACGGGATTGATTAAAGCCTGGATAATAAAAAAGGTTGTGGAAAAAGTTGAAAATTCCGCACATGAAATTTCCTTTTCCCAGGCGAAAGAAATAAAATCTAATGTTAAGTTGGGGTCGGACATAAAAATAAAAATTGAAACAGATGATTTTGGCCGGATTGCTGCTCAAACAGCTAAACAAGTAATTATTCAACGTATTCGTGAAACAGAAAGAGAAAATTTGTATAATGAAATGAAACAAAAAGAAAAAATGGTGCTCAATGGAAGTGTTCAACGATTTGTAAACAATAATGTTATTGTTGATTTAGGGAAAATAGAAGCTATTTTGCCTTTCCGGGAACAGGTAAAAAGTGAGACTTATCGGATAGGTGAACGACTAAAAGTATATATCGTGAGTGCAACTAAAACTTCCAAAGGTCCGCAGGTTTTAGTTTCGCGGACCCATCCGGAATTGATTAAAAGGTTGTTTGAATTGGAAGTGCCTGAAGTATATGATAAGACAGTGGAAATAAAGAATATAGTAAGAGATCCTGGAGTAAGAGCAAAAGTAGCTGTTTTTTCTCATAATAGCAGAGTCGATCCGGTAGGAGCATGTGTTGGAGTAAAAGGTTCGCGAATTCGGGCAATTATTGATGAATTGCGCGGTGAACGGATCGATATGATTAATTGGAGTGACGACACTATTGTTTATATAGGCAATTCTCTAAGTCCGGCTAAAGTTCTTAAAGTAATAACAGATAATAAAGATAAAAAAGCAGAGGTTATAATTGCTAACGATCAATTGTCTCTTGCCATTGGAAAGTCAGGACAAAATGTTCGTTTGGCAGCAAGATTAACCGGATGGCATGTAGATATAAAAAGTGAAGCTCAAAAGAAAGAGGCTGTGACTTTAGGGTTGAAAGAAATTTCTTCATTATCGGGAATTGGAGAAAAAACGGCAAAGACCTTATTTGGCGGAGGGTTTCATTCAGTGCGAAGCATTGTTGCTGTTCCCTCTTCTGCTTTGACAATTCTTCAGGGGATTGGGCCTAAAATGGCAGAAAAAATACATAAGGCAGCTAAAGAAGCATTAAAAAAATAGAAAATTTTTAAAGAAAGTTTTAGTTTCTTTTTGAAATCTAAAAAAAGGTGAGAAAAAAATGGCTATTAAGAAAAAAATTACGACGAAGTCTACCGGAAAGAGTAGCTCTAAAGAAAAAAAAGGAACAAAAATCACCTCTGCTAAGAAAAAGGAAGAAATAAAAAAGAAAGAGGGAGAAATAACAACTAAAAAAAAGCTTAAGGTCGGTGTTAAAAAAGAAGTGAAAGAAAAAGTGGCAAAAAAGAAAGCAATTAAGACTGTTTCTAAAAGTGCACTAAAAGTTAAGGAAGATAAGAAAAAGAAAATAGAAAAAGAAAAGAGCCAAAAGAAAAAAGAAAAAGTAGTAAAAAAAGTAGAAAAGAAGATAGTTGAAAAAGGAGTAAAAGAAAAAGTAGTAGAAAAAGAAGAAGTAAAAATAAAAGAAAAAAACATAGTTAAACCTTCCGAAGAAATCAAATTAGAACAAAAATCGAAAATTAAAGTAAATGAATTTATTACTGTTAAAATATTGGCGGAAAAGCTACAGGTTGAAGTAGGTGATTTGATTAAAAAAATGATGTCGTTGAATATTTTGGCTACTATTAATCAGCGATTAGATTTAGATGTAGTATCTTTGGTAAGTGAAGAATTCGGATATGAAATAGAAATTATTCCTCTTTATGGTGAAGAAATACTGGAAGAAGAAATAAGTGCTTCCGTTTCTAAGTCTCGTCCTCCGGTTGTTACGATAATGGGACATGTCGATCACGGAAAAACTTCTTTACTGGATGCTATTCGGAAAACGAAGATTGTAGAAAAAGAGGCGGGGAATATAACACAACACATTGGAGCTTATAAAGTAAAAACAGATAAGGGTGATATTGTTTTTTTAGATACTCCGGGGCATGAGGCTTTTACTGCAATGCGTGCCAGAGGTGCACAAATTACGGATATTGTCGTTTTAGTTGTTGCTGCTGATGATGGTATGATGCCGCAAACTGTTGAAGCAATAGACCATGCACGGGCGGCAGGGGTTCCGATTATTGTTGCGATAAATAAGATGGATTTGCCGTCAGCGGATCCTCAACGAATAAAACAGGATTTGGCGAATTTAAATTTACTTTCGGAAGAATGGGGGGGTAAAACGGTTTTTGTGGAGGTTTCAGCAAAGAAAGAAACAGGTTTGGAAGATTTATTGGAAATGATTCTTTTGGAAGCTGAGGTTTTAGAGTTGGTTAGTGATGTTAGTGGTTTTGCCCGGGGTACGGTTGTTGAAGCAAGGTTGGATTCCAAAAAAGGAATTTTAGCTACAGTATTAATCCAGGAAGGACTTTTAAAAATAAGGGATTCTTTCATTGTGGGATTAACTTTTGGAAAAGTTAAAGCAATGTTGGATGATCACGGAAAAATGATAAAGGAAGCTTCTCCCTCTACCCCTGTAGAAATAATGGGTTTTTTTGATATTCCACATGTTGGTGATAAATTCAGGGTAATGAAAGATGAGAAGAAGGTACGATATATTAGTCAGATGCGACAGGATATAAATCGGCAGGAAACGATAAAGAAAAAACAACATATTAGTCTGGAAGATTTGCATCAACAGATAGAAACGGGAAAAATTGAGGAATTGAAAATAATTATTAAAGCAGATGTTCGTGGTTCGGTGGAAGCAGTAAGGGATTCTTTGGAAAAAATAAATTCTGATAAAATAAAATTGTCTATAATACATAGTGGTGTAGGGGGAATTAATGAAGCAGATGTTCTTTTGGCGGTAGCTTCGGATGCATTGATAATTGGGTTTAATGTTCGTTCCGAACAAACGGTGAATTTTTTAGCGGAAAGAGAAAAGGTAAGTATAAAAACATATAGAGTTATTTATGAATTGGTATCTGATATTAAAGCAGCGATGGAGGGGTTATTAGCCCCGCAAACAACAGAAATTGTTTTAGCAAAAGTAGAGGTGCGACAGATTTTTAAAGCCCCTAAAGTTGGGTGTATTGCCGGATGTTATGTAAAAGAGGGAAAACTTTTGAGAAATTCACTGGCAAGGTTATTAAGAGACAATGTTATTGTTTATGAAGGAAAGATTAATTCTTTAAGGCATTTCAAAGAAGATATTCGTGAAGCATCAGCAGGTCATGAATGTGGAATAGTATTAGAAAATTTTCAGGATGTTAAGGAAAATGATATAATAGAAATTTTTGAACTTAAAGAATCTCCGGATACATTATAAGAATAAATTGTATTATTTAAGTTTAGTATATGATTATAATCATTAGATAATGTATGAGAGGGGGAGCGGTGTCTAATAGATCTGAGCGGGTGAGTGAGCTTTTGCGTGAAGAAATAAACGGGATCATACGAAGGGAAATAAATAACCCTAAACTTGGTTTTATAACTATAACTCAGGTAAAAGTTACTAATGATTTGCGGCATGCAAAGGTTTATTACAGTGTTTATGGTACGGAAAAAAACAGAAAAGAAACATCTGAAATTTTAAAAGCATCTAATTCTTTTATTCGTCGGCAAATAGGTAGAAGGGTGAGACTAAGATATACACCTCATATTGAATTTTTTTATGACCGGATACCGGAAGATGCTTCTCATATTACGGATTTATTAGAAAAAATAAAAAAGAATGAAAAGCAGACTTAAGGTAATAGAAAAATGAAAAGGTTGCTTAAGAAAGAAAAAGAGATATTAAAAGAAATTTTAAATGTTATTGATAAAAATAATACTTTTTTTGTTACCAGTCATATTCATCCTGATGGGGATAGTTTTGGTTCGAGCCTTGCTCTGGCAGCATATTTAGAAAGTAAAGGAAAAAAGGTTTGTGTTGCAATGGTAGATCCGATTCCTTTCAGTTATCAGTTTTTACCGGGGAGTGAAAAGATAAAAGAAGGAAAAAAAATAAAAGGGGTATTCGACGTAGCATTTATTTTGGATTGTGGTTCTCAGGAAAGGACAGGGGATATTATAGATTTTAAAAAACAAACGAAAATAATGGTAAATATTGATCATCATATTAAAACTCCTTTGTTTGGAGATATCAATTTTGTTGACCATAAATTTAGTTCAACCGTTGAACAAATATATTATTTATTAAAAGAAGCAAAGAATAAATTAACTTTCCGGGAAGCAGTATGCATTTATGTGGGACTTTTAACGGACACCTGTAAGTTCCAGGAAAGTAATACTTCTTCCAATGTCTTTTCCATTGCCAGCGAACTTTTAAGATTGGGAGTTTTACCTAAAGAAATATCAAAAAAGGTTTATCAAAATAAAAGTTTTCAGGAACAAAAATTATTAAGTATGGTTCTTTCTACTTTAAAGCTTAGTTCAGCAAATAAAATTGCTTATTTAGAAGTTAATAAAAAGATATATGAAAAAACAGGTGTAAACGGACAGGAGACGGAAGGTCTTATTAATTATGCTTCAATGATTTTTGGTGTAGAAATAGCTATTTTGTTTCAAGAGAAAAAAGATTTTATCAAAGTAAGTTTTCGTTCCAATGGAAAAGCTGATGTGAGAAAAATTGCTGTTCTTTTTGGTGGAGGGGGACATATTAAAGCGGCAGGTTGTAAAATATGCGGAACACTTAAAGAAGTAAAAAAACAAGTATTGGATGCGGCTCAAGAATATGCGAGTAAAAAATTATAAAAATAAAATTGTTTTTTAAGGGAAATAGTTGTAAAAAATGAAGGTTATTAATGGTTTAAATGGGTTAAAAAAGAAGAATTTCGTAGTAACTATGGGTGTGTTTGATGGAGTTCACCGAGGTCATCAGAAAGTGGTTAATTCTGCCGTGAGACGTGCTTGCCGGTTACATCTTTCCAGTATGGTTGTTACCTTTGATTTACATCCCAGAAACATAATTTTTTCTGAAAAAAAAATATATTTATTGTCTACCCTTAAACAAAAAGAAAAATTATTAAGGGATATAGGCGTAGATGTAATGCTGGTAATAAATTTTGATAGAAAAGTTGTTAATATGACTCACGAGACTTTCGTAAGAGAGATATTGTGGAAAAAAATCGGATGCAAAGAAATTTTTGTTGGATATAATTTTGGTTTTGGATACAAGCGAACAGGAAATATTAATGATTTAAAAAAAGAAGGAAAAAAATATAATATAAAAGTAAACATAATTTCTCCTTTTAAGGTTGGAAATCTGTTAGTAAGTAGTACGAAAATCAGACAGTTGTTACAAGAGGGAAAGCTCGACATTGCTAATAGCCTGTTGGGTTATAGGTACAAATTTTCAGGGATAGTAGTTAAAGGGAAGGGTATTGGTATGAAGTGGAATATTCCTACAGCAAATCTGAGTTGTTCAAAAAATGTAATTTTACCACAGGGAGTTTATTTGGCTGATGTGTTTTATAAAGCAAGACGGTATGGGGGTATTGTTAATATTGGTTTTCGCCCTACTTTGTATTCAAAAGCGGATAAGAAAACAGTTGAAGTCCATATTTTTGGGTTTAATAAAAATATTTATAGGAAAAAAATAGAAATAGAATTAATTAAAAAAATACGGGATGAAAAGAAATTCAATAATAAAGAAGAATTAGTCAGACAGATGATTAAGGATATAAAGGGTGCACAAAAAAAAGATAAAAGAAATTATCTTTTTAAAATGTTTACAAAAAAAGTAAAATATGATAAAATAAAATTTCATAATTAGTTTATATTTAAATTAAATAGAATGAGGAGGTAGTATATAATGAGTTTAAACAAAGAATCAAAAAAGGGGGTTGTTAATAAATTTAAAAGCCATGAGAAAGATACCGGGTCTTCTCAGGTGCAGGTTGCACTCTTAACTTCTCGAATTGAATATTTGAATGAACATTTTAAAACGCACAAAAAAGATCATCATTCTCGTACAGGACTTTTAAAATTAGTAGGGAGAAGGCGGAAGTTGCTGAATTATTTGAAAGAGTATAATCTCAAAGAATACAGACAAACCATCAATAAATTGGGTTTACGCAAATAAAAAATATTAAACAAATTAAAGGATAAGGAGTGTTAACAAGATGAAATTCAAATTAGGGGAAGAAGATTTAATAATACAAACAGGTGAATTGGCTAAACAATCTAATGGTTCTGTTTTAGTACAATATGGTGGAACGGTAGTACTGGTGACGGTAACGGCGTCTTTTGAAGTAGAAGAATCAATGAATTTTCTTCCTTTGTTTGTAGATTACAAAGAGAGAACTTATGCTGCAGGGAAGGTCCCGGGTGGATTTTTTAAAAGAGAAGGACGGCCTAGGGAAAAAGAGATATTAACTTCACGATTGATTGATCGTTCCGTCAGGCCTTTGTTTCCTCAACAGGTAGACAGAAAAATACAAATAATAGCAATGGTTCTTTCCTCTGATCAGGAAAATAATTCCGATATTCCGGCTATTATAGGGGCTTCTGTTGCTCTTGGCCTTTCAGATATTCCCTTTGATAATCTCATAGGTGCGGTAAGAATAGGAAGGATTGATGGAAATCTTAAGATTAATCCTTTATTATCTGAAATGGAAAAGAGTGATTTAGATATTGTAGTTACCGGAACTAAAGAAAGTATTGTTATGGTGGAAGGGATCACCAAGGAAATATCAGAAGAAGATTTATTTGAAGCCTTAGAAGCGGCTTTTTCTCAAATAAAAGTAATAGTGGAAAAAGAAGAAGAATTTGTAAAGGATAATGGAAAAGGAAAAATAGAATTTGTGGAAAGTAATTTTTTAAGCGATGAAGACAAAAACAAAATAAAAGAATTTTGTAAAGAGAATATCAATAATGCCGTTTTAATTAAGGATGGAGAAGAAAGAGAGAAAATAATAAAAGAAATAAAGGATAAAACCTTGATTCATTTCAAGGATATTATTGGTGATAAGTCTGATGCAGTTTCAGGTATAATAAAAGAATTGTTATCTGCCCGGGTAAGAAAGTTGATTATAGAAGAAGGGAAACGTTTAGACGGAAGGAATCCGGAAGAGATAAGGCCTATTACCTGTAAGGTTGGATTTTTACCTTGTGTTCATGGTTCCGGTTTATTTACTCGGGGGCAAACACAATCTTTGGCAGTTACTACTTTAGGAACCAGTTCGGATATGCAGATTGTTGATGGGTTGGAGAAAGAATATAAGAAAAGATTTATGCTTCATTACAATTTCCTCTCTTTTAGTACCGGAGAGGTAAAACCTGACCGGGGACCGGGGAGAAGAGAAATAGGTCATGGAATATTAGCCGAGCGATCTTTGATACCGGTATTACCTTCGGATGAAAAATTTCCTTATACTATACGACTTGTATCTGATATTTTGGAATCTAATGGTTCTTCTTCTATGGCATCTGTTTGTGGAGGAAGTCTTTCTTTAATGGATGCAGGGGTTCCAATTTCCGGGCCGGTAGCGGGTGTGGCAATGGGCTTAATTAAAGAAGGGGAAAAATTTAGAGTTCTTACTGATATCCAGGGATTAGAAGATCACTTAGGTGATATGGATTTTAAATTAGCAGGTTCGCGAAAAGGTATTACTGCATTACAAATGGATATTAAAATAAAAGGTGTTAGTTTACAGATTCTAAAAGAAGTTATAAAGGAAGCAAAAAACGGAAGATTATTTATCCTGGGAGAAATGGAACAAGTAATAAGTGATTCCAGAAAGGAAGTTTCTTCTTATGCTCCGAAAATTTCAATTTTGCAAATAAATCCGGAAAAAATCAGGACGGTAATTGGTGCGGGAGGAAAAACAATTAGAAAAATAACAGAAGAGACGAATGTGGAAATTAATATTGATGATGATGGAAAAATATTTATTTCCGCAACGGAAATTTCTGCTGTAAAAAAAGCCCGGGAAATAATTGAGAATTTAACTGCTGAGGTTGAAGTGGGAAAAGTATATAAAGGGAAGGTTATGCGAATAGTTCCTTTTGGAGCTTTTGTGGAAGTATTGCCGGGACAGGAAGGATTGGTTCATATTTCTCAATTGGACAAAAAAAGAGTAAATAAAGTTGAGGATGTTCTTAAAGAAGGAGAAATAATTAGCGTTAAAGTAATGGAAATAGATAAGCAGGGAAGAATAAATTTGTCACGAAAAGCAGTTTTAGATTAACAGGAAAAAATAATTTAATTTTTATGTTGAGGGGTTGTGATGAGAAAGAATAGTAAGGGCAAAGTTAAGGAGGATATGACCGTTAAAGAAATAAAAAAAATTTATGATTTAATGGTGAAGAGTAATTTATTAGAAATTGAATTGGATGAAAAAAAATATAAAATAAAAATAAAAAGAAAAAGTGAAAGGGGTAGTAAAGAAGAGAGGGTTATGGTGAAAGAAAACAGGGATTTGGCGGGACTTGATTTAACAGCTTCTTTTGTGGAACAAAAAGATATTAAAGAAACAGAAACGATAAAGGCGTCGATACCCGGCGTGTTTTATGAATCTCCTTCACCGGATTCACCTCCTTTTGTGGAAGTAAATAGTGTTATGGAAAAGGGTGAAACAATATGTATTATTGAAGCAATGAAGGTGATGAACGAAATTCAAGCAGAAAAAAAATGTAAGATAATGAAAATATTAATAAAAAATGGGAAGTCTGTTCAACAGGGTGAGGATTTGTTTTCAATTTCTTATTTGTAAAATTAAATGAAATTTGACGTCGGAATTTTTATTTTTAAGTTTTATTTATTTTTTTTTGTTTAAAAAATAAATAAAAAAAACAATTAAAAATGAATTTTTTTCTTGACAGAAATATTTTTTGGGGTATATAATTAAAATGTAAGCACTTAATTTTTAAAAAGAAAAGAGGTGGTAAAAGAATGGTGGTTAAGAAAAAAGCGAAAAAGAAACCTGCAAAGAAGAAAGTGGTAAAGAAGAAAGTTGCAAAGAAGAAAGTAGTAAAAAAGAAAAAAAAGTAAAAATGGTTTAATATTTTAAAAAAAGGGTGGAACGAAACTTCCACCCTTTTTTTAAAATATGCAATAAAAAAAAGGAGTTTAATAAATGGTTGAGTTGGCAGGAGAAGTTGCTGGTAGAATATGGGAATATTTAAATCAGAATGGTGACGTCACAGTCTTAAATTTAAAAACTCATTTAAAAATTTCCAATACTTTAATTTGTATGGGTATCGGATGGCTTGCCAGGGAAGATAAATTGGTTATAGAGAAGAGGGAAAAAGGATATCTAATTTCATTAAAGTAGGGCTTACTGAAAAAATGCGAATTTGCCTCAGGCGGACAAAATATCGATGGAATAAATATGTAAATGACTGCATATAAATTTTTCAGTAAGCCTTGATTACACAGATATTGAAAAAAGTACATCAATTTTGTCGTCTGAGTTTTAATCTGTGTAATCTGCTTTTTAATCTGTGAAATCAGGGACTGCTGGGTTTTTCAGCAGACCCTAAAGTAAATTAACTTCAAATTTTAATGCCTCTTATTATAATAGTTAATAGGAGGCATTTTTTTATTGTTTTTAAGGGAACTTTTTGTTATAATTAAAAGTTAGTTATTAGAAGGAGTTATTAATGTCTTTTATTAAATCGATTATTTTGGGAATAACTCAGGGAATAAGTGAATTTTTGCCTATTTCCAGTTCTGCTCATCTGGTTTTTATGCAGTATTTTTTACGAATAAAGTCATCCCAGGTTTTGTTTGATGTTTTACTACATTTTAGTACTGCCTTAGTGGTGATAACTTTGTATCGAAATGAAATTTGGCAAATTTTAAAAAATTTTCACAAATATAAACAATGGAAGACGGATATTTGGTGTCGTACTTTTTGGTTGTTGTTTATTGCATCTGTTCCTACGGCAATAATGGGAATTCTTCTGAAGGACTATTTTGAAAAAGTTTTTGAGAATATATCTTTGGTGGCGATTTTACTTTTGGTAACAGGGACTTTAATTTGGTGGGTAGAAAAATTTACTAAAAGTAGTGAAAAAAAGAGTATTTTGGAAATAACGGTAAAAGATGTATTATTTGTTGGGTTTATGCAAGGAATAGCCATATTGCCCGGGATTTCCCGTTCAGGGATAACCATTTGTGCTGGTTTGTTATGTGGGTGGAGGAGAGAAGAGACAGTACGATTTTCTTTTTTGCTTGCACTTCCGGCCATATTAGGTGCGAATTTCCTTCAATTTAAAAATTTAAATTTTAATGGACAAAAAATTTTGTTGCTGCAATATTTAATCGGAATGGTTTTTGCTTTCATTTTCGGTTGGCTTAGTTTAAAATTATTGATACGAATGTTAAAAAACCGAACGCTAATTTTATTTAGTTATTATTGTTGGAGTGTAGGATTAATTGTCTTTATAAGTGTATTATAAATTAGAAAGAAAATGGTTTAGGTTGGAATCAATGAAAAAAGGAAAGAATAAGAAATTATCTATAATGCATCGGAAAGAAGGAAAGTCTGAGATAGTGGCAATTGTGTTTTTTGCTTTAGCTATTTTGATTTTATTGAGCTTGCTTTCTTCAGGTAAAGTTTGTTATGTCGGCGTTTTTGGGGAATTTTTAGCTAAGTATTTACTTCTTTATCTTGGAGGAGGGAGTTATTTTTTACCTCTGCTTGTGTTTCTTGGAGGAGTAAGTTTTTTTAAAAGAGAAAAGATTGATAAAATAACTTTTAAAATTATTGGGGTATTATTGTTTTTAATCGGAAGTTGTTCTTTATTTAGTTTTTTTGATTTTTCTAAAGTGGATGGAGGAGTGTTTGGAGAATATTTTTCAAAACTTTTACTAAGTGGATTTGGATATATAGGAAGTTATATATTATTTATTACGATATTGATCATATCCGTTGTTTTGACTACGGGTTTTTCCTTGATTGGTTTTTTGAATAAACAGCCGTTAAGGGTTTTTAGTTATGCCGCAAAAAAAGCAAAAGCATTTTTTTCCTTTTTTATTAAAGAAAATAATTTACGCGAAAATAAGAGGGATATAAAAATTGGCTCATCCGTGCATTCCGACAAATTTTTTTCCTGCCAATTGTTTAATAAAAAAGAGAAATTTTTAAATGATAAAAAAAGTCTTAATGAAGAAAGTAAAAAGGGAGTTTTTAAGAATTTTTTTTCGGGTAGTCGAAATTCCTTTCAATGTCCGGTTGAATACAAATTACCTTCTTTAGATTTTCTTGTCAATCCATCTACAACGAAAATAAAACAAAAGGAAGAAGATCTGAAAGAGAATGCTTTTCTTTTGGAGAAGACTTTAAACAATTTTGATATTAAAGCTAAAGTGGTACAGGTTAATCCGGGACCTATAATTACCCGTTATGAAATTGAACTTGCTCCGGGTGTAAAGGTAAGCCGTATTCTTAATTTATCCAATGACATTGCTTTAACTATGAAATCGGGTAATGTAAGAATTTTAGCGCCCATACCGGGTAAAGCAGCAGTAGGCATAGAAATACCCAATCTTAAAAGCAGCTTTGTTGGTTTGAAAAGGATATTAATGACTGATAAATTCAGGAATTCCTCTTCAAAATTAACGATAGGTTTGGGTTTAACTGTTGCAGGAATTCCCTATGTTGCGGATTTAGCATCTATGCCGCATTTACTTATAGCCGGGGCTACCGGTTCAGGAAAAAGTATTGGGGTGAAGACAATTATTACAAGTATTCTTTATAAATCTAAACCTGATGAAGTAAAATTTGTATTAATTGATCCGAAAAGGTTAGAGTTGTCAGTTTATGACGGGATTCCCCATCTTTATGCTCCGGTAATTTGTAAGTCTAAACAAGCCACTTTTGTTCTCAGGGCACTAATAAAAATAATGGAAGAAAGATATGAAAAATTTTCTAAAAGAATGGTACGGAACATAGAATCTTATAATAAATCAGCTGCAAAATCATCTTCTGTTTCGGGAGAAGGAGATAGAGAATGTTATTTAGTTGTTATTATTGATGAACTTGCTGATTTAATGATGGTTTCTTCCCGAGAAGTAGAAGAATCAATTATTCGGCTTTCTCAAATGGGACGGGCAGTGGGGATTCATTTAATTTTAGCTACGCAGCGGCCTTCGGTAAATGTTATTACCGGGTTAATCAAAGCAAATCTTCCTTCGCGTATTGCTTTTCAGGTTCTTTCGAAAATGGATTCCCGGGTTATTTTGGATGTAAATGGTGCTGAGGACTTAATTGGAAAAGGGGATATGCTTTTTTTACCATCAGGAGCCAGTAAACCAATAAGATTGCAGGGTGCATTTGTTTCTGATGAAGAAAGTAAACGAATAATAAAATTTATAAAAGCAAACGGAAAACCAAATTATAATTTTAACTTTTTGCATACAGAACATAAACAAGGTGAAAAAAAAGAAAAAGATTCCTTGTTTGATGAAGCTGTTAATTTAGTAATTAAGGCAAATCAGGCATCTACTTCTTTTCTTCAACGAAAATTAGGGATTGGTTATATAAGAGCTGCAAAATTAATTGATAGTATGGAAGAAGATGGGATAATTAGTTCTTTGGCAGATAATACTAAATCACGGAAGATTTTAATTGATAAAAATGATTATAAACAGGACTAGTGAGAGATTATAAAAAAATGAAAATATTTAATTTTTTAAGGCCATTTTTTCCTTTACAGAAATTTTTAGTTTTGTGGGTTATTATTTTTGGAATAAGGGCTGTTTTATTTGCAGAAGGAACGAATTTATCTTTGAAAGATGTTTTAAAACGTATAGAGATTAAAGAAAATGAAATTTCAAGTATTAGATTTAATTTTAGTCAGCAAGTAAAGGTGAAATTAACAGAAGAGTATTTTAAAACAAAAGGAAAAGTTGCTTTTCAAAAACCCCGGAAACTATATATAAACAGTAAAAATCATACTTCACAAAAGATTGTTTGTGATGGGGAAAAATTATGGATTTATTTGCCCGAATATAATCAGGTTAATATAGAGAATGTAGAAAGTGATAAATTTCGAGTAGGGTTGGGTGGGGAATTTTTGGGTTTGGGTTTTGGGAAATCTATAATAAATTTGGTAGAAACAGGGGATGTAATATTATTTAAAAAAGAAAATGATTGTTATTTGTTAAAAATAGCTTCTTCCGAAGTTGATGACTTTACTGTAACTTTAAAGATTTCGTCCTTTATGTGGTTACCGGTGGAAATAATAGTAGAGACAACTGAAATGATAATTGTTTCGAGTATTTTGGATTTAAGAATTAATACTAAAATAAAACAAAAATTGTTTAAATTTAAAATACCCCAGGGTGTGTCTGTCTTTGAAAATTAAATAAATTCGATTTTTTTATGGAGGGAAATATGGAAGAATTTAATGGTGTTCGTTTACGGGAGATACGGGAGGAGAAGAAACTTTCTTTTACCGATATAGAACAGGAAATAAAAATAAGAGAAAAATATATAAGGGCTTTGGAAGAGGAAAATTATGAAATTTTTCCCGCTGAAATATATGTTACGGGTTTTCTTAGTAGTTATAGTAAATATTTAGGGTTAGATGAGAATGATGTGGTAAAAAATTATTGGCAAACTCATCAGGAAAAGGATCATTTAAATAAAACCCGGGAAAATTTAGTTAAAGGCACAAAAGCTAAAAATAGTAATTTATTTGTTAATAAAACAGGTATAATCATAGGGGTGAGTTTAGGAGTAGCACTGTTGTTTTTTTCGCTTTTTGGGAGTAAACCGGAATCCAATAAAAAGGATGTTGTTGGGGAAAGTATTTATCGGGAAGTACCTGTTGTTGTCCCGCCGGAAATTAAAATATCGAAAGAAGTATATTTGGAAATTAAAGGGGAAAAGTCTACATGGTTAAGAGTGACAGCAGATGGAGAATTAGCTTATGAAGGGTTAATCAAAAAGGATGAGGTAATGTTTTTAGAAGCAAAAAAAAATTTCAGGGTAAGAATCGGCAATATATTTGGAGTAAAGGTAAAATTTAATGGAGATTTTATTGATATTACTTCCGGACAAAGAGGGGAAGTTAATGAAATATTTTTAGAAAAGGAACCGGAATGAAAAATGTTGGAATAATTAGTTTGGGGTGTCCTAAGAATTTGGTGGATAGCGAAATTATAACCGGTTTATTAATAAAAGAAGGATATAACTTTGTTTCTGAGGAAAAATTCGATAAAGCAGATGTTTTAATTGTTAATACCTGTAGTTTTATACAAATGGCTAAAGAAGAATCTATTAATACTATTTTAGAATTAGGCAGGTATAAAAAAAAAGGAAAGTGTAAGTTTTTGATTGTGGCAGGTTGTTTGGTTCAGCAGTATAAAGATAGGTTGATTAAACAGTTGCCGGAAGTAGATTGTTTTATAGGAACAGGAGAAATTTTTAGAATATTGCAAATAGTGGGAGGGAAGGCGAAGAAAAAACTTTATGTTAATTTGCCTGGTTGTCTCTATGATGCTAAAACTCCCCGTTATATTTCTACCCCTTTTTATATGGCTTATATAAAAATAGCAGAAGGGTGTAATAATCGTTGTAGTTATTGCTTGATTCCTTCTTTAAGGGGGGAATATAAATCAAGGCCGATGTCTTCTATTTTAGAAGAGGCAAAAATTTTATCTGAGAAAGGGGTAAAGGAAATAAATCTTATTGCACAGGATACGACTTTTTATGGGATGGATTTATATGGAGAGTTTAGGTTGTCTATGCTTTTGAAAGAATTAGTTAAGATAAAAAAGATAAAATGGATTCGAGTACTATATTCTTATCCCAGTCATATAAATGTTGAATTGGTTAATACAATGGCAAGATATAAAAAGATATGTAACTATATTGATTTGCCCCTACAGCATATAAATAATAAAATTTTATTTTTAATGAACAGACATTATAACAAAAAGGATATTGTAAATTTAATTTGCTATTTACGGTCGAAGATACCTAATCTTTCTTTGCGGACTGTATTTATCAATGGTTTTCCACGAGAAACAAAGGAAGAATTTAACGAACTTTTAGACTTTATTAAAAAAATTAAATTTGAAAAGGTGGGGTCTTTTATCTATTCACGTGAAAAAGGAACAAAGGCTTTTTTGTTGAAATCGCAAGTCCCTGAAAAAGATAAAAAATACCGGCAAAAACGATTAATGACTCTTCAACAGAAAATTATTTATGAAAAAAACAAAGAAGAATTGGGTAAAATAAAGGAAGCAGTTATTGAAGGGAAATGCGGGAGAAAGAAATATTTGAAAGCAAGGTTGCAGGAAGATGCTTTTCAAATAGATCGGTCTGTGTATGTTTATTCAAAAGAGGCAAAAAAAATAGGTGATTTTGTTCAGGTTAAAATAACAGGATCGGATGTTTATGATCTGGAAGGAATTTGTATTGAAAAAAATAGCGTCCATTAGTGATTTGATAAAAAAAGTTTTTAGCAGGATTAAAATGATGAATTTAGCTAATAAATTGACCCTTACCAGAATTGTTTTGGTTCCTTTATTTATGATGTATATGTTTTATGATAATTTTTATACCCGGGTTATTGCCCTAGTTGTTTTTATCGTGGCAGCTCTTACTGATTTGTTTGATGGCCGTATTGCCCGGCGGTATAATTGTGTTTCTAATTTTGGTAAGTTTATGGATCCGTTAGCTGATAAACTTTTGGTTTCAGCGGCTTTTATTTCATTTGTAGGACTGGAAGAGTTACAAATACCTGCATGGATGGTGGTTTGTGTTATTAGCAGGGAATTTAGTATAACCGGTTTGCGGACTTTAGCTGCAGTCCAGGGAAAAATTATTGATGCATCTAAAAGTGGTAAATTTAAGACAACATTTCAGATAACAACGATTATTGTTGTCTTATTAATTTTGATTGTGAATGCGTGGATAAATGAATTGGGGAGTACAAAAGTGGTTTTGTTTTATTCCGGAAGTTTAAGTAAATATTATTTAGGATTATGTTTGAAAAAAATCCCTTATTATTTAATGTTTGTTACAACATGTATAACTCTTTTTTCAGGAGTTATTTATGTTATAAAAAACAAAGAGATTTTTAAAGATACAAATTAGTTTTTAAATAAAGTTTAAAATAGGAGGTTAAAAAGTGGCACAAACAGATAGAGAAAAAGCTTTAAGTTTGGCAGTAACCCAAATAGAAAAATCTTACGGTAAAGGTTCTATAATGAAATTAGGAGAAGAAGGTTATACAAAAGGAATAGAATCTATATCTACAGGTTCTTTGTCATTAGACTTTGCCATTGGAGTAGGAGGGGTTCCCCGTGGTAGAATAATAGAGATTTTTGGTCCGGAATCTTCAGGAAAAACAACTCTTTCTTTACATATAATATCTAATGCGCAAAAAAAAGGAGGAATAGCAGCTTTTATTGATGCAGAACATGCATTGGATCCTCTGTATGCCAAAAAGTTAGGTGTGGATATTAACAATCTTTTAATTTCTCAGCCTGATAATGGAGAACAAGGTTTGGAAATTGCAGAAACTTTAATACGGAGTGGGGCAATAGATGTAATTGTAATTGATTCGGTTGCTGCTTTGGTTCCGCGGGCAGAAATTGAAGGTGATATGGGTGATGCTCATATGGGTTTACAGGCAAGGTTAATGTCTCAGGCATTAAGGAAATTGACTGCTGTTATTTCCAAATCTAAAACCTGTCTTATTTTTATTAATCAATTAAGACAAAAAATTGGGGTTATATTTGGTAATCCGGAGACAACAACCGGCGGGAGAGCTCTTAAATTTTATTCTTCTGTACGATTGGATATTCGCAGAATCGGCCAATTGAAAGATGATAGTCAAATAGTGGGTGCGCGAATACGGGTGAAAGTGGTAAAAAATAAAGTTGCACCGCCTTTTCGTCAGGTAGAATTTGATATGGATTATGATCATGGTATTTCCCATGAAGGATGTATTTTAGATTTGGGTGTTGAATACGGAGTTATTAATAAAGGAGGAACATGGTTTTCTTATAAGAGTGAGCGATTGGGACAGGGGAAAGAGAATGCAAAAAGGTTTTTAAAACAAAACTTTAAGGTAAGGGATGAAGTAGAAAAAGAATTGTTGGATAAACATAAT
Organism: Clostridia bacterium; assembly: GCA_030595925.1. GTDB lineage: Bacteria > CBDUZB01 > JAGLHV01 > JAGLHV01 > JAGLHV01 > JAGLHV01. Next base: position 8,028 of record JAUVLC010000001.1, on the reverse strand, counting down.
CAAAGTAAAAAATGATTAAAAAAAGAGGTAAAAAATGCTTAGATTATTAACGGTCGGACAATTACAGGCTAATTGTTATATATTTGTTTGTGATGAAACGGGAATGGGTGTGGTTATTGATCCCGGGGATGAGTCGGAGAAAATAATAGATCTTATTCAGGGAGAATCTTTTAAAATATTATATATTATAAATACTCATGTACATTTAGATCATACGGGAGCTAATAGAGAAGTAAAACGTTCAACGGGTGCAAAAATTTTAGTTCATCAGGAAGACGCGGATATGATGGAGATGGGGAAATATGACCTTTCTTTTAGCAAACAGGAAATGTTTGTTTCTTTTAAGATAGATAGAAGGTTGGTAGACAATGAAATAATAAAATTTGGTATGCAAAAATTAAAAGTAATTCATACTCCCGGGCATACTCCGGGAGGGATTTGTCTCTTAGGCCAGGATGTTCTTTTTACCGGAGATACCCTGTTTAAGAATTCTATTGGCAGATATGATCTTCCGGGAGGGGACAGGGAAGCATTGAAAAATTCACTTAAGAAAAAACTGTTGGTATTAGATAATAATCTAACTATTCTTCCCGGACATGGGCCGTTTTCTTCATTAGGTGAAGAGAAAAAGAATAATTTATTATTACGCGAAATAATAGAAAAATGAAAAAAATTTTAGAAGAGTTTATTAATTACATAGCGTTTGAAAAAGGACTTTCTAAAAATTCTCAAGATGCTTATTTATCTGATTTAAGTGCTTATCTTAACTATTTAGAAAAAAGAAAATGTTCTCTTTTTTCTTTAACCTATAAAGAGATATTATTTTATTTGGAATCGAGGAAAAAAGAGGGAATAAAAGTTTCTTCTTTAGGGAGATTTTTAATTTCCGTGAAAATGTTTCACCGTTTCTTGATTACGGAGGGATATGCAAAAACAGATCCTACTGTTAATTTAAAAACACCAAAAAGCGGTTTTAGCCTCCCAAACGTTTTGAGTATTAAAGAAATTGAAAAGTTACTTGATTATTTGAAGAATGATGCTGAAAAATCCAATAATAAATTGCGTGATAGGGCAATGTTAGAATTGTTGTATGCTACGGGAATGAGGGTTTCGGAAATAATTAATTTAAAATTATCGGATATTAATTTAAAGATGGAATATGTTAAATGTTTGGGAAAAGGTAATAAAGAAAGAATAATTCCGGTAGGTAAAAAAGCAAAAAATGCCGTTAATGTTTATTTGGAAAAAGTGCGGAATGAAAAAAAATCTGATAAAAAAATTTTGTTTTTAAGTCAGAGAGGAAAAAAGTTTTCTCGGACGGGTTTTTGGAAGATAGTGAAGAAATATATGAAAAAAGCCGGTATTTATAAGACGGTGAGTCCTCATACATTGAGGCATTCTTTTGCGACACATCTATTGGAGCGTGGTGCGGATTTACGTTTTGTTCAGGAAATGTTAGGCCATTCTGATATTTCTACTACTCAGATTTATACTCATATTACCAGGGAAAAACTGAAAATTTTACACAAGAAATATCATCCTCGTGGATAAAAACAGAAAACAGTTGACGGTTTACCGTTGACAGACAGATTGTTAGATGATTAGAATTGGTTTAAGCCTCTGGCTGAAAATATTAAAATGAAAGGAAAAAATATGCTAAAAAGTATGACTGGCTATGGTCAGGGGAAAAATGGAAATTGTAGAGTAGAAATACGGGCATTAAACCGCCGTTTTTGTGAAGTGAATGTAAAATTACCCCCGTTTTTATTTTTTTTTGAAGAAGAGATTAAAAAAATTGTAAAATGTAAAATAAAAAGGGGTAAAATCGATGTTTTTGTAAATCTGACTGAAGGAACTTATGGGGATTCTGTTGATAGTAGTGAAGTAGAAATAGATGAAGATATGGTTTATAGTTACAGAAAAGCAGGAGAAAAATTATCCGTAATGTTAAACAGGAAGGACGAGTTTAAATTAGATTTTTTTATGAGTTTGCCTGGTATTTTAAAAATAAAAAAAACAAAAATAAACACAAAAAAACTTCTTAAGGATATTAAAAATGTTCTTTATCAGGCTTTGGTACAATTAGAGCGTATGCGTAAAAATGAAGGGAAGATTATAGGTGTTGATTTTACTAAACGGGTTAAGAAAATTAATTCCTGTTTTTCTAAAATTAAACTTCAATTACCGAAAGCAGTTAAAAAATATGAAAACAAATTGTGGAGGGATAAACTCCAGAATTTTTTAAAAGGTACTCAAAAAAGTAATGAAAAAACTTTTTTATTAAATTCTATTATTGCAGAACGGATGGAGGTTACCGAAGAAGTTGTCCGGTTTAAGAGTCACCTCGGACAGTTTGTAAAAACATTTAAAAACGGAAGTGAGGTAGGAAAAAAAATGGATTTTATAATTCAGGAGATGAGCCGGGAAATAAATACTATCGGGGCAAAAGTAAATAATTATGAAATTTCCTGTGAAGTGATTCAAATTAAAAGTGAATTGGAAAAATTAAAAGAACAGATACAAAATGTAGTTTGAAAATAAAAACTAATACTGTGTTGGGGGAAGTAATGAAGAGCAGTGAAATCAGAGAAAAATTTTTAAGTTTTTTTAAAAAAAGAAAACATAAGATTTATCCGAGTAGTTCTCTTATTCCGGGAAATGATCCCAGCCTTCTTTTTACAAGTGCCGGAATGGTTCCCTTTAAGGATATTTTTTTAGGTAAAACTAAACCTGAATCGTCCAAAGCAGCTTCTCTGCAGTGTTGTTTTAGAACAAGCGATATTGAGAACGTGGGCTATACAAATCGGCATCATACTTTTTTTGAAATGTTTGGTAATTTTTCTTTTGGAGATTATTTCAAAGAAGAGGCCATTTCTTGGGCATGGGAATTTTTGACCGATAAAATGGATTTAGAAAAAGCTAAGCTTTATGCGTCTGTGTATAATGAAGATGATGAATCATATCAGATTTGGAGAAAATTTTTACCGGAAGAAAGGATTGTGCGTTTGGGTAAAGAATCTAATTTTTGGCAAATGGCGGAAACCGGTCCATGTGGTCCTTGTTCGGAAATTTTAATAGACAGAGGAAAAGAATATAGTTGTGGAAAACCGGGTTGTGCCCCTGGTTGTGATTGTGATCGATATTTAGAAATATGGAATTTGGTTTTTACCCAATTTGAAAAAAGTAGTAACGGAACATTAAAACCATTGCCGCAAAAAAATATTGATACCGGTATGGGGTTAGAAAGATTGTCAGCAGTGGTACAGAATGTTCCCACTGTTTTTGAATCGGATCTTTTGAAACCAATTATGGATGAAGTTTGTAAGTTGGCAGGAGTTTCTTATAATGAAAACAAACGTGATAATATTTCTCTTCGGATTATTACTGACCACATAAGAGGAATAGTGTTTTTAATAAATGACGGAATTTTGCCTGCGAATGAAGAGAGGGGATATGTTCTACGGCGTATTTTGCGCAGGGCAGCCAAAGAAGGTAAATTATTAGGAATACAGCAATCTTTTTTATATAAACTTAGCGATAAAGTTGTGGAAGTAATGGGTTCTTTTTATCCTGCTCTTGTTACAAAAAAAAATTATATTCGTGAAATTTGTAAAATGGAAGAGGAAAGATTTAAAGAGACACTGGATAAAGGATATGAGATGCTTGCGAATTTGATTGTAGATTTAGGAAAAAAGGGTAAGAAAAGAATACCGGGTAAAGAAGTATTTAAATTATATGATACTTATGGTTTTCCTCTGGATTTAACCAGGGAGATTGCCGAGGAGAAAAAAATTGGTATTGATGAGGAGGGGTTTAAAAATCAAATGGAAAAACAACAAAAAACTGCCAGCAAATCATGGAAAGGATTTAATGAAAGAGAAAAAACATTTTATGACAAAATACATAAAGAAGTTGGAGATACGATATTCAGGGGTTATTTCTTTAATAAACTGTTAGCAAAGATTGATATGATTATTGGAGAAAACAATAAAATTATCGACGAAATTAAAAAAGGTGATGTTGTTCAAATTATTTTGTCCGAAACTCCTTTTTATGGAGAATCAGGAGGACAGGTAGGAGATAAAGGGAAAATATTGAAAGAAATAAAAAGCGAAAACGGTAAAAAAATTGAGGCGGAAATGAGTGTTTTGAATGCTGAAAAAATGTTTGGTAAATTAGTTATTCATAAAGTGAAAGTTTTAAAAGGAAAATTTAGAAAAGGGGATACTGTTGATGCTTTTATTGATACGGAAAGAAGAAGTTCAATTAGTAGAAGTCATACGGCAACACATTTGTTACAGGCTGCGTTAAGGCAGATTGTAGGTGTGCATGTAAAACAATCAGGTTCTCTGGTAGAGTGTGACCGGTTTCGTTTTGATTTTACTCATTTTTCAGGTTTATTACCGGAGCAAATAGAAAAAACAGAAGAATTAGTAAATAAGATGATTAGAAAAAATTTGACTGTTCTTATTTCGGAAATTAGTCTGGATGAGGCAAAGCAAATGCAGGCAATGGCTCATTTTGGAGAAAAATACGGTGAAAAAGTCAGGGTAGTTATGATTAGTTCTGAAGGATGGGATGCCCCGGAAGATGCAGTAAGTATTGAATTATGTGGTGGAACCCATTGTTGTGCAACCGGTGAAATAGGATTATTTAAGATAATTAACGAAACAAGTATTTCTTCCGGAGTACGAAGAATTGAAGTATTAACAGGGGAGGCAGCATATCAGTTTGTTAAAAAAGAAGAAAAAGATTTGCTAAATATTGCCAATGTATTAAAAGTCCCTGTTAACCTTGTTGAAATGCAAATAGAAAAGATTATTAAAACTAGTGAAGAACAGAAAAAAGAACTTTCGCGAATGAGAGGGGAGGTATTTAATTTTCAGTCTGTAGATTTGGTGAAAAATGAGGTTAGAAAAATTGCTGGAATAAATGTGTTGAGCCATAAAATAGAGGCAGCTGATAGCAGAGATTTGAGAAATTATGGCGATAGATTAATGGATAAATTAAAAAAAGGGGTAATTGTTTTAGGTAGTATAATTGATAATAAACCTTTTTTAATTTGTATGGTGGCTGATAGTGAAGTTAAAAAAGGATTACATGCCGGGAAAATAATAAAAAAACTAACAGAGATTGTTGATGGATCGGGTGGGGGACGGGCGAATTTAGCACAGGGGGGCGGAAAAAACAAAGAAAAACTTGAAGAATCGTTAGCTCAGGTTGAGGAAATAATAAGAGAAAATACTAAATAAAGAAAAATTTGAAATTATTAGCCCCTATAGCTCAGTTGGATAGAGTACTGGCCTCCGAAGCCAGGAGCGCAGGTTCGAATCCTGCTAGGGGCATACTTTCGAGTAGACTTAGTGGAATGATAGCTAAAAATAAATGAATTGAGGAATTAAAATGAGTTTAAAATTAATAATTTTAATTTGTATAGGAATTATTATTCTTCGTTTTTCAATTTATTTTTTAAAAAAATTTTTAACTTTTGTTTTTGCCTGTACATTTTTAATTTTTACTACAGTGTTTTTTTATGTGCTATTACAGCTTAAGTAAACGTGGACTTCATTTGTTTCATTTTTAGGAGGAAAGGAAAATGTGTCAAATCAAAAAAAAGAAACCAAATAGGGAAGAAATAGATTTGTTGGGTATAAATAGTTGGAGTCCGTGGGAATGTGTACCCAGTACGTTTGATTGGGAGTATAGTGATGATGAAACATGTTATATATTAGAGGGGAAGGTAAAGGTAAAAACTTCTGAGGGGGATGTTGAAATTAATAAAGGGGATTTAGTTGTGTTTCCTAAAGGACTTAAGTGTACATGGGAAGTAATTGAAAAAATCAGGAAAGTTTATAAGTTTGGGGGATAACAGGATTTCAGTTTTATTAAAAGTATAGTGTGGTTTGTTTTTTTGTAATTTTTATCTTAAAAGAAGACAGTTGACATATTGTCTAATAGTGATGTAGAGTTTAACTGTGATTAAACCTTGTGTGGTTTGTTTTTGTAAGATTGTTGTTGATTTAGATTAAACTGGGGTGAAAAAATGGCAAAGAAAATAAATGATCATTGTTCCTGGGGGATGAATCGAAGAAAAGGGAAAAGGGTTTCTTTGAATGTTTTGGTGGAGTTTGAGATTTGTGATAAAATTGCTAACCGTACAAAACGATATAGATCTGAAAGCGTTAACATTAGCGGTAATGGAATTTTGATTAATGGTGTTCATATACCGGCTAAGTTATTATCACATTTGATTCAACAAGAAAGTTGTTTAGTTATAGAAATATTTCTTTCTGTAAGTTCTCATTCAATAAAAGCGAAGGGAAAAGTGGTGTGGATTACTAAAGATAATAAGGAAAAAGGAGATTATGGATTGGGGGTAAAATTTATTTCGATTAGTGAAAAAGATAAAATTATGTTGATGGAAAATCTCGTTCCGTAATTTTTGGATTTATTTTAAAAAAGACTCGAAAGGTGATTAAAAGTGTAGGTGGTTTTGTATAAAATTGTCCAAAAACATTGTTTTACTATGTCGGAAGGTGGGTACAGTGAGGATGTTGCTCAATGTGTCTGTCAGTTTTTGTTTGGGTTTGACGAAAAAAGATAAGAAATATGGGTAAAAAAAGGAAAGCAAATGCAAAAAAAGTTTTTTATAACAGATATTAAAGAAGGACAATCTATTATAGATTGTTTTCTGGTAAGCTCTAAAAAAAGTTTAATTACGAAAAAGGGTAAACCATATATTTCTCTGGTTCTCCAGGATAAAACAGGTTTGATAGATGGAAAAATATGGGAAGAAGACGGGAAAAGTGATTTTGCAAAAAATGATTTTGTAAAAATTGAAGCGATTGTGCAGTCCTACCAGGAAGAACCCCAATTAAATATAAAAAAAATAAAAAAAATAGAATTACATGAATTAGATGTATCCGATTTTGTTTCTTCCACGCAAAAGGATACAAGTCAAATGTTTCAGGAATTGCAAATGATTGCAAAGGAAGTAAAAAATCCTTATTTTTCGCAATTGCTTAATGGGTTCCTTGCGGATGAAGAATTTAAGAAAAAATTTTGTCAATCTCCGGCAGCTAAGCGAATTCATCATATTTGTATTGGAGGACTTTTGGAACACACCCTTTCTGTTGCGAGAATATGTTATTTTCTAGCTAAGGAGCGTTATACCGAGATTAATTTTGATTTGCTTATTACCGGTGCTATTTTGCATGATATTGGTAAAATATATGAACTTTCATTACTTCCTGCCATTGATTATACGGATGCAGGAAAATTATTAGGGCATATATTGCTTGGATTTAGACTGGTTCAAGAGAAAATTAATACGATTTCCGGTTTTCCGGCTGACCTGCAAATTTTAATAGAGCATTTGATTGTTTCTCATCACGGAGAATATGAGTGGGGTTCTCCCAAATTGCCTCAAACCCCTGAAGCAATAATTCTTCATTATGTAGATGATTTAGACGCTAAAATAAATTCTGTTCAACAATTAATAAAATCAAAGCCTGATGAAGAAGGTAATTGGACTGCTTACCATAAAGCATTGGGAAGGAGTATTTATATAGAAAAAAATAAACGGTAGTTAAAATTTATTTGATGAAAAATAAATGAGTCCAATAACCAGTTTTTTTCTAAATTATATGGTAAATATTTTTTTTGCTTGATAGTATTTTTGCCGGTTTATTTGTTCCCAGGATGCAAAATTTTCCTGCCTCTATAATTAACCAGTCTATATTTTTAGTTGTTGTGGGGATACCTTTTCAGTTTTTTCAAACCGGATGCATGGTGTGGATTATTGTTTTCATGTTGAGGCTATTAAATAATCTGAATAACTATGGATAAGAATGAAATAATCCTAAACTAACGGATAATTAATACCCTTCGAGTTATTTGCGCTGTAAAAATAGCGTCGAAGAAACAAGAAATTAAAAATCACTTTACCCCAAAGTTTGCAGGGAAAGATGGATGGGAGGATGGTTAAAAAAGGAAATTCACCCCGGAGGTAAAAAAGGCAAAAAAAAT
>JAUVLC010000004.1 GCA_030595925.1 Clostridia bacterium | reverse complement strand
TCTTTAATTTAAGCTGCACCCCGCAAATAAAAAAAGCTCTTGTTCCACCCCATAACCCTGATAAATGAAAATATTTCCCTTTTTTTTTAATTTTTTCACACAATTTTAAAAAATCAGGCAATTTTTCCCATAAAACAAGTACTTTAGAAACAAACATTCCCATTTTATCTTCCGTTTATATTAATTTTAAATTTCAAATTTTTTAACTTATAACTCATAACTACTAACTAATAACTTTCTTTTATCTGTTATCTATGGACTATCTTTTAAACTCCCAACTTCAAACTTCCCGCCTTACTGACTGGCGGACAGGCAAATTCCCAATTTTTTTCAACTTATTTTTTCATCTTTTAACTTTGAGCCTTTTGTTTTGAATTTTGTATTTTGAATTTTGTATTTGTTTAGAATTTCGGATTTCGAATTTAGTATTTATTCTGTGTTTTTGTCTTTATCTATGGACTATCGACTGTGGACTATGGACTATCTGTTTTTGTTTTTAACTCATAACTAATAACTTATAACTGTAGTTTCTGTCTATGGACTATCTTTTATTAAACAATATCAACCTTATACAGATTCCACTGTTTTTATCTCCGGGACATCTTCTTTAATCATTCTTTCTACTGTTTCCTTTAGGGTAATCTGAGCCATAGGACAACCATGGCATGCACCTTGTAATCTTACTTTAACTACCCCTTCTTCCGACACTTCTACTAATTCAATACCTCCCCCATCTGCCTTCAACAATTCTCTGATTTTTTCCAAAGACTTTTCAATTCTTTCTTTCATCTTTTACTTCCTCCATTTTAATTTTTTTAAATTATTTTCAAATTTTGGATCATTCATAAATAATGTAGAATAACACAAATATATATTAACAAATTATAAAAATAAAGGTAAAATGTGTTTCGAACGATATAGCAAATTTTTCGCGTAGGGGTGGGCTCCCTCCTCAGGCGGACAAGTGCCCACCCTTTGAGTGTTTTGGGCAACCAATGTCTTCCCTGCTCAACCTTCAAAAGAAAGCCTGATAAATCAGGCAACTACAAATTAAAAAATAAAGTCACAAATAGTTATACACTCACTTCGTTCGTGTCATACATTGTCATAAACTATGTTTGACTATTTTTTGACAATTGTCTAACTACTTATGACTAATTATTAATGCTATTTGCCATTTGCCATTCGCAGTCTTTTGTCTTTTATCTTTTGTCTTTTGTCTTTTGTCTTTTGTCTTTTGTCTTTTGTCTTTTGTCTTTTGTCTATGGACTATGGACTATAGACTATGGACTGTGGACTATGGACTATGGACTATGGACTATGGACTATCGACTGTGGACTATGGACTGTCTTTAATTATCCCACAGAAAACCATTTTAAATTAGAACCAAATCTCTCCCGGAGGGCATTATTTATTTTGCTATAGTCGGAATTGCTTAAATTTTCTCGTTCCAATGTTTTAAAAGCAATTTCACGCGTTTTTTCTATAATTTCAAAATCAGTAATAATATTTCCGATTTTTAACTCCGGTAACCCGTGTTGTTGCGTGCCAAAAAATTCCCCCGGCCCCCGCAGGCGTAAATCTTCTTCGGCAATTTTGAATCCATCAGCAGTAGCCAGCATAACTTCTTTTCTCTTTCTTGCTTCAAATGTTTTAAATTCACCTACAAGAATACAATGTGAAGTATGTTTTCCCCGTCCAACTCTTCCCCTTAATTGATGAAGAGTGGACAACCCAAAACGGTTACTGTTTTCTATCACCATTACCGTAGCATTACTCACATCTATTCCCACTTCAATTATCGAAGTAGTAACCAATATATCCAGTTTTTTTTCTACAAATTTTTCCATCATTACTTTCTTTTCCTGCTTCTTCATTTGTCCGTGCAAAATACCTACTTTATAATCAGGAAAAATTTCATTTTTTAATTTTTCAAGCATTTTTACTGCTGCCTTTATTTGAAGACTATCACTTTCATCTACTAAAGGGTAAACAATATAGCATTGCCTTCCTTTTTTTACTTCTTCCGATACTTTTCTATAAGCCTGTTTCTCTTTCATCCATTGAGTAATAATTTCTCCCCGGCCTTTCGGACATTCCGATATAGTGGACACATCCAGATCCCCATAAACAGTTAATGCCAAAGTCCGCGGTATCGGGGTTGCAGTCATTACTAAAACATCGGGATTTAAGCCTTTATCCCGTAACAATGCACGTTGATTTACCCCAAACTTATGCTGTTCATCAATTACCACTAATCCTAACCGGGCAAAATCTATTCCTTCCTGAATAAGGCTGTGGGTTCCGATAATAATATCAATCTTCCCTTCTTTGAGTTCCTGACAAATTTTTTTCTTTTCCCGTTTTTTCATCCCTCCCGTCAATAAATCCACTCTTATATTTAAAGGGGTAAACATTTTCTCCACATTTATATAATGCTGTATAGCAAGTATTTCCGTAGGAACCATTATTACCCCCTGCCTACCACTCTCCACAGCTAACAGGAGAGCCGCCAAAGCAACCACTGTTTTACCGCTTCCCACATCCCCCTGCAAAAGCCGATTCATCGGATGTATGCTTTGCATATCCGAAAAAATCTCATTAATTACTTTTTTTTGAGCCGGAGTAAAATCAAAAGGAAGGGTCTGACGAAAAGGAGTAAGTAATGTGCGTTTTAAGCGGCAAGTAAAAGATTTTTTTTTCTTTTTTACCCCTTTTTTCTTAAACGCCAATGCCAGTTGAAAAAGGAAAAACTCATCAAAAACAAGTCTCCGGTAAGCCTTTCCTTTTTCTTCCCAATTCCCGGGAAAATGAATTTTTTTTATTGCCCAAATATAATCACAAAGATTTGCGTCATTTTTAATTATATCCGGCAACATATCCTGAAAACTATCCACATACTTATCTAATGTTTTTTTTATCAAACTACGCAAAAATTTTATATTTAATCCTTTGGTTAGTCCATATATGGGAACAATTCGTTTGGTATGAATAAGATCTCTATCGGAACCATCTAAAATTTCGTAAGTAAAATTACTGGTCTCCAACTGGGCAAGTCTCCGTTCAAACTTTCCATGCAAAACAACACTAATCCCTTTTTTAAGAATATCAGCTAAATACATTTGATTAAAACAAATAAGAACTACCTCTCCGCTGTTATCTCTAAGGAAAATTTTTAGAATCCCGTTTCTTTTTCTGGTGTAAATTGTTTTCTGGTTTACAACCTGAGCTTGAATGCCAATCTCTTCCCCATCCTGAACTTGAGAAATTTCCTTCAACTGCCGCCTATCCTCATACTCCTTAGGAAAATAAGTAATCAAATCATAAACAGTCTTTACTCCCAAATTTTCCAACAATTTCGCCTTTCGCGGTCCAACCCCTTTTAAATACTGCACATTACTCTTAAACATCATCTTTACTCACTTTATAAAAAAAAAGTAATCCTCTCCGCTAAAATTATTTTCCGATAGTAGATTTGAAAAAGAAAATCTCAGTTTATTTTAACATAATCAACGACATCATTCGGCTTTTTTCTTTGTCCCTTCGATAAGAAAAAAAATATTCCTGTTGATGACAGGTACACATATTACACATTGAGATATTTTTATTCTTTACTCCCAATCCTATTAATTTTCGTTTAACAACTTTACCTAGATCCAGTCTCCAGGAAGAAAGGGTTTCCTTTTCTCCGTCTTTTTTATTAAACTTATCCATAACTTCTTTCCTCACCGTAAAATAACAAGGCTTGATGTACGGGCCTATTCCCACACAACAATTTTCCATTTTACTACCATAACATTTCTTCATCATCAAAAACCCTTCTTCGATGATATTCAGAGAAATCCCCCTCCATCCACAATGTAACAAACACACTACACGATTTATAGTATCTATTATAAACAACGGCAGACAATCAGCGGTAAATATAGCTAAAGGAACAAACCGGCGGTTGGTAACTAAACCATCTATGCCTTTTATATAATTATCTTTTCTTTCGTCTTTTACTACAAAAACTTCATTACTATGAACCTGTTCACCGTAAACTAAACTTTTAATGTCCAAATTAATTGTTTTAACAAAAAGATTTCTCTGCTTTAATTCCCGCATATTCCCGAAATTCCGCGTAGTTACAAAAAGCCGGAGATTATATTTTTTACTTATATCTTCTTCACTTATCAAACCATCTTTAATTTTCCAGGACATTCATTCAAAACCCTATCTTTATTTAATTTACGTCCCCCGGGTAATACCTTTAATTTGCAAAACCAATTCTTCCGGATTAGTAGCCGCGGCAAGAACATCTTCCAGGTTTACCAACCCTTTATTATACATTTGTAACAAAGATTGAGTAAAAGTCTGCATTCCATAATATCCGCCCTGCTCCATTGCTTGTGTTATTTCCGTAAGATCATTATCTTCAATTAATTTTTTAACCAAAGAAGTAACAACTAAAACTTCAACCGCCGGAACACGTCCTTCTTTATTAGCTAAAGGAAGAAGTCTTTGACAAACCACCCCTTTCAGGGTATCCGCTAATTGAAGACGAATTTGATTCTGGTGATGAGGAGGAAAAAGGTCTATAACCCGGGTAACTGTCTGTACGGCATTAATCGTGTGCAATGTTGATAAAACCAAATGACCGGTCTGAGCAGCAGTCAATGCCGCTGCCATTGTTTCCAGATCTCTCATTTCTCCGATTAATATAACATCCGGATCCTGACGAACAACCCGTTTTAACGCATGAGAAAAATCCAGCGTATCCAACCCTATTTCCCTTTGGCTAATAAAACTATTTTTATCTTTATATAAAAATTCAATCGGATCTTCAATGGTCACAATATGACAGGATTTAGTCATATTAATATAGTCAATCATACTGGCCATAGTAGTAGATTTACCACATCCGGTAGCACCGGTGACTAAAATTAATCCTCTGGAATTATCGGATAATTTTCTTAATACTTCCGGTAAATGTAAATCCGGAAATTCAAGAATTTTTGTTGGTACTAAACGAATAGCTAAACTTATTGTCCCTCTTTGCCGAAAAGCATTTACCCTAAATCTCCCTAAACCCATTAAACTATACGAAAGATCACAGGCATAATTCTCTTCAAACGTACATTTCTGTTTTTCATTCATTAAATCGTAAGCAAACTTTCTTGTTTCTTCTATTGACAGAGGGGGAAATTTAGAAATAACCAATTTTCCGTTAAGACGGAATATCGGTTGACATCCAACCCGTAAATGCAAATCCGATGCTTTTTGTTCAGCCATTTCTTTAAGTATCTCATCAAATAACCCTGCCATAATATGCTCCTTTAATAATATTTTTTATCTTCACAACATTGCTTTGCAAAATATAGTCAATAAATATTTTTTTATTTAAATTATTCCTGTTTTCTTCAATATTATTTTAATCTTTTACTTTTTCTTCTTAAAAAAGCAGGAATATCCAAATTTCCTTTTTGTTCCTCTTGATGAGAAGAAACAGACTCTTCAATTTTTCGTTTATTATAATCCGGTGGTGCTACAGGAGAAAAAGATTCTCTTATTATTTTTTTCGGATTTAACCTGGTAGCAATAACAGTAACCTTCAATTTATCTTTCAATTCGTCATCAAATGCCTGCCCAAAAAAAACATTTGCATCACAGGAAACAGCATCATGAATAATAGACATAGCTTCATTGATTTCAAACATAGTAATATCTTTATTCCCCGTTATATTTACTAAAACACCCTGTGCCCCGTCAATTGAAATGTTTTCCAACAAAGGAGAACTAATTGCCATATGAGCAGCATCCCCCGCTCTGTTTTCTCCCTGCCCCTCTCCTAACCCAATCAATGCTTCCCCCGCTTGAAACATAACCGCTTTTACATCTGCAAAATCAACATTAATCATCCCGTGAGAAGTAATGATGTCGGAAATGCTCTGCACTCCTTGCCTCAATACATCATCAGCTACAGCAAATGCTTTTAATGCCGGAGTATGCTGGTCAATTATTTCAAATAATTTTTGGTTGGGAATAACAATAAGAGTATCTACTTTATCTTTTAAATCCCTTAAACCCTGCTCGGCTTGTTGAGCTCTGATTTTACCTTCAAACATAAAAGGTTTAGTAACTACACCAATTATTAAAATTTTTAGCTCTCTGGCAATTTCAGCAATTACCGGAGCACTCCCCGTTCCTGTTCCTCCTCCTAACCCGGCAGTAACAAAAACCATATCCGCACCCATCAAAGATTCCCTTAATAAATCCCTGTTTTCTTCAGCTGCCTGTTTACCTAATAAAGGATTTCCCCCTACACCCAATCCTTTAGTTAATTTGACGCCTATCTGTAACTTTTGTCCGGCAATAGAGTATTTCAGTGCCTGTGCATCAGTATTGACCGCAATAAATTCCACGCCTCTGATTTCAGAAAGAACCATCCTGTTTATTGCATTACCACCGCCACCACCTACTCCAATTACTTTTATAACCGCAGGATGTTCTTTAAAATCATCACTGAATTTCAACATTACAGAATTATTCCTTCCTTTTCTAACAAATTAATTTAATCATCAAATTTCTAAATTTTATTTTAATTAACCCTTACTTAAAACCGGTCAAAAAAGATATTGACTTAAAACATCTCCTCCATCCATCTTTTTATCTTTTTAAAAAAAGAAAAAGATTGTCTGAAACGGGGATTAATGAAACGTCCGATTTCTTTATTCTGAGCATATTTAAGTAATCCTACTCCCGTAGCATAACGAGGATTAGAAACGATATCTACTATCCCTCCAACATTCTGAGGAATCCCTATTCGTACGGGCATGTCAAAAATTTGTTCAGCCGCCAGATCTATTCCCTTTAGAAAAGCACTCCCACCAGTAAAAATAATTCCGGAAGGTATTAAATGGCTATAACCACTCTTTTTTATTTCTTCTTCTATCATTACTAATATTTCTTCTACGCGAGGCTGAATTATTTCCGAAAGATGAATTAAAGAAATTTTTCTTTTAATTCTCCCGTCTATACTTAAAAATTCTATTTCTTCATCCACATCAATAAGACTAGTCATTGCAATTCCATATTTTTCTTTAAGTTTTTTTGCTTCAGACAAAGAGGTACGCAAACCATAAGCAATATCCCTGATTATATAATCACCTCCAACCAATAACTCTTTAGTAAAACGAATATTTCCCTCTAAAAATATTGCCAGGTCAACCGTTTGCCCTCCTATATCAACAAAAGCAACACCTAATTCCTTTTCTGCCTGTGTAACTATTAATAACGAAGCAGCTAATAAACCAAAAACCACCTCTTCAATCTCAAAACCGGCACGATTTATGCATTTAATAATATTATTTAATGAGGCAGTAGAAACGGTAACAACATGAACTTCTACTCCTAAATGGCTTCCTTCCATCCCTATTGGGTCAGGAACCCCTCTTTGTTTGTCTACAATGTAAAGTTGCGGTATAGTATGAATTATTTCCCGATCAGGGGCAATTTGTATTGCCTTAGCCGATTCCAAAACCAGCTCAACATCTTCGGGAAGAATCTCTTTATTAGAACGTGATATATTTATCGCTCCACAACGATTAAAACTTTCGACATGTTCCCCTTTTATATTTACATAAACCGAACGCACAACATCTCCGGACATCCTTTCGGCTGTTTCTACAGCCTTAGTAATAGAATTAACCGTTTCTTCTATATTAACAACTACTCCTCCCTTTAAACCCCTACAATCTACTTCGCCTACGCCAATAACATCCATCTCACCATCCGGACCCGTTCTTCCAATCATACAACATATTTTGGAAGACCCAACATCCAAACTTACTATATAACCTTTCATCAACAATACTCCTCATTTATAATAAACAAATCTATAACATCTAAATTTATAAACTCACAAAAATATTTAATTTTAATAAAAAATAAAGCAAAAAGTTTAAGACCATAAATCATCTACTTATAACCAACACACAATTATTCATTATCCTTTTATATTTTCAGATTTTAATCAATTAACCCAAACAACTATTCAACATTTTATAATCTATGCTTTACACAATTTAACAATCACTTTTCCCATATCAGATGAAAAATATTGCATATTTACATAATGAATTTTTTTTCCTTTACTTTTCAAATCAGCCAAAACTTTTTCCAAATAAATTAACTTCAGATTTATATTAAGGGAACTTGCCTCACCAAAAAAAACCTTTGTTCCGTCTCGCAGCCAAAACACTATTTTAGAAAAATCTTTCGGCCTTATCTTTACTATTTCTTTACTGATAGAACAATGACTATTATTTTCCATTAACTGCAAAAATTTTATTGCCACTTTCTTTTTTTCTTCTTTTTTATTCGAAATCAGGCCCAAAATAACCGGCATTTCTTTTTTTAAATCTTTGCAATCAAAAATAACCCCTTCCCTGTCAACACCTTTTAATTGACCATTAATTTTACAATATCCAATCGGTGTTCTTTCAATAATTTTCAGGCAAAGCGTATCCGGTATTTTACGTCTGATAATTACCCTTTCTATTGACGGAATCCCCTTCAAATTTTCTTTTATTATTTCTTTCGTTACCAGAAAAATATTTTCATTTTTTTTAAATTTTAAAAATTCCTTTATTTTAATTTCAGATAGTATTTCATTGTCACTAATTTCAATTTGTTTTAGCTGAAAAAAAGAGGAAAAAAACAAAAAATGATAAACGTTAAATACTACAACCCCACCAATTAATGAAGCAGCAATTAAATTTAAACTGTGTTTACTAATTTCTTGGATCTTTTCCTTTCTCAATTTTTTAAATTTACTTCTTACTTTAATTTTTTGTTTTTTTCTGTTTTTCATAATTTTTTGTTCCTGAAAATTATTTTTTTGGATTTGTTTTTTCAAAAATCCATTTTACAATCTCTCCGAAAAAAACAAAAAACACTTATTCTGCATATCCATTAAGGTTGCAATTGTTTTTCTATAATGGAAAGCTCTATAATTTTTAAAACCAATTGATTAAAATTAACTCCCGCAGCTTCCGCCGCTTCGGGCAAAAGACTGGTTGGAGTCATTCCCGGAATAGTATTCACTTCTAAAACATAAATTTCATTTTTATCATCCACCATCATATCCACCCGTACGGCTCCCCTGCAATTAAAAGAGGAATATACTTTTTTAGCATATTGTTGTGCTTGATCATAAGTAGTTTTATCCAATGCAGCCGGCAGGATATGAGAAGACATTCCGGGAACATACTTTGCTTCATAATCATAAAAATCACCTTTGGGAACAATTTCAATAACCGGCAAAACTGTCTCTCCCAGGATTCCCACAGATATTTCTTTCCCTTGAATATATTTTTCTATTAACACTTCATAACCATATTGAAAAGCTCTATTTAAAGCGACATATAAATCTTTTATTTTCAAAACTTTAGTAATCCCTATTGCCGAACCCTGCATAGATGGTTTTACGATTACAGGCAATTTTAAATCCAGTTCCTCCAGGATTTCCCCTTTTTTTACCACTTTATACTCCGGGGTAGAAATATTATTAAACGAAAAAAAACATTTACTAAAGACCTTATTCATGGCTAAAGCAGAACATAAAACCCCTGAACCACTATAAGGCAATCCCATCAATTCTAAAATAGCCTGGACTGTCCCATCTTCCCCGAAAACACCATGTAAAGCAATAAAAACATAATCTATTTTTTCTTCTTTTAATTTTGTCGTAAATTCTTTTCTATCGACATCTATCGCTAAAACATTTAATCCTTCTTCAATCAATGCTTTTTTTACCGCTTTACCGGTTTCCAGAGAAACTTCCCGTTCCTGTGACCATCCGCCCATTATTATCCCGATTCGTTTATCCTGAAAATATTTTTTTATATCCATTTTCCCCTATCATCCCCAAATTTTAATTTCCATTTGCAATTTTATTCCGAACATTTCATTTACTTTCTTCTTGATTTTATTTATCAGGAATAAAATATCCCTTGCCTGCGCCCCTTTTAAATTAACAATAAAATTAGCGTGTTTTACAGAAATCTGTGCTTTTCCTTTTTTTATACCTTTCAATCCCACTCGATCAATCAATTCCCCGGCAGTTAATCGGTTTTTATTCCGGGGATTTTTAAAGATACAACCGGCATTAGAAAAACTTAAAGGTTGAGTTTGAACACGTTTTTGCAAGTTGCTTTTAATCATTGACAGTATATCATTTTTATTTCCCTTTTTCAATGATAATTTCGTCTTGAGAATTACATCTTTTTTTAAAAAATTATTCTTTCGATAATCAAATGTTAATTTTTCTTTATGTAATAATTTTATTTTTCCATTTTTCTGAAAAATCTCCACTTCCTCTATCAAATCCCCTATTGCCTGTTTACCTGTCCCTGCATTCATCACTATCGCACCACCGACTGTTCCGGGAATACCGGACAAGAACTCTGTTCCCTGCAACTCATAATCAACACATTTTTTAATTAAAACAGGCAAAGAAACCCCCGCCCCGACTATTACCTTTTCCCTGATAACCTGTATCCGGTCAAAGGTTCCTTCTAATTTTAATAGTGCCCCGGAAATCCCCTTATCCTTAACTAAAATATTACTTCCCATACCAATTACTTTACAACCAATATTGTTCCTATTCAACAAACAAACAATAGCCCTCAACTCTTCGACACCAGTCACCTTTATTAAATAATCAACAGTCCCTCCAACACGAAAAGTAGTATATTTTTTTACCGGTTCATTAATTTTGACTCGCTTTCCTACAATTTTTTTTATTTCTTTTTCTATAATCGATTTTTTTTTCTGTTTCCTTACCATCATAAATTCTCTTTTTCCCTTACCCCTTCCGTATTTCGTTTGCTATTTTTATTCAATTATGTTTTCTACTTAACAAAATAAATTAATCTAATTGATCTGTTCCCCTCCTAACAATTTTAACAAATTTTTACCTTTTTTCCAAACATCACCTGCCCCTAAAGTCACCACCACATCTCCCTGATGCAAAACATTCATCAAATTTGCCTGAAAAGCACTATTAGAAGGAAACCACTCAACATCCTCATTATTTTTTTTAATGCTTTCTAAAATTAATTCTGTAGTTATTCCGGGTATCGGCTTTTCCCCTGCCGGATAAATATCCATTATTTTTACTACATCTGCATCATGAAACGATTCCCCAAATTCCCGGTAATGATCACGGGTACGGGTATACCGATGAGGTTGAAAAAGAACTACCATTCTTCGTTGAGGCCATATTTTCTTAATTGTTGCCAAAGTTAATTGTATTGCAGTAGGATGATGTCCATAATCATCGATAATCAAAATATCGTTTTCTTTTCCAACAATTTCCATCCTCCTTTTTACTCCCTGGAAATCTCCCAGTGCTTCGGCAATACAAGAAAAATCAATACCCAATTCCAATCCACAGGCAATACCGGCAAGAGCATTACTTACATTATGCATTCCCAAAATACCGGTCTTTATCCTGCCTAATTTTTTTCCTTTTTGCTCGACATCAAATTCACTTCCAAATTCTCCGAATTTAATATTCCCGGCAAAAAAATCGGCAGGTTTTTTTATCCCGTAAGTAAAATATTTTCTCTCAATTTTGTTATAAATATTCCTTATATTTTTATCATCATTACATACAATAGCACACCCATAAAATGGCACTTTATTTATAAACTGAATAAATGCTTTTTGTATATTTTCTATATTACCGTAATATTCAAGATGATCATTATCAATATTGGTAATCACCGCGATAGTAGGCGTTAATTTCAAAAAAGAACCATCGCTTTCATCTGCCTCTGCCACTAAATAATCACCCTTGCCCAGCTTTGCACCTCCGCCAATATTATTAAAACGCCCGCCAACTACTACCGTAGGATCAAGACCACCTTTAGCTAATACCCAGGCAGCCATAGAAGTAGTAGTGGTTTTTCCGTGTGTCCCGGCAACTGCCACTGCATACTTTAAACGCATTAATTCAGCCAACATTTCGGCCCGCCTGATAACGGGAACGTTTTTTCTTTTTGCTTCTTTAATTTCAACATTATCCCGATCAATCGCAGTAGAAGAAACTACCACATGGACATCGTTTATATTGTCCTTATGGTGGCCGATAAAAATATTCCCACCCATTTTTGCCAATCTTTGAGTAACTTCCGTTTCTTTTATATCCGAACCGGAAATCTTATATCCCAGATTTATCAATATCTCAGCAATTCCATTCATTCCTGAACCGCCAATACCCACGAAATAAATATGTTTAATTCTTTTAAACATCTTCCCTCCATTAATCAAATAATAAATTCGAATATTTAAATCTTTTACTATATTATACCAAAGATTCTATCACTCTCACAAACTCATTTGTTGCATCCGGTTTACTTATTTTCTTACAGGCATCAGATAATTTTCTTAATTTTTTTTTGTGTAAAAATAAATCCGAAACAATCTTAGCCAAAACAAAACTATTCAAATCCGACTCATTAATTAAAATAGCCGCATTTCTTTCACTAAGATAACGTGCATTCATCTCCTGGTGTTTTGCCGTAGCATGAGGATAAGGAATTAGTATGCTGGGTTTGCCTTGAGCGATTATTTCAGAAACAGTAACGGCTCCGGCTCTGGAAATAATTAAATCAGCTAAAACGTAAGCATCAGCTATATTATCCATATAAGGAGTAACGTAAGAACAAAAACATCCTGACTGATATTCTTTTTTTACTGCATTAAAATCTTTCAGCCCCGTAAGATGAATAAATTGTATTTTTTCTTTCAAGGATTGCAGAAATTCTAACATCCCCGTACTAACCAAATTAAGCACATGTGCACCCAAACTGCCTCCAAAGATGAACACAGAAAATCTATCGTCCTTTAAAGACAAACGGGTAATCGCTCTATTTCTGTCTGTAAATAAAATCTCCTGTCGTACCGGGACTCCGGTATAAATCACTTTTTTAGACGAAAAAAAATGCATAGAATCTTTAAATCCTATTACTACTTTATCAACTATTCCGGACAAAAAACGGTTAGCTAAACCAACCATTACATTTGGTTCATGAAGAATAACAGGTACACGATAAAATTTAGCCGCAAAAATTACCGGTGGACAAACATATCCTCCCATTCCCATAATTAAATGCGGACGATTCATGGTTAATATTCTTATTGCCTGAAAAAACCCATAAATTAATTTGATAAAAAAAAGAAAAAAACGTAAAGAAATTTTTCTCGGCATCCCTATAGTATAAATCGGATAAAACTTAAATCCGGCTCTTTCAACAATTTTCCTAACCTGTTTTTTGTCAGGGCCAACAAAAATAACTTCCCATGATTTTTCAATCAAACGGGCAGCCACAGCAATTCCCGGATAAATATGTCCCCCTGTTCCCCCTGTCACAATTAAAATCCGCATAGGTTTCCTCTGAACAATAATCTATGTATGTATTCCGTATATTTATCAGTTTTCCTTAAGCAATTACCTTTTAACATTTCGTCTGTCGGGAAACATTCAACAAAATACCTACTCCGATTAAACTAAACATTAAAGAAGAACCGCCAAAAGACAAAAAAGGCAACGCCAATCCTTTTGTCGGCAAACAACCAGTTACTACTGAAATATTAAGTATCGCCTGAAAAGTAATTAAAAAAGTAATACCTGCCGCGAGTAAACTACCAAAAAGATTCGGTGCTTTCAGGGAAATTTTTCTCCCCTGCCAAGCAAAAACAATAAAAACAAATACTATTGTTAATGTCCCGACAAATCCCCATTCTTCTCCGATAATGGGAAAAATAAAGTCGGTATGAGATTCAGGTAAATTAAATAATTTCTGTTGTGAATTTCCCAATCCCCGGCCAAATATCCCTCCTGACCCAAGTGCTGTAAATGACTGAATAATCTGATATCCCTTGCTTTGAGGATCAGCCCAGGGATTAAGAAAACCTAAAACCCTTCTTATCTTATAATCAGATATAATAATAGAGATAGAGGCACAAAACAACATTACCAAACCAAGACAAGACAAATGAAGCAATTTTACCCCACCCATAAAAAACATAATCAAACCTGCACTGGCTAAAATGATTGCTCCCCCCAAATCAGGTTCTATTAAAATCAAACCGAAGAAAATACCTAAAATTATTGAATGGGGTAATACCCCTATCTTAAAATCTTTTAGTTTAGCCCGTTTCTTATCTAAAGAACGGGCAAAATAAATTATCATTGCTATTTTAGCAAATTCCGAGGGTTGAAAAGTAAAAACCCACAATTTTAGCCAACGACGGGCTCCGCCTATTTCTTTGCCAACAATTAATACAGCTAATAAAAGGAAAAAAGAAATAATCAACAGGAAGGGAGATAATTTCTGCCAAAGATTATAATCTATTTTACTTACAGCAATCATTACAAACAATCCCATAATAGCCCAGAACAACTGTTTCTTAAGGAAAAGCGTACTGTCACCAAATCTTCTTTCAGCCATTATCGCACTAGCGTTATAAATCATTATTACCCCAAAAACCACCAAACCACAGGTAATAAGAAATAACACTTTATTGGGAGAATGCCAATATTTCCTCATATTTTTTCCACTTCGGATTTAAAAAATCGTCCTCTTTCCTGAAAATTTTTAAATTGGTCATAACTGGAACAACCCGGAGAAAAAAGAACAATGTCGTGTCTATCAGAATTTTTATAAGCTACCTCCACTGCATCTCTAACTCCGGATACTTTTATTATTTCAGCAACGCCACTTAACTGTTCCTTTATCAAATCACCCGCTTCACCCAGAACAATTAATAATTTAACTTTTTCCCTTATTAATTTTTTTAACGGAAGATAACCGCTTCCCTTATCTCTTCCACCCATAATCAAAATAATTTCAGAAGGAAAACTTTCTATTGCTACCAGGGTAGAAGAAACATTCGTCGCCTTGGAATCATTTATGTATTTTACGCCTTTTATTTTTTTACAAATTCCAACCGGTGTTCCAGTCCGCAAAAACTTTTAAGTGTTTCTCCTATTATTTCCGGTTTTATTCCTGCAACAATAGCCACTGTGGAAGCAGCTAATATATTCTCTAAATTATGCATCCCCGGAAGTTTAATGCTGGAAATGGACAAAGGCAGGAAATCATAAAAAATACCTTTTAAATCAAAAAAAATCTTTTCTTCTTTTATGAATACCCCTTTTTTCAATTGGTTTTTGCGGCTAAAAAAAATAATTTGTGATTTTATTCTTTTCGCAATCTTCACACAATAAGGATCCTCTCCGTTCAGAATACAAAAATCAGCAGATGTTTGATTTTTAAACAAGTCCGCTTTAATACCCGCATAAATATCCATCTTTTTATGCCGTTCCAAATGGTCAGGCGTTATGTTTAAAATAATACCAATATGCGGATTAAAAGTTTTTATCCTTTCTAACTGAAAACTGCTTATCTCCAAAATCAAAACCGTATTCTTTTTTACCTTGTTTACTAAATCAGAAAAGGGAATTCCTATATTACCTCCCACTAAAACATCTTTTTCCGCTTTTCTAAAGATTTCTCCTATTAACGATGTCGTAGTACTTTTACCATTGGTTCCGGTAATAGCAATTATCAATTCTGCATTTATTAAAGAAAAAGCTATTTCTATTTCACTTAAAAGAGGAATATTTCTTTTCGCGGCTTCCTGCAATAGAGGAAAGTTTGTATCTATCCCCGGACTGGGAATAATTAAATCTGCATTAAGGATTTTTTTAGTATGGCCCCCTGTTTCAATTCTAATTCCCGAAGAAATTTTCCTTATACTATTCTTTAACTTATTCTTATCTTTTATATCACTAATCAAAACGTCAGAACCTAAACTATCTAATAAATTAGCACAAGCTATTCCACTGGACCCCATACCTAATATTGAAATTTTCTTGCCTTTATAATTAATCAAAAAATTCTCCTTTTCAATAAAACACTTCTTTATTACCGAAATAATTATACCACATCCCATTAATAAAATGCAAAAAGGAATTCCCCCCTAATAAATCAACCTATCCTTTTTTCGCAATGTAGTTCTATTTTTGATTTTTTTAAAATTCAATAAATTAAATTTATCAGGAGGGAAAGAAAGGACATTTTTCGTTATTACATTTTTTACAAACAAACAACCTGACTTCAACAACTGTCATAATAAATAATGACCAAAAAACAATCAAAAAAAATTTATTTTTCCATAACCAAAACTGAGGGAATACAAGCAAAACCATTAAAGATATTATTAATGCCGAAATATCTTTATAAGAATAATTACCCTGTTTTCGGGCAGGAATAAATTTTGTTATTTTACCCGGTAAAACATACACACAGGATTCTAATTTACAAATACACCTGGAACAAAAAGAATAAACCATTATGAGCAAAGAAATAAAAAACAATGGCAATAGACGTAAAAAATCATCCAAACCAAAATGTATAAGAGCCCAATTATAATTTTATCTTTTTAACCATTAATCATCTTCCTAAATAGGAATCAACAACTTCCCAGGAAATATCTCCCTTCCTTGAAACTTTATATCTCAGCAACATCTGCCCACAAATATGTCCATCATCCAATGATGCATAAACCCATTTGGGAGTTAAAACATGAATAGAACTTTCAGGATAAAATCTCATTCCTTGATAAGGAATCAACTCTTTGCGTTTTTTCAAATCGTCAATTATATTTTTAACAGGTTCTTTCAATCCCCTTTTCTTTAATTGTTCTATTTCCCAATTGTATAATTTTGGCTGAGATTGTAATAATTGTTCTTTTTTCATTAACGATTTTTTAAAATATTCAATTTCTGCAATTAATTCTTCTTCCCGCTGTTGAATATCAACTAATTTATTTTTATTATGAACATTATTAATTAATACGATAGAAACTAAAATCATAAAAAGAATAATCAGGCTAATCCAATAAAAGCGTTCTTTGTTAAAGCTATGAGAAGTAAACTTTATCATTTATTTTCTCCTTTTCCTGTTACTCAAGGCTAATTATATATAAAACGGCATAGCTATCAACCATGAAAAAAACTGTTTTTTCACCCCACACACGTAGATTATTATACCAAAATTTAGTTTTTCTTGACAAGAATTTATTTACAAAAGTCTAACAAATAAACTCATGCCGTTTTTCGCAATGTATTTCTATTTTTGATTCTTAAAATTTAATAATCTAAATTTATGTGGAAAGGAAAAGAGGACAATTTAATGTCAACAATTGCTATCACAAATAACAACCAAAACCTAATCAAAAAAAAGTTTATTCTTCTAAAACCAAAATTGAAGTGACACAACTAAAAACTATTAAAGATATTACTACGCCTAAAATATATCTGATAAAATAATAGTTTGGTTTTCTAAGCGAAAGGAATTTTGTTATTTTACCCGATAAAATATGCACATAGAACTCTAATTTACAAATACACCTGGACCAAAAGGAATAAACCATTATGAACAAAGAAACAAAAATAATGGTAATAGATAATAGACCCATCAGTAAAGATTCATCCAAAATGAACAACAGACCTATTATAATCAGAAAAAACATCAAACCATAACTAAAACTCTCTTGACATTTTTAATCTTTTTGCTCCCGGATAGCATGTTTTATATAAATTGTTTCATTTCTTTTCTCTACCAATTATTTATCAATCCAAATACGAATCAATAATTTCCCAGGAAAGCACCCCTCTCTTTGAAACGCTATATTTCAATAGCATTTTTCCGTCAATATGACCATTGTCAAATGATGCACAAACCCACTTAGAACATAAAACATATATATCAGCAAAATGCATCGTGCCACCTAAAACCCCTTTGTAAAAAATTAATTCTTCATGTTCCCTCAGGTCATTAATTATATCTTTAATAGGGTCCTGAAAACCTTTTTCCCTTAGTTGGTTTATTTCTTCATCAGAAAATTGAGTTTGAAGTTGAGACTGTAATAACTCTTCCTTTTGCACTAATAATTTTTTCAACCGGTTAACTTCCGAAACTAACCCCTTATCTTGTTGAAGTTCAGAATGTAATAACTTTTCTTTCTGCACTAATGACTTTTTCCAATGTTTAATTTCTGTAAGTAACCCTTCTTCCCGCTGTTGAATATCAACTAATTTATTTTTATTATAAACATTGTTAATTAATACGATAGAAACTAAAATCATAAAAAGAATAATCAGGCTAATCCAATAAAAGCGTTCTTTGTTAAAGCTATGAGAAGTAAACTTTATCATTTATTTTCTCCTTTTCCTGTTACTCAAGGCTAATTATATAAAAAACGACTTAGCTATCAACCATGATAAAAACTGTTTTTTCACCTTACACACGTAGATTATTATACCAAAATTTAGTTTTTCTTGACAAGAATTTATTTATAAATATTTCTCCCACCTACAAGTCTGGACCGATAAACCCTCCCCTTCGCGTAATCAATATTGACTAATGTTCCGTTTATTAGCCTTGATTATTATTTAAAACAACACATATCACCTTTTCACAAAAGGAAAAAAATATTTCACTATTTTTATAATTGACATTATTTTAAATTGCTTTAAAAAAAAATTTATGTTAGAATTTCAGGAAGGCAAATTAATATCAAACATTAAACAACCCTGTTATTTAAGCGGAGATAAACTAAATATGTCCCTTCACTATATAATTGACGGATATAATGTAATAAAACAGGTTTCTTATCTATCAGGGCTAAAATTAAAAAATGGCAGGGATGGTCTGATAAAAATTTTACAAAAATATAGACCTCAGGGAAACCTAAAAAACAAGGTTACTATTGTTTTTGATGGGAAGAATGATGTTTTTTTCCCTTCCAATACAAATCCTCTTTCACCAACAAGGTCTAATTCTAATATTAAAGTGATTTTCAGTAAAAATGAAACAGCAGATGACAAAATAAAAAGAATAGCCAGAAAAGCAGTTAATCCTAAGGTTTTAATAGTAGTAACCGACGATAAAGAAATCCAATATTTTGTTAAAAGTTATGGAGTAAAACGGCAAACCGTAAAACAATTCCTTAACCCAATTTCTAAAAAAACCAGGCTTGCCACAAAATCAAAATATACATCTAAAGATAAAGACACCCTCTCCAGTCAAAAAGCAATAGAAATAACTAAAGAACTTCAAGAAATATGGAACGATAATAACTAAACCCACATTTTATCCACTCTAAAGGGAACAAACATCCCTCTTTTAGTTAATAACAAAAACAGACAATTCTTCCCCCTAATTCAAATTTTAAAACATCAATTTAAAAAATGAAGGAAGATGTATTCAGAAAATTAAGATATAGATCCCGATATTGCCTGGTTGTATTCGTTAGATAAAGTCTCAATAAGCGTTTTAACGGAAATAATTTCTTTCGCCCGATAAGCATTAGCTCCGGCAAAAGCAAACCCCCCTTTAAGATCTCCCTTTTTAGCATTGGTTAGGGCAAGACCTATACAATAAGGTGCATTTTTGTAATCACAGACTTTCAAACATCTCCAGAAACATTTAAAAGGTTGTTTTATTCCTGCAACAACATCTTCTAAAAACTTATTTCTTATAGCCCTGCCCGGCAAGCCCACAGGACTATTAATTATTATAATATCTTCTTTTTTGCATCTCAAATATTCCTGCTTGAATTTTATATCGGCATCACATTCAAAAGTAGTAACGAATCTGGTTGCCAATTGTACCCCCTGCACCCCTAATTGAATGATTTTATAAATATCTTCACCCGTATATATTCCTCCGGCAGCAATTATGGCAATTTTTTTATTGAATTGTTGTTCGTAAGATTTTACTAAGGAAATTATTTCCGGCAGTATTTTTTCCAATGAATAATCAGGATTGTCAATTTGCTCTTTTTTAAAACCAAGATGACCACCTGCTAACGGACCTTCAACAACAATAGCATTAGGCACATAATTATAGTTTTTTGCCCAATAATTAAATATAATTTTGACCGCTCTGGCCGAAGATACTATAGGAATAATTCTTTCTACTGTTTTTATTAGTTTACCCTCTGGAAATGTTGATACCCTGCGCATAGGAAGCCCTGCACCTAAAAAAACAAAATCCGCACCTTCTTCTATCGATATATCCACCAGGTTATCAGAATCTGAAAGCGCTGTCATTATGTTTATTCCAATAGCACCGTCGGTCATACTTTTTGCTTTTTTTATTTCTTTGGATAAAGCCCTTTCGTTAGCCCCTGTAAAATTTACATTAAAATCAGGTTCGAGCATACCAATACCCGCCGTAGCTATAACCCCAATACCCCCTTCATTAGCAACTGCTGATGCTAAGCCGGACAGAGAAATACCAACACCCATTCCTCCCTGAATAATTGGAATATTTACATCTAAATTACCGATTCTTAATTTTGGTACTTTTTCGAAATTCATATATTCTCCTTATTAAACCACTTTTTATTTGGTCGGGAAGGCGGGATTTGAACCCGCGACCTCACGGTCCCGAACCGTGCACGCTAGCCAGGCTGCGCTACTTCCCGCATTTATATTGTTTCTATCACATTAAAACAGTTTTATTATTCCCAAACTGGTTAAAGTCACTACCATCCCCGCTATTAACACTCCCAACATTATTGAAAAAAAAGCATGTCTGAACTTGATACCCAAAAGGTAAGCCGCTGCACATCCGGACCATGCCCCAGTCACCGGTAAAGGAATCGCTACAAAAAGGATAAGCCCCAAAGACTCATACTTTTCTATTTTCGCACTATGTTTTCTGGTTCGATTAAACCACCAGGTAAAAAACCTGTTCCCCCAGGAAAATTGCATACACCATTTAGAAAAATAATCTAAGAAAAGAAGTAAGGGAACTATAGGTAAAAAATTTCCCAATACCGCCAAACTAAACGCTTTTCCTGCCGTGAAATGAAATTTACCCAGAGCTAAAGGAATTGCCCCTCTTAATTCCGAAACAGGCATTGCCCCTAAAATTACAGTTATCATTTCCGGCGAAAATATTTCACTTAAAAAATCTATTATTTCTGTCACAAAAAATATCTCGCTTCTTTATAATTTTTTTTCGTGTTTTCCCGCAAAAAAACCCATAATCCATTAAATTTTGGTTTTACATTATAGCATCAAATAATAAACCCTTCTATACGCTAAGCCATAGTATACTTAATTTCACATTAAAAATCCAGCTATTATTTTTTTCGTTTACATATTTCACAACAATCATCCTTTGGGTAACCTTACAATAAAAGTGGTTCCTTTATTTTCCTTACTTTCTACCACTATTTTTCCATTATGATTTTCTATTGCCACTTTAGCTATAGCTAATCCTAATCCTAACATTTTCCCTTTTGTGCTATAATAAGGTCCAAAAATTTTTTCTATATGCTGAGCATTAATTCCCACACCCGTATCACTAAAAATAATCTCTACGCCTGTTTTTACTTCTTTTGTTTGAATTTTCAATTTTCCACCTTGAGGCATAGATTGATAAGCATTTAAAATTATATTCATAAAAGCATGTAGGATTTGTACCAGACCTACTAAAATCTCCTTATTGGAAAGGTTAAATTCTTTTATTACTTTTATATTTGTTGGAAGGGATAAGGAAGACAAAGCCTTTTCCACCAGTAAATCAATCTTTACCCTTGAACGCGTGGATTTAACTTTTTGACTAAAAGATAAGAGATCACTCATTATTTTATCCGAAAGATTAATTTTTTCATCTATCATTTGTAAATATCTATTGATCCCAGGATCTTTTTCCAAAAAATTATTATTCGCCATCCTTTTTTTTATTAAATAAACAGCGTTTTTAATGGTAGCCAAAGGATTACGTAAATCATGCCCTATACCTTCCGTTAATTGCCTTAATAATACACTCCTTTCCGATTCAATTATTTTCTTGTTTGCACTGGAAACACCTTCCCTTTGATGCTGTAATTTTTCATTAATAAGCATAATTTTTCTGAACCGACTTGCATTATGAATAGCAATAGCCATGCTATCTGCCAGATTAGCTAAAATACTTATTGCTTTTTCAGAAAACTGATTTTCACAACGAAACCCAAAAAGCATTAAAAATCCAGTCGTCTCTTTTCCCTCTAATAAAAGGGGTATTATGAGTAAACTTTTTACTGTCTCCCGAGCAAACCATAAAAACCCCTCTTTATGATATTGAGGATAATTATCAATATAGGAAAATTTTTCTTTTATAGCTGCCATATACCTAAACAATATTTCCTTTTCAGAAACAATCCTTCGCATTGAATCCTCAGGAATGTCACAATGATAAGGAAAAACAAGTATCTTTTTACCTTTATCTTTTTGAATTAAAGCCAAAATTCCGCCATCAGCTTTTATACGTTTAATGGCTTCATTCATAATTAACGGCATTAATTCTTCCCATTCAATTGTCGAAAATATTAATCGATTTACCTCTTTAAATTCCTCCGCTAATACATTGTTTTTCATTTCATCTCTACCCTGATTTTCTATATGAGACTTTTTAAGGCTTTTCTGTCTTTTCAACAATTGATTGGATAAAATGATAATAGTAAAGAAAAACAAAGCTGTTTGTATTCTTAAATTTCGAATAGAAGCCAAAGCTATCTTCCTCTCTACCTCAGCCACTATTCCCCATTTAACTTTTGGAATGTACTGATAAGCAGAAAGAGTTTTTTTGCCCTTAAAATTTATATCCGTTATAATTCCCTTTTTTTTCTCCAGAGCAAATTTCATCGCTTTAATCCGGGCAATATTTAACAAAGGAACAGTAATTTGTAAAACCTCCCCGGACTGCAAAAGGGAAGAAGCAAATAACATTATATTTTCCCCTTTTACTTTTCCCAAAAATATCTGCCCTTCTTTTTTTAACCCTGTATATTTAGTTAAAATGCTTATTATTTTATACGGTCGTGCTTTTATTCCCACCACTCCTAAAAGATTTCTTTCATTTAAATCAAATATTGGTGCAGAAAATTGATAAAATAATGATTTATTTTCAAAATACCAATACCCCTGATAAAAAGCCTTGCTTCCTTGCAAATATACTTCTGAATCCACCAGGCTTTTACCTATATTTTCTTTTTTGTTCCCGGCAACAATCTTCCCCTGATTATTTATAATGAATATATTATCAAAATTTTCTGCAAAAAATTCCGGTTCATAAAAAATATCGCGAAGAATTTGATTAATCCCGGCGGCAATAGAATTATGATTTTTATTACTTTTTTGCAACTTTTCTAATTGTTTTCTTAAATTTCTACGGGCAGCAATCGAAGAAATAATTTCGTTATTGTTCTTTACAATATCATTAATTGCTTCTTTTTTCAAAACACAAACATCATCTAAACGTTTAAAAATTTCCTTTTTTATTTTTTTTTCAACCATAGTAAAATAAAAGAGAATAATTAACCCTGTTACTAAACTTACAAACAAAAAATTTATCTTAAAAAACCTCAGAACTTTTTTTTCTTTACCCATAAAATAACCTTACTATATTAAACTTCTATAATCAAAAAAACTAAACTATTTTATAAAAAAAGCAATGTCGAGGGAACAAAAGAGAAAAGATGTTATTCTTTTATCGTTTATTTACGATGCGGTTCCATTTGAGATTTACATTTCATACAAACCATAGCAAAAGGCATTGCCTTAAGTCTTTCAATTTCTATCTCTTTACCACATTTTTCACAAATACCATAAGTTTCATTTTCTATCTTTTGAAGAGCATCTTCAATGTTTCCCAGAATTCTTCGCTCATTATCATTTAATTCAAATAACAATTCTCTTTCCACTGAATCAGAAGCTGCATCAGCAATATCTCCCACTTCCGTAGAAAAAAAATCTTCTTCCTCTTTACTATTTCCCTGAACGATTTTTTTAATATCTTCTTTTTTTTCTATCAATTTCTTTCGTAGTAATTCTAACTCTCTTTTTCTCATTTTATTCCCCTATTATTCAATTTTAAAACATATAAATATTAATTAACTACTTACAACTTTAATAGTATTTAAGATTTTAGTATCCTGTCCACTTACTCTAATCCCTCTCTGAGACAACTTTTGCAAATAACAACAAATCTCCTGGGTTACCCTTTCTCCCGGGATTAAAACAGGAATTCCCGGAGGATAAGGCGTCAAAGTTTCAGCACAAATATGCCCTGCGGCTTTTTTAAGCGAAACCCTTTTACTTTTTCTTAAAAGAACTACTTCTCTGGGCATCATTACCATTTCCGTAGACAATGACGGAAGCTGTAAATCCCAGGATTTCACAGACTTCTTATGTCTTCTATCAATATCCTCCAATGCTTTTACTAAACATTGGACATCTCTTTTAGAAGAACCAACCCCCATAAGAGCTATTAAATTAAACAAATCCGCACAATCAACCTGAATGTTATAATTCTTACTCAAAATTGATTCAACTTCATATCCGGTTAATCCCAAACCGGTTACATTTATCGTCAATTTTAAAACATCCAGAGTATAACCCTGTTTTAAATCTTTTTCGCAAAAACAATATATGTTTTCCAGACGATTAATCCGTTTCCTTGCCCAAGAAGCATAATCAATCAGTTTACTAATTATCTGTTCTCCACAAAAAAACATTTGCCTTCTTGATAAATCCATCGAAGCTAAAATTACATAATTAGGACTGGTAGTCTGTAATAAAGAAACTACCTTTTTTACCCTATCTAAATCCACAAGATCCGAATTAAAATGTAAAACCGACCCCTGACTAAGTCCTGATAAAATTTTGTGTATGCTTTGAACAATCAAATCCACTTTAGCCTCTACCCCGGAAAGTGGTAATTTTTTATGGAATCGCAAATGAGGGCCGTGTGCTTCATCCAATAAAATAATCTTGTTGTACCGACGAACAATTTCAACAATTTTTGCTAAATTAGTACTAACTCCATTATAGGTTGGACTGGTAATAAATACAGCTTTTGCTTCAGGAAATTTTTCTATTGCATTTTCTATCTGTTCCGGTGAACTGTCTAACAATATATCCAGTTTCGAATCTATTTCCGGTTGAATCCAAATAGGCCACACTCCACTCAAAACTATAGCACTCATAACTGATTTATGGGCATTGCGGGAAATAATAACAGAATCCCCGGGATTACAAGCAGATAAAAACATTGCCTCATTTCCCACTGTTGACCCATTAACTAAAAAAAAAGAGTTTTTAACTCCATATGCTTCCGCAACCAATTTTTGTGCTTCTTTTATCGGACCTCTGGGATCATGAAGAGAATCTACTTCAGGAAAAACAGTAACATCCATATAAAAAAAATTTTTCCCTACGAACTTTTTAAAAATCGGATCTACACCTTGCCCATTTTTATGTCCGGGTGTATGAAATGACACTACCTTTCTTTTCGCATGATTAAAAACGACATCATATAAAGGAACTTTTTCCTGCCGTTTTCTTAAGTATTTATTCCTTTTCAATTAATCTGTTCCACCTATTTATAAAAAAAGAAAAGTTTGTTTTTACAAATTATTTTTTTTTGTTTATTAAAAACATCTCTTAAATTCTTAGAAATATTAAAAATTCCTGCATGAGTATAGCCATCATAAAATTTTAATTTTCCCTTTATGCGATTCTTGATTCTCCTATCTATTTCTCCCATAGATATTTTTTCGGGATTACTTTTTTTGGTAACCATAATAAATGCCCATGGAACATCAAAAGAAGGAATAAATTGAGAATAAACCTTCCTTATAGGAAAAACCTTTTTCACTGTGCTATAAATTAAGGAACATAATTCAATCTGGGTAAAAGACATCGATCCCGACTGAATAACAAAAACACCTTTTGCTTTAAGTTTTCCGGCAATTATTTTGTAAAACTCTTTCGTATACAACAAACAAGCCGGCCCTTTTTTTATGGGACAGGGAAGATCTGAAATAATAACATCAAACTTTTCTTTTGTCTCTATAATATACTTTCTTGCATCCCCAATAATTATTTTCGCCCGAGAATCCGAAAATGATCCTTTATGCCACGAATATAAATATTTATCACAAAAATCAACTACTTCCCCATCAATATCCAGCATAAACACTTCTTTTACTGATTTATGTTTTAATACCTCCCGTAAAGTCGCTCCTTCCCCTCCACCCATAATCAACACCTTTTCCGGATGGGGATGAGTTAACATCGCAGGATGAACCAGTGCTTCGTGATAAATATATTCATCCGCCTCAGCGGATTGGACCTCTCCATCTAAAATCAAACATCTCCCAAAAGAATAAGTATCCGCAATTAACGCAGTTTGAAATTTGGTCGTTTTTGCAACTATATCCTTTACTATTAAATGTTTGTGTTCTTCCCCTTTGGAAAATTTTTCCGTGAACCAATACATTTTTTTGTTCTTTATTTTTTTTCGCAATTAATCTTCTCCCGGCTTATGTTTTATTATTGCATTTTCCGAAGTTATTATTCCTCTTTTTACTTCTAATACATTACTCCCCCCGGCATTTAACTCTTTATTTAAATATTCATAGGCAATCCACGGATCTATTTTATTTCCACAGGTATAAACATCTACCGAAGCAAAATTATATTCAGGCCAAGTATGAATAGAAAGGTGAGATTCCGCAATAACTACTACCCCACTAACTCCATGCGGCTCAAATCTATGAAAACTTTGATTCACAACAGTTGCTTTTATCACATTTGATGCTTCTACCATTAATTCCTCTATCTTTCCTACATCATTTAAAATTTCTTTTTCACAATTATAAAATTCCGCTAAAATATGCCTGCCTAATGCTCGCACATTTTCCCACCCCCTTTCTTTTAAATTTATCAGTATTAAAAGATATAAAATTTTGGAATTGATGTCAAGCAAAAAAATCTTTTTTTCCGACAAAAAAACCCTTATTTCACAAGTAATAAATCCTAATTTCTTTTTTCTGTGATAAGAAGCTCAACTTTTCTCTACAAATGTTTAACCATCTTTAATACATTCCCTTCTCCTTCATTAACACTATATTCCAATGTATCCATAAATTTTTTCATAATAAGTGTTCCTCTTCCTCTGCGCAACCGTTCTTCTAATTTTTTTTCAATATCATCTATAAGAACCCGGCGAAAATCAAAAGATTTACCCCGATCAACAATATATACTGAAAATTTATCAGCTTCAATTACAAAAGATATTTTAACAGGACAACCTTGTTTACATTCGTAAGCATGTTCCATAACATTAGTGACGGCTTCATCTACTGATATAACGACCTGCTCTATTACATCATTATCCCATACTTCTTCCCGGCCAATCGATTCAACGAATCTTCTTACATAAGCCAGATAAATAAAATCACTATAAATTTTAATTTCTATCGTTTTTTTCATTCTTTATCGTCTTCTTCTTCAAATTTAAATTTTTCAATCTTATTTAAAGCGTCACTTTCTTTTTCAAAGATTTGAAAAATTTTTGTACACCCTGAAATATCAAAAACTTTATATACCCCCGTAGACAAATTAACAATAAAAAAACACCCTTTCTTCTTTTCTATTTCATCTTTCGCCACTACAAGCAACCCTAATCCGGCACTACTGATATATTGTAAATCCACCATATTCAGTATTATCCGATATTGTTCTATTTTAAAAAAAGCATTTAATGTGTTCTCTAATTGAGGTACGGTGTGTGCATCAAGAAATCCTCCTACATTCACAACCTGAACCTCTTGATCTTTTACCATATGAGACCTTACATTTATTGTTAACTTACTCATATCTTCCCTCCATTATTTCCGTTTTTATATTTTTTCAATTCGTCAAGAACAGAATAAGGAATTTTCATCGTCCCCATTAAAGGAGAACGAACCCCCACTTGCCCATGACAATCTGAACCACCTGTAAATAAAAGATTATATTTCGTAGCCATTTTCTTTAAACCATCAATGGCCGAATTTTTATGCCTGCTATGATATATTTCTATTCCAACCAACCCGGCTTTAGCCAGTTTCCCTAAAAATTCCTCACTAATCCCTTCACATAACGGGTGAGCGAGAACAGGAAGACCCTTTGCTTCTAAAATAAATCTAATTATCTCTTCCGGCTGCCAATTAAATTTTGCAACATAAGCAGATTTCATATTCCCCAAATACCGATCAAAAGCTTCTTTTGTGTTTTTCACATAGCCCTTTTCTGCCAGTGCCTTAGCAAAATGCAAACGCCCTATAGAGCCCTTTTTTACAAACCTCAATACATCTTTTAGGGTAATCTTTATTTTTAAATCATGCAATTTTTTTAATATTT
This sequence comes from Clostridia bacterium, assembly GCA_030595925.1. Taxonomy (GTDB): domain Bacteria; phylum CBDUZB01; class JAGLHV01; order JAGLHV01; family JAGLHV01; genus JAGLHV01. The sequence goes on along the minus strand of JAUVLC010000004.1, from coordinate 17,017 downwards.
GATACGCTCTCTTTTTACGCTTTTCACGAAATAAATAAAGTTTATCCAAAAAATACTTATTTTCCCAGTCTATATAATATCCAAGAATATGTATTTCTTCCTGTAAGGGAATCTGTCCCTTTGCACTTAATTCTATCCCCGGAACTATTTCTATGCCACATTCATTCCCTCTCATAATAGCCTCTTTGATTCCATCTACTATATCATGGTCGGTGATAGCAATTGCCGATAACCCAACTCTATGAGCATAATCTACCACTTCTGCAGGAGTAAAAGACCCATCAGAATAATTCGTATGAATATGCAAATCAATATATTTTTCGTTTCCGCCTGAAATAACTATTTTTGATTTCGCCATTTTAATAAAAAGCGGGAGACGGGGATCGAACCCGCGATATCAAGCTTGGGAAGCTTGCGTTCTACCACTGAACTACTCCCGCACATAAGTCTTATCCCTTTTATTTATTATTGTTTTCCAAAAATTCCACAATTTAAAGAATTACAATTTTTTTTCGTTTAAAAGCAACTTTTTCCCTTTATGAAAAATTTACCCAAAAACAGCCCCCATATCTTTTATTTTTAAACACCTACTTTAAATATAAATTCTTCTTTTAAAGTATATACTTCTATATTATCTTCTTCAGAAAAAAACACTTTTCTGGTAAAAGATTTATCTTCCAAAGCATTATAGGTGTCCTCACCAATTAAAATTTGATTTTGATGTGCCAACTTTAATAAGTGTCCGGTTAAATCCAAAGCACGACTAAAAGTTTTCCCCCCGTCTGCATCCTTGTCTCTTATAACCTTCCCTGTATTGACTCCTAACTTAACCTGTAAAGGGGTTTTCAATTTGCTGATTTTTTGATTAAAAAATTTCAATCGAGTTAAAACCGCTCTTCCGGCAAATACAGCTCTATCCGCTTTTTCAAAGGAATAAAGAACCCCATCCCCACTGCGATTTAACAATTTAGCACCAAAAGCGGAAACAAGCTTATCTACAAATTGATGAAAATGTTCAAAAGAAAATTGAATAGCATCTTCTGACTCGTCTTGTTTAAGTTTAGATGATTTAAATATATCAACACCTAAAAATGTTTGATAAACAGAAAAATTTTCATTAATATATTCATTCAGCCGAACAGATAATTGCACTGCTTCTTCCAAACTTAATTTATCTAAACTTAAATTGTCAATAGTTAATTCTTCTTTATGCTCTTCCTGTTTTTTCTCTTGTATAATTTCGGAAGAAGGTTCTAAAGGAGCATCAGAAAAAAGTGATTTTTGAAACATCTCATTTTCCTCTTTTTTCTTTTGCTTATATTTAGCTACAAACTTGTTATATAAATCAAAAATACTATATTTTTTTAATAATGCCATACCACAAATTATCGAATAAATAACAGTTAAAGAGAAACAAAAACTAATTAGAGAATATTCCAATTTTTGGGGATTAAGTAATGCAATCAAGAAATAAAGAAAAAACATCAAAAATAAACTAATTAAATATCCGAGAACAAAAGAAAACTGTTTCTTTAATCCTTGAAAATACTTTATTACATAAGTACTTACACCCCAAAAAGTCATCTGCAAAATTAATGTAGAATTGTTCAGAAAAACCTTGCATATATTTAGCAAAATATCTTTTAATTTGATTAAATCAACAATCGGATGAAATTTATCCATCATCCAGCTCAAGTCATAAAAAAGAATAGGATACGAAGTTAAATTATAAAAAGAAAAATCAGGTAAATCAATCAAAACATAACCAACATATTCCTGAAGATTAATAATCTTTACTACACTATAAAACAAACCACTCAAAATTACTATCAAAACACTTTCCCCTCCCAACAACAACGGAACCAGAGGAACAATAATAAACTCGAGAGGAATAAAAAAACCAAAGGTATTATAACTGCCAAGGAGAGGCATACTGAATATTAAAAGAGAAATTTCGGTAAATTTAAAAGATTGATTAAATACAAGAACAAAACTCAAACCGAAAACAAGATACAAAAAGGCCAATTCATTAGAATGATAAAACATGGGAAATGCCAACAAAAAAATACTAAAAATTATAGCTAAATTTGCTATTTTAAAAAATAAAATCATCAATAGAATAGTGAAAGTTAATGTCCATTCAAGTGGAAAATATGGAATAGATTGCAAACTAAAAGAAACAACTAAGCCAAAAATTAAACTTTTTATCACTTTGTTCATAGAACATCCTTGATTAAACATGCAAATAGAATTTATTGATATTACTAAGCCCCATTATATCCACTTTATTGCATCAAAATCGAAACAACTTACCCAACAAAAAATATCTTTATAAAAGTTTACCTTTACTTTAATTTTTTGTCAAGTTAAAATCCATCAAAAGACAATCTTTAAAAAAGCCACCCCGCAGCATTACTGCGAGATATCAAAGGTTTATCTCTCATAACTTTTGCACAACAAACTGCGGGGAACCCTCCGACTCCTTTCAAGAAAGTTTATGCTGAGCAAAACGAAGTGCCGAAGAATCAATTCGACTACAGAGTTTTTTCAAATAAAAACTCTAAGTCTCTATTTTTACTAAATAATACCCTCCGACTTCGTTCAGTAGTCGAAGGATCAATTCGACTACAGAGTTTTTTCAAATAAAAACTCTAAGTCTCATTGAATTTAATAAAATCGGCTAATTTCCTTTAATGACTTTCTTTTTTTATCAGGCAAACAAGAAGTATCGGCATATCCCATACTAATTATAATATCAACTTTTTTTCCACCAGATATACCTAAAACCTCTTTTACTTTTTTTTCATTAAACCACCCCAACCAACAAGTTCCCAATCCCTCCTCAGTAGCTTGTAATATAAAATGCTCACAAGCTATGCCAATATCAATTAAACTATATTGTGTCCCCTTAAAATAACCACCCAGACGTGCAGCATAACCAGACTGTTGAGTAACAACAACAATATATAGCGGAGCTGTTTTCGCAAATGAACTCAAAGAATAAATACCGGAAAACACTTTTTCTGCAAACTTATTTCTTGTTTTCTCATCATCAATGACAATAAAACTCCATGGTTGAGAATTACAAGCCGATGGTGCAAGCCTTGCCGCCTCCAAACATCTATTTATAACTTCCCTGGACACTGTCTTGGATAAATATTTTCTCACACTACATCTTTTTTTTACCAACTCAATAAATTTCATATTATTATTTCTTAAAAAAGCCAGGTTCTTTCTTTTTTTCCGGTGTTAATTTTACAGCAAGTCCTGTCGCCGTCACCGAAGGAATAATCGTTCCGATAACTGCAATCTGTTCATAAGTACCAGAAGGGGAAACAGAATATTTATATTCAACATTTATTATTCCTTCCGCTCCCATCTCTCTTGCTTTTTTTATAAAAAGTTTATTAATTGCCTCATCTAAATCCACTCCTACTATAGTAATATACCAAAATAATTTAAATCCATATTTTTTTACACGAATAAACCCTATAGGTTCATAAGAAACAGAGATATCCCCTGAAGTAACAAAAATATCTTCCTGGGAAGGTAATTTAGCAACCTGAATGCTTCTGAAAAAAAAACTACACCCAGAAAGAAAAAAAACAAAAACAAGAAAACAAAAATTTTTTTTCATTTTTTATCCTCGTTTACATTCTTTTAAAAACAGTTTATAAATCAAATTTCTCACTCTTTTAAATTATACCATTTTTAATTTAAAAAATCAATTAATACGTCGAAAAAGTAATTTAACCCGAATATTGCCGGTTTCATACAACACAGGCAACTTCGGGTTAAATTATCCGCTTTTTTAAAACACCACTCACTTTCTATTTTTGTCCAAATATACTTTGAGTAATTACCACATCACATTGGGGACATGATGATTTAAATGAGTTCTCAATCCAATTTACTGTTTCCCGGGTGGGATTATTACAATACAGATATAAACGTTTAAGATTAATCATTTTAACAATTTGTTCCGGTATTGTCTGCAATTGATTCCTCACTAAATTTAATTCTTTTAAATCAATTAAATTACCAATTTCAAGCGGAAGTTCTGTTAAATAATTAAACGACAAATCCAATTTTGTCAAATTAGTCAAATTGCCGATTTCCCCGGGTAGACTTACTAATCTATTGCCGGATAAATCTAATTCATTTAAATTGATCAAGGAACATATCTCTATGGGAAATTTTATTAAATTACAATTACCAAACAAATTTAATGAGGTTAAATTCAATAAATTTTTAATTTCCTCAGGAATTTCATTTAAGTAATTAATTGCTAAATTTAATGATTTTAAATTAGTCAATTTACAAATTTGTGGGGAAACTTCTGTTAATTTATTAAGCGACAAATCCAACCATTCCAAATTTGACAATTTCTCAATTCCCCCGGGAACATCTTCCAGTTGATTAAAAGATAAATTTAATTTTTTTAAATTACTTAGTTTGCCGACTTCCTCAGGAATTGCCCTTAGTTGATTAAAAGACAAATCTAACTCTCTTAAATTAGTTAAATTAACAATTTCCTCGGGAATGGCCACTAATCCGTTATTATGCAAATTCAACTTTTCTAAATTACTTAAACGGCCAATTTCCTTAGGAATATGGGTTAATTGATTATATTGTAACTGCACCCTTTTTATATCAACTAAATTACCCAATTCTCTGGGAATACTAATTAACTGGTTGCTAAATAAATGTAATTCTATTAGGCTGGTTAATTTACTGATTTCCTCCGGAATATCCGTTAAACTGTTTTCTGATAAATACAGCCATTTTAAATTAACCAACCCATCAATTCGGGCAGGAATTGTTTTTATTCGATTAACAGATAAATTTAACCATTCCAAATTAATTAAATTATCAATATTTCCGGGAATTAAAACTACTTTATTATTGGATAAGTCCAATTGTTCCAAATTCCTCAAGTTACTAATTTCCATAGGTATTTTTTTAATTCTGTTACCATGTAAACTTAACCGTTTCAAATTAGTTAAACAACCCAATTCCAAAGGAATCCTTTTTAGCCTATTATTATTTAAATTTAACCATTTTAAATTACCCAGACTTCTTATTTGCCCGGAAATCTTTTTTAATTTATTATTATCTAAATTTAACCATTCTAAATCGGTAAGTTTACCGAATCCCTCAGAAATTTCGCTTAATTCATTACTATGTAAATTTAACCATTTTAAATTACTTAGATTATCGAGTTCCGCAGAAATTTTTCCTATCTTATTAGAAGATAGATCCAGCATTGTTAAACTAGTCAGACTTACAATTTCCTCAGGAAATTTTTTTAGCTTATTACCTGATAAATTTAATCGTTTTAAATTACTCAACTTACTAATTTCTTCAGGTACACAGGTTAATCTATTCCCTGATAAATCCAACTCTGATAAATTCGTCTGTTTTAATATTTCAGAAGGAAATTCCGTTAACTTCTTACCACGAAAACTAAATTTTCTCAAACCAACATCCGCAACAAATTCCGGAGAACTTTTCGACTTTGTTTTCCTTATTGGTTTCTCTTTCCATCTTTTACCTAACAACACCGGTATTTTTTTAGCTAAAGAAAGTTCTCCTTTTACAAAATCTTTTTGAGTCCGGCTTACAATTTTTTGAATTTGCCGCTCAATTTTCACATCATCGGATAAAATCCGATTTTCTTTTTTTATGACTTTACTCTCTATATTGTCTTTTTCCTCTACTACTTCCTTCTCCTTTTCCTTTTTAGAACAACCAACCAAAACTAACATTAAAACAAAAACAAATCCCATATTTATTAGTTTTTTTACCATCCCCAAAAACCTCCTATTAAATTATTACCAATTATTATTTAAGCACTGATTAAATAATAATTGGTCTATTTCAAGAAGTATACCAAATTATTTCTTTTTAAACAAGCACTTTTATTGCATTCTAGGAAAATTTTGACGATAAGGTAAGTTTTTAAAAATATTAGAAAAAACTAATTTTCTAAATAAGCATTAAACAAATTTTCTATTTGCTCCGGCATTTTTTGATTTATTGCAAATGTCACAAAACTAACAAAGCAATCAAGGACAATGAGGGCATTAATACTTGCATCTTCAGTTTGAATAGCGGAAATCCTTTTACAAAAATTTTTATTAACTATCTGAATATCATTGTAAATATTAGTCAATTTTTTTAATTCCCAATCCGGTTTCTTTCCTTTTTTGAATAAAAAATATTGTGCAAATAAATACATTGTTAATACTCGATATCTCGTTTCTTCTTCCGTAGCAAAAGGCAAATGATAACAAATCATAGGTTTCAATTTTTCCATAATAGGACACCCTGTGGTAACCATGTATATACCTATTAAAGAACTCAAAGCATTTTGCACTGTAGTATGTTTCATATATTTTCTTGCTTCAGTCTCGATTATCACAGTTACTTTATCATAAGAAATAAGAGAAGAAAAAGATTCAAATACATTAACAAGGCCTATTGCTATTGGACAAAACTTATGTTTTTTTTCATCTAAAAGACAATTAGGGCATTTAAAAAATTTTAATTCTGCCCATTCAGGATATTTTTTACTTTCTTCTCTTTGAATTAAACTTAAATTTTTTTTATCAAGAACGATTTTAAATTCTTTTTCCATTCCATTGTTAAATATAAACTTATAGCAATATATAAGTTTATCACTATCCTCAATTATATTGTTCATTGCCATATCCTTTAAATATTAATACGCTTAGCATTATCACTAACTAAATTCTACTAAAACTTGTTCCTTTTTGTCAATAATAATTAGGTTCTCATAAATAAAATTTTATTTCTGCATACCCAAATACTAAAATTATACCGTAAAAGCACACACCATTTTTACTGCGATAATCCGGTTCTTATTCATCATCTCCACAACTCTTTATAAACAAAATACGTCTGTCTCAAATCACGCAGAAACGGACTCTTTTTTCCATCTCCCTGTCCAACAATACCTAACCATTCTTCCTGACTCCAGCCATCCGGAAAAGCCATCTCACAAGTTGGTTCATTATTCTGAATATCTATTGGGTCTCCACGACTATCCTTCCACCACTCATCTAACCATTCAAATACTATTCCTCCAATTGCATTCCCTTTACCTGGTTTTCCCAGTGAGTTATATAAAATATCCTTCCAGCAATTATGATGATATTCTGCCTGTGCATTTTCATCCATTCCCTTTCCTGTAGCATAGGCATCACATCCAAGTTCGGTGATAAGTATGGGACGATTAATTAATTTACCGGCTTTAATCCATAATGTTCCAAATCCATTGGCTCCGGAATATTCATTTATCCCTATAAAATCAAGCTCCGGGGCATAAACTGCGTAGGTTTCAACAAGTCCCAAACCAACATTCCCTACACCAACAGGATGTTCGGAGTCAAGTTCGTGAACCATTTTTGCGACTTCATTAAGAAATTTTGCATAGATTTCAGGTTGTAAAGAGGCTTGAGTTCTGGTTGCATTTACCCCTGTATAATCAGAAGACATATTGTTTTCATTACCCAGAATATATCCCAACAACCATGGTTCACCCCTACATTCGATAACGGTTTGACGCACTGCTTCTTTCATCTTTTCACACTGTTGGTAATCACTATAATCCGTCCCCTCCACCCAATCTGCCTCGGAATGGACTGTATAAGCTCCCAACGGATCACAAATAAATACTCCTATACCATAAGTATTATACATATCACCAAGCAATTCTTTATTCAAAATAGTATTATTAAAAAGACGAATTGCATTACATCCCATTTTTTTAAGTAATTTAAAATCGCCGACAATTTTTTCATTATTATCTTTTTTATTATTACGATTTTTATCTACCCATGTTTCATATGCCGTATCAATTAAACCATTATTATTTTCATCCGCTTTCATCCAATTCCATCGATAATCTTTACCGACTTTAGTTGGATTATACTGCACTCCTCGCACAAAAAACGGTTTTCCTTTAACCTGTAATTCCCAATGTCCATTTTCATATTGGACGCAACTTACTTTTCCACCCCGGCGTTGTATTATTTTAAATTTATTACTATCAATCCGCACTTTTTTATTACTGCCATCCTTACAACGAATTAATTGTCCGGGGGTTACTACTACACGGGTCTTATGCGGATATCCATCAACAGATTTTTCTATTTTAACATAAGCATCTACCAATTTCATTTCAAGTTCAGGATGCATACGGATTAAATTAGTGATTGCACTCCAGGCAGCCGGAGCAATAAACCATGCCCAAAGACCATCACGGCTCCAACACATTGAACGGGGGAAAAAAATCATTGCTGCCCGATAAGCTTTAATGGCATGGAGATAAAGACCCGCATTCTCTAAAGCCTTTGCTGTAAAAAACAATTTTACCCCCGGTTCCTCATTCGCTGTTGCCCAAACGAAAAAATCGGCAGTTGGGTCAGATGTGGAAACATAATCCCAATGGCTACCTTTAAGTCTCCCTTCTTCCCTTAATTTTTTATATAATTTATCCTTTGTCACAGATTCTAAATTAGGGAAAATACCTTCACCCACAGCTCTGGATAACCTTTTTTCGTCTTTTATTACAAATCTATAATCAAAAGTACCCACATTTTTAAATTCACCATATTTTTCATATTTTACAATTTTCTCCGTTCCGCATTCAGCAAGTTTAAAAAACGGCTTCTTTTGTCTTTTAGCCCCTTCACATTCTTTATGAAAAAAATTATTCATGGGATAAAAACAAATCATTAAGAATAAAAGCTTTAATAATTTAATTTTTAAATATTTAACTCGAAACCTGTCCATTATTAAAACCAATCTTTTGACATACATAATGACACACCCCTATATTCATACCTATTTGTGTTCATGATTTTCAAGATGTTCCAAACAATATTCCTTCCCATCGGAACAGATATCACACACACGAAATTCAAGATTCCTGTCATCTTTTTCAGTTCTTCCACAAATAAAACATTTATGTAATGATTTTCTTTCCGATTCGGATAAATCCAATAGCAATTTCTTCTTACGATGCATTACTCTCAGGTTTTGAACAATATCAACCCAAAAAAACAAAAAATAATTTAAAATTGCGGTTAATACCAACAATTTTGTAGTTAAGTCTCCAAAAACAATATTAACTGTAATAATTAACCAACTTACTATCGCTAAATATTTCACTTTAACAGGAATAACAAGAAATAAATAGATAATAAAATCGGGATATAAAGTAGCAAAAGCAAGAAATAAAGAAGTATTAAGAAACATATTATTAATATGGATAGAGGGAAAACAAAAACCAACCAGGGTAGTACTTACCATTCCGATTAAGTAGTATAAATTAAAACGGAAACTTCCCCATTCTGCCTCAAGCGCCGTCCCTACAAAATAAAGAAAATAAAGCATAAAAAAGATAAATAGAAAATGCGTAGAGGGTGGAATAAAAAGATAGGTAAAAATACGCCAGATTTGCCCCTGAAAAATTTTTTCTACATTTAATGTTAACAAACCTGCATAATGCGGATTAAAATAACCTAAAATATAAACAAAAGCATTCAACCCTACTATATATATAGTAATATTTTGTATTGCAAATTGACTATAACGCCTTTCAAGTTTATTAATTAATTTTTCAAACCAATATTCAACTCTCTCCATTTTTTTCTTTCTCCGACAAAAAAAATTAAGTAAATAACTTGAAAAAACTCCTAGCAATCTATTTTTATTTTTATTAAAATTCCTTCAATAAAATAAACCCGAATTTTATCTTCCTGTGCGAAATTCGAGTTTTATAAGTAAAAAGTGCTCTTTTTAATAACCAAAAATCTACCCTTAGTCAAAGAACTTTTTTCGGTTACCCAAAATTTATTAATTTACAATTTATTGACATTAGTTTTTCTTATTTCCTTTATTTAAAAAACTATTCCGGTTCAAAATATATGTTAAATAACACTTTCATATCTTCCATTATATTTTCATTTATTGAAACTACAACAAAATCAGCAAAACAGTCAAGAAGAACAAGAGCATTAACATTTGCATCTTTGCCTTGAATAGCTGAAAATCTCTTACCAAAGTTCTTGTTTACAATCTGAATATCATTATAGATTTTAACTAATTCCTCTAATTCCCAATCCGGTTTTTTACCATGCTTCCATAAAAAATACTGCGCAAGTAAATACATTGACACTACTCGATATTTCGTCTCTTGTTGAGTCGCAAAAGGTAAATGGTAACGAACCATTGGCTTCATTTTTGCCATAATAGAACAATCGTTAGCAACCATACATATGCCGATTAAAGAACTTAAACCTTTTTGCAACGTAACATGTTTTATATATTTTCTTGCTGCTGATTCAATTATAACATCAACTTCGTTATGAGATTTAAACCCGGAAAAAAAATCAATTATTTCAATCATATTTACTGCAACAGGACAAAATCTATATTGTTTTTCATCCAAAGAACAATTAGGACATTTAAAAAAAGCTAATTTCGTCCACTCAGGATATCTTTTTCTATTTTCTTTTCGAACTAAATTTAAAGTTTTAGCGTCAAGTAAGACTCTGAATTCCTTTTCCACTCTATTATTTAGTACAAACTTATAATTATAAACAATTTTTTTACTACTATCATTTGCATTAACCACAATAATAACCTCTAATATCTACTTCTTTCTTGGTTCTTAGTTACATATCGCTTATTTGCTTTTATCTTTTAGATAAAAATTTATCCCGTATATTCTTTCAAAAATTTACTACGGGAAGGATGTCTTAATTTTCTTATCGCCTTTGCTTCAATTTGTCTAACCCGTTCCCGGGTAATACTAAAAATCCGTCCTACTTCTTCTAATGTACGCGGATAACCTACTCCTATACCAAAACGTAATTTAATAATTTCAGCTTCCCGGGAAGCTAAAGTAGAAAGAATTTTTTCTATTTCCATACGACGAAGTATCCCTGTTGCAGATTGAGCGGGCGAAACATAAGATTTATCTTCTATAAAATCTTCCAGATAACTATCTTCTTCCTCTCCTATCGGAGTAGAAAGAGAAATAGGTTCTTGTATTATTTTTAATATCCCACGTACTTTATCCGCAGATATCTTCATTTCTTTGACATACTCCCGAATATAAGGATCCCGTCCGTGTTCCTGCCGATACTTACGTGTAATCCTGGATAATTTACTTATAATTTCTTTCATATGGACAGGTATGCGAATCGTTCTTGCCTGATCAGCAATAGCTCTGTTTATCGCCTGTCTAATCCACCATGTAGCATAAGTAGAAAATTTAAACCCTCTTTTATACTCAAATCTATCCACTGCTTTCATTAAACCTACACTTCCTTCCTGTATTAAATCCAGAAGGGATAAACTTGGATTAACATGTTTTTTGGCTATACTAACAACCAATCTTAAATTAGCTTTCACCAATTTCATTTTTTCTTTCAAAAGAAGTCTATTTAAATGCAAAATTTTACTGTTTACATTTTTAATATCTTCCGCAGACATCCCTGTAGAATATTTAATCCGTTCTATACGGGATAAAGCATTCTTAAAGTTGCGTGTTATTTTTTCCGTTTGATTTAAAGATAAACCAACTTCCTTTCGAAATTTATATTGACTAGACGAACCTCTTTTAACTGCTCGGTGTAATCTTTTCATTTCATTGTAAGATACTTTCATTTTCCGCTCGATATTTTTCATTTCGTCTTCACTTTCAATTACACGCTGAGCAATATGACATATCTTATTTTTCAATTTTTCAAGTCTGTCCGTATTTAAATTTAACTTTATAATCTTCCTAATTATGTCTTTTTTTATTTTTTCTTTTTCGTTCTCCAGTTTCTTCCGTTTCAAATCACATATCCTGCCACAAAGTTTCTTCTGGCACCGTTCCATATTTTTTTCTGCCTTATTAATCTGTTTACTTGCTTCCTTTACTTTATAACGCATTTTTCTCAAAGAAGACTCTGACTTCTTCCCTCTCGGCATCAAATCTTTAGCATTCATTTCCTTATCTTGCAACATTGTACTCCAATTCTTTATCTCTTTAAGTGTCATAGGTGATTCTAAAATTAAAGTCTGGAGTTGTTTTTCATTATCTTTTATACTCTTAGCCAAACTTATTTCCTCTTCCCGTGTCAACAAAGGAACCCGACCCATTTCACTTAAATACATCCGTACTGAATCACCAGTCTTTAATTGTTCGGGTTCAGGAAGGTTTTCTCTAACAGAAACAACCGGTACTGACGCAGCATAAGGCCGTTCCGGTAAAGGAGCATTTTTCTCTAATACATCAATTCCTAAATCAAAAATTTCATCCAAAAATTCATCAATTTCCTCTGACGAAACCACATTTTCAGGAAGTTTCTCATTTATCTGAGCATAAGTTAAATACCCGGTTTCCTTCCCTTTCTCAATTAATTTTTTCATTTCTTTTACTTTACTCACAAAAACACCCCACTTATACTGAAAATTTTAATCTACATTAAAAAAACTATCTTTATCTATAACACACGAAGCTCTCGTTGAGACCCTTTTAATTGTTTGGTTAAATCATTATATTCCCGAAGTTTGTTTAAATCTTTTTCTTTTTCTCCACTTAACATCGCTTTTATTTCTTTTTCCAGTTCATTCCGTTTCTTTGTTATTTTGCATCGACACATATTTTCCAATAATTTTTCCAATATCTCACTTTTATTTCCCCTCATTCTTGCTTCGTTTAATATCATCCGGGTAATTATTTGATTTATCTTTTCATCGCCAAAATAATCCATTACCCGATGAAAAGAAACCTCTTTCCCTTCACTCGCTAATTTAAATACATATTTAATTAACTGAGAAGTTATTTCTCCGGTAAAATCATTTACACATATTTTTTCTTTTACCTGCTTTATATAGACCGGTTCGGTCAACAATATCTGCAAAATGTCTCTTTCTATTAAAGGATCTTTTTCTTCTTTATAATCAGAGAGAAAACCCTCTTTTGTTTTGAATTTATTACTTTTATTAATTTTGCTCAATTCCAATAAAAGAGTCTCTTCCGCCAAAGACAATCTTTCTGCCAATTTCCTCACTTCTTCTCTTTTTTCAACCTCATTTTTTATTTGAACTATCATCGGTAAAATCTTATTTACAACACGAATCTTCCCTTCTACTTCAGAAAAATCAACATCCTTTGAAGCTATTTTAAACTGATAATCAATAAAAGAAAGACTGTTTTTTAAAAAGTTATCAAATGCTTCCTTTCCTTTTTTACGAAGAAAATTATCAGGATCCATTCCCTGCGGTAAAGAAACAATTTTTATTTTCAAATTACTATCTATCAGTTGGTTTATACCCCGTAAAGCAGCGGATATGCCGGCATTATCCGAATCAAAAACAATCACAACCTCTTCTGCATAACGTTGAAGAATATTAATATGTTCCTTCGTTAATGCCGTACCCAAAGTAGCTACTACATTTTCTAATCCATATTGATAACCGGTCAGTACATCAATGTAGCCTTCTAAAATAAGAACTTTTTTTGATTCTCTAATTCTTGATGAAGTAAAATTTAATCCGTAAAGAATTTTTCTTTTATTAAAAATCATACTTTCGGAAGAATTAATATATTTAGGAAGCCCGCTATCCAACACCCGTCCACCAAATGCTACAATTCTTCCCTGTGCATCAAAAACAGGAAAAATAATTCTATTCCAAAAAAAATCCGAAAATTTTTTTTTCTTTTCAGAAAAAGAAATCAACCCTGCTTTCTTCAATAAGTCTACTGAAAAACCCTTATTCAAAAATTTTTTTAATAAAACATCTCCTCTTTTCGAAGCATAACCAATTTTAAATTTATTAATTATTTGAGAAGAAATTCCCCTGCTTTTTAAATATTTATGGGCTAAAACAGATTCCTCCTCGTGCAACAGAAAATCACTATAAAAATTCATTGCTTTTTCATATAAATCATATAGTGTTTTTCTTTCCCGAAGTGATTTGTCATTATGAAGAGATAGTTTGTGGGGTATATTTATATTTGCCCGCTTACTCAATTTTTCAACGGCATCCACAAAAGAAATATTGTCGATTTTCATTAAAAAACTAAAAACATCCCCTCCTTCCCCACAACCAAAACAATGATAAATCTGTTTTTGGGGGCTCACGATAAAAGAAGGTGTTTTTTCGGAATGAAATGGACATAACCCTTTAAAATTATTACCTAATTTTTTTAATACCATATATTCGGAAATAATCTCAACAATATCATTGGCTTCCCGAATCCGAACAATTATTTCTTCTGAAACGACCATCGGTATATCCTTTTTATTATCTTATTGGTGAGTAAAACGGCGAAACCCTGAACAAGGAATGATTTTTAAATCTCCAAATTTTTTCATTACTTTATCTAACAAAAGATTTAAACCAAGATTATCAGAAGATATATGCCCGGCAATGACTACATTAATATAGAATTTTTTAGCCATTTCGCAATGTTTTTCACTTAAATGCATCCCCACAATTGTTCCTACCCCTGAATATGAAAGTTTTTCCAACGCTTCAACCGAACCTTCCGTCCCTCCGGTCATATCGATAAAAATCTTACCCGCTCTCCTTTTTTTATTTCCCACTAACACAACAGGAGGGTTAATTTCTTCGATTGCCTCCTTATATTCAGGAATTTCCTCCAATAATTCAAGTATATCTTCCACTAAGTAAGGACTTTTTTCTTCCATTAGTTCCTGTAAATAAAAAGTCACATGATTATCAGCAGGGGTATGAATATTCATAAAGGAAAAACCTAACAACTTCGCCGCGTCAACAGCCCGCATTGCATTTGAAGGCATTACTCTGTGTGAAACCTCTTTTATTCTTTTTTCAAGTGTTCCTTCTGCTACATTTATCGGAACACCGCACCTGTGTAAAATATCTGCCTGCATATGCATTACATCGTAAAAAGCAGCATAGGCCTTTCCTTGCGGATGATGTGCAACAATTAAATCTATTTTTTCTCCTTTTTCTCTTAATCTATCCGCTAACAAAATTTCAGGGGTTTCTATATCAATACCCAACATCATTGTACTTATTTCCTCACCGTTGTCATACAATATTCGGCTATCAATATAAGGATTTGTTAATCTTTCACAGTCAAAACAGAATTTATCCTTTTCCTTTAATTGTTCATATTTTTCTCTTTCCTTTTCTAACTTTTTTTCAACAGTATCCTTCCCTCTAAGGTCAACCTTCATCCCTTCCTGAATAGCAAATTCATAAAGTTCTTTTACCTTCAAGTTTTATTCCCCCTTTTACCTCAACCGTCTTCTTTGTTTCCTTTTGGCTTCTGCCATCTTCTTTTTTCGACGCACACTGGGACTTTCATAATATTCACGTTTTTTTATCTCCTGCATTACTCCATCCCTTTCACACTGCCGTTTAAATCGCCTTAGAGCTTCCTCTATCGACTCATTTTCTCTTAATTTAATCCACACCATTTTCTCTTTTCACTTCCCTTCTATTAATTCAATTGTATTTTTGCAATTCTTCGTTTACCTTTATCCCGGCGGCCATTGCATCCGGCGACCACCTAAAATATGCAAATGAAGATGAAAAACCGCCTGGCCTGCATTTTCCTTACAATTTACCACTATTCTGAACCCATCATTTAAAGTTTCTATATCCCGGGCGATTTTCCCCGCTATTAAAAACAAATATCCGGCTAAATCCTTGTCCTCTTCCGTCAAATCTAATACTGTTTCTATATGTTTTTTGGGAATCAATAAAATATGCACCGGCGCCTGTGGATTTATATCCTCAAATGCCACAACAAGGGCATCTTCGTAAATAATCTTAGCCGGAATTTGTTTATTAACTACCTTACAAAAAAGGCATTTTTCCATTCTTTTTCACCTTTTTCCTATTTTAACAACGTAGTATAACACGATCTTTTAAAAAAAGCAAGTAAAATTTTACACCCCAAATTCCGATATAGGTTTTAGGCTTCGGCCAAATCAGCCAATTATGCTGAAAAAAATTATTAATTACTTCAGTTGTATAGTTTTATCGGGAAGATAACTAAACTACTTCCCTGCCTGTGCGTATCCGCACGCAGACAGGTCCAAATTTCCCTAAATTTAGGCGAAACCCAGATTTTCGGGTGCACCTCTCCCGCTAAAACTATTTCCTGCCTATTTTTTAATTCTTCTTTTTTTATCTTCCGCCTACCATACTGGCGGACTTTAAGTCTATAAAAGATACGTTAATTCCCAACATATTTCTCGTGCATTCTTATATATTTCAAATATTTCCCTCGTCGTACTGCATATCCTTAATATTAAGCCTCTTGCCCGTTTTATTACTTTTCCTGCTATCTGGATTATTTGCCATCTTATTGTTCTTACTGTCTTTTTTATCCAACTCTTCGGAAATAAAAATAGTTTAGATGCTATAAATAAATTATACGCTAATATCCCCAGCCCAAACCATACTGCATTCGCTTTGAATTCCCCACAGGGTACATAATCTAAATTAAATCCCTGCTTTAATTCTTTGTTGTAATTTTCCGAATTACTCCTGCCATTATGCCACCAAATTACTTCTTCTTTACTTTTCTCTTCCTCCGTATAATTGGTTGCTATTCCATGGTAACAATACTCTTCTACATTATCAAATAAATCCCCTTGCGGATTTAACCATCTCTGTACTATTATCCGAAATGCATGATCGCTTCCATTCATACTATGGATAAATTCTGCATATTCCCGTCCACTCCGTATTCCATCTTTGTGTCTCAACACCTTCCATTCTTCCTCGGGTATTCTTTTTATCGCTTTTTTTACCGACACATCTTTACCCACCGTTATTGTATATTTAATTTCTTTCTTGTTTATATAATTGATTACTTTTGCCTGATATCCTGCCGCATCTATCCGAACTCGTTTTATTTCTTTCTCTTTCTTAGTCGCTTCTTCTACAAACTCTATTATCTCTTTCAAAAATTCATAATTCCTTTCAC
>JAUVLC010000036.1 GCA_030595925.1 Clostridia bacterium | reverse complement strand
AAGTTTCTCCCCATTTGCTACTGACTACCGGCTTATTCTCAGTTCTTTCTCTCTTTCTATTCCACTGATAAATTCAAGTTTCTACTTAGCCCAGTTACCCCAGCTTTTCAGCATGCGAAACTGCGTTGTTTTTCCCCCACTCCTTTACAATTTCTCTTTTTTATCAATATATTGAAATCTTGACAACTTACTGTAGTATGTCCCTTATTTGTATTTATTTTTTTTCGAAGATTAATTTCAGCGGATGGACTTGAAATAGTTAATACATCACTTTCCTGATTTCTGTTTTAATGGTCGGGGCGACTGGACTCGAACCAGCGACCCCTAGACCCCCAGTCTAGTGCGCTAGCCAACTGCGCCACGCCCCGACATTTAAAATATACAAAATTATATCAATAATAGCAAGTTTTAATAAGATTCGCAAAAATCATACCAAAACATAACAATCTTTCACCTTTATAAAATTCAACTAATTTTTTTTATTTTCTATCTATTATTTTAACTATTTCCTTTATGGCTATTTTTGTTTCTCTTAGCATATTTATCGCCGCACTATTTTTTTCCAAATCCATTTCTATTTGTTTATTTTTATTTCTTGCATCTTCCAGCATTTTCTTTTTGGCTCCGGCAATACTGTATTTTTGTTCGGATAGCAGTTTCTTTATGTAAATGATCGTATCAATATCTTTTTTAATATATTTTCTCTGACCGCTATGCCTTCTTGCCGGCCGCAACAATTTAAACTCGGATTCCCAATAGCGTAAAACATAAGGCTGTACCTTAGTAATTTCACTTACCTCTCCGATAGAAAAATATGTCTTATCCGGTATTTTCATAAAAAACACTCTCCTTTCTGAAATATTGCTTCATTTTTGGTTGCAATAACTAACTTTTTGCATTTTTTATTTTTCATAGGGAAGATTTTCTGCTACTTCCCAACAGACTTCTGCCGATAAAATTGACCACTCAAAATTTGTTTTCCATGTAACCTTCTCCATAACGTTAACTCTTTCTTTGCCATTTCTCTGAATAATCGACAAGCATTGTATTTTAAATTCACGTTATACTTTAACATCCTAAACAAATCCCCCTACCCCCCTTTTTCAAAGGGGGAAATTACTTGTCATTTCCTTAATTTCATTTTTGACATTGTCCTAAATACTTTTATTTTTCCAGAATTTCTTCCGCCGGTTTAAATTTAACTATTTTCTTAGTAGGAATCTGAACCGCCTCTCCCGTCTTCGGATTTCTCCCCATTCTGGCCATACGTACTTTTACTGAAAAAGTCCCTAATCCACTCAAGGTAATTCTTTCTTCCCTTCTTAAACCTGCTTTAATGCTATCTATTACCGTAGTTACAGCATCCAGAGCTTCTTTTTTAGTACAGGTAACTTTTGTTACCAAGTCAACTAAGTCTTTCTTATTCATTATTTATTATTCCTCCCTTTTAATCAATAATATTTTTTAAAAAATAGGACTTAAGGTAAGATAAAATTTTACCGATTCTTTTTCTTTGTCCGTTCTTACCGTATAATTTAATTCAAAAAACAAAGGAAATGTCTGAAGAATAAAAGTGTTAAGTTTTAAAGTTACACCCACACTATTTTTTAAATTTTGCACCTCAGTTTCTTTCAAAGCTTCCTCTTTATCCCAATTTATACCTGTATCAGTAAATAAAATTAACTGCAAACTCTTAAAATAAAAATCCGGGAACATATACCACATATAATAATTTATTGCAGTAAAAAGATTAACCCGCCCTTCGGCAGTAAAAGCCATAACCTTACTATTTTTATATTCATTGGAAGAACAACCTCTTATCGGTAAAGAAAAAATAGATTTATCTTTTCCTTCGCTACCCTCACCTAAAAGGCGAAATGCTAAAATTTTATTTTTCAAAACTGTAAAAAATCGCTGTGAATCAAAGAGATAGTCCGTATAATCATAATCACTCTCCCAAATTCTCTTTGTCTGATAAACAGCAACTTTCGTCCGTCCTCCGCTCTTCGGATCTAAAAAATCCCATCTGGTTGTATCCCTGACTAAAGCAACACTTGCCCCATTCTCAATATAATTGGAAATCTCATCATCCTTAGTGCGATTCCGTTCCTCTTTAGTAGTAGTTCCCATTCCTAATTCAATACGATTAAATCGATCAAAAGGATAGCTGACTACCATTTCCTGCGAATGTTTCATTCTATTCACATGACATTTTTCTTCTATTAAATCATCGTTATAATAATAATCATCATTTTTACCCCTAAAATGAAAATAAAATTGCGGACGCCATTTTTTATAAGCATACCCAACCTGATAATACAACCAATTATCATAATCGGAATAATCTACCCCCATTGATAATTGATGATTCCCCATCATATCACTTGCCTGCCAATATGCAGCAACATATAAACCTCCCGGAATGGCAAAAAACAAAAGAGGATAAAATAAATCCGTTGACATATCTAACTTGTATGGCCGTTGAGTAATAATAAGATTTTTAAGAGGATAAAAAACTCCTTTCTCTTTCTGGATTAACAAAGGATATTCAACTATTTGTGAAAAAGAAAGTAGAGATGCTGTTTCTCCCATATAAATATTCTTTTCCCCTTTTCGATAAGAAACAAACAAAATCTTTTCACCATCGGGAGAAAACCCGGGAGTAAAATTTCCACCTACTACATCACTCAGCTGTATTACAATACCTGTATTTAAATTAAGAGTGTATAGATTATATACGCCATTTTTGTCAGAAATAAAAATAAACTTTTTACCATCCGGTGACCATGAAGGTTGTCTTTCATTAAAACAACTATCTGTTATCGGAGTTATTTTTAAATCAGAAAGTCGCAACAAATAAAGATTGTCTTTTCCTTTTTTTTCAGAAACATACAATATTTCCTCACCATCGGGAGAAAACACAGGATAACCATCACATCTTCCATCACTGTTTAACTGAACAAGATTTTTTCCGTTGGTATCAATCAAATATAAGTCTTTTACGCCTTTCTTCATTCCGACAAAAACAATTTTTTTTCCATCGGGAGAAAAACAGGGGGAAGAAATATTATCAAAATTTTTTACTTTTAATTTTTTTAATTTATTTTTTTTAATTCTTAATAAATAGATATAATCCTTTTCGTTTCTTTTTCCCACAAAAGCAATTTTTTCTCCATCAGGAGAAAAAGAAAGAGCATGGCCTTCTGTCTTTAAATAATCAATACTTCTTCCTATTCTACCTTTTAAAATAGATTTTTGCTTGAAATCATTTACAGACATAATGTATAAATCATTATATCCTGCTCTATCAGAAATAAAGGCAATATTTTCTCTGCTTTCAGACCAAATAGCATTGGTATTAAAATCATTATCACCGGTTAATTTTTTTCCATAAAAAAAAGGTTCTTTTTTCCCTCTTATTTCTTCCAAATACTTCTCTTTTAAATGTTTACGCCATTGCCGGTCAAATTCACGGAAATTTATTCCCAATATTTTAAAAAAAACAGAATTTGCCTCAAATTTATCTCGAAATTCTTTAAGAATGAGAGGAATTTTATCCACCCCATATTCAGAGGCTAAAAAGTTTAAAGCATATTGTCCTTCTTTATACGCTAACTTAATCTGGTAGCTTTTTTCCAGATGACTAAAATTATGCAAATGGGTCAAAGGAATAAGTAAATCAGAAGTAGCAGCATCCCTTATAATCATTTCCTCATAAGCTTTATCATCTAAATCCGATGAATAGTATTCGGCTAATCCCTCCATTAACCATAACGGATAAAAAATAAACTTAACTAATCTTACTGATTTCCAGCCGGCATAAAGGATATGAAAGGTAACAATATGAACAAACTCATGGGTAATTACTTTTTCCAGCCATTGGTCAGAACCGGTTAATGGAATAACAAAACGATTTTTAAACGGTTCGGCAAATCCTCCCGTTCCTTCTCCCACACCGGCAATATTATTTTGTACAAAATGATTTTGAGTTGCATAAAGAAAAAACGGTGTTTTTTCGGCAGGTAAATATTCTAAACCCTTGGTTATTTTATCATAAGCATTTTCCAGTATTCTTGCGGTTTTATCGAGTTGTTTTTCTGTGTCCGGATAATAATAAATTTCAAAGTGTTCTGTTTCAGCAACAAACCATTTCTTATTTCCTATAGTAACAACTTTGTTCTTGCCAAAAGCACCCGATTCATTTCTTAAAGTATTTCCTAATAAAAAAACAATCAAGGTCAAACACAAAAAACTTTTTTTCAATTCTTCCTCTCTACAACTCTGCAGTCACGAGGTTTTTAATCTTCTTTAAAATTTTTTTTCAATTTATTCAGTTTATCACCCAGAATATCTCCTAAATTCATTTTAAAAGACGGGGACTTCATATGTTTATTCATCTCTTCTTTTTCCAATTCTTTTATAGATAAATTAATTTTCCCCTCTTCATAATTAACCCCGATTATTTTAGCAAAAATTTCATCCCCTACTTTCAATTCTTCCTCTAATTCATTAACATATTCTTTAGGAATTTGAGTGAAACGTAGTATCCCTTCTATTCCTTCTTCTATTTTTACAAAATACCCAAAATCAGTTAATTTGATTATTTGTCCTTTTACATTATTCCCTTTTTTATAATTCAAATAGGGATTTCTTCCCGTCTGCTTTAAACCTAAAGAAATCTTTTCCTCTTCTGTGTTAATATCTAATATAGTTACCTCCACTGAATCGTTTTTATGTAGTATTTCTTTAGGGTGTTTTATTTTTTTTGTCCAGGACATATTTTTAAAATGAATCATTCCTTCTATTCCTTCCTCTAATTTCACAAAAGCCCCAAAAGAAGTAAGTGATGTTACTCTTCCACAAATTTTCATTCCCACCGAATATTTTTCTTTTATCTTTTCCCATGGATTAGGGCCTATTTGTTTTATTCCCAATGATATTCTTTTATTCTCTTTATCTATATTTAAAACCCTGGCTTTTACTAATGCCCCTTTGGAAACGACTTTGGAAGGATGTCTTATTTTTTCCGTCCAGGAAATCTCAGAAATGTGAACCAACCCTTCTATCCCTTCTTCTATTTCTATAAAAAAACCAAAATTGGTAATATTTCTGACCCGTCCACTCACTAACGACCCTATCGGATATTTATTTTCGATATTCTCCCATGGATGCGGCGTCAATTGCTTTAATCCTAAAGATATTTTCTGAGTATCCGGATTAAAAGAAAGAACCTTAACTTCTATTTCCTCTCCTTCTTTCAAAAACTCTCCTACCTTTCCTACCCTACCCCAGGAAATATCGTTTTTGTGTAATAATCCATCTATCCCTCCAATATCCACAAATGACCCAAATTCAGTAATTCTTTTCACTATACCCAAACAAACATCTCCTTCTCTTAAAGAAGCAAGTCGGTCATTTTTTCTTTCTTCTCTTTCTTTTTCTAATACAAATCGGGAAGAAACCACAATATTATTTTCTTCCAAAGAAAATTTTGTAATTTTTACTTTAAGTTTTTGTCCGACAAACCGGTCTAAATCTTTTGAAAATTGCAAAGAAATCTGTGACTGGGGCAAAAAAGCATCCCTGCCTATATTTATACATAATCCACCCTTTACTTTGCGAATGACCTTTCCCTCAACAATTCCCCCATTTTGATAAACTCTCCTTAATTCTTCTGATTTTTTTATACTATAAGCTTTTTCGTAAGATAACACAGGACAGCCGGATTTCCCTTCAATCTTTTTTAAATATACCCCGATTTTTTTCCCTACTTTTATTTCGCTATTTTCGTCACTCCGATTAAATTCCAATAAAGGAATAACCCCCTCAGATTTTAATCCTACATCGATAAAAACATTTTCAGTATCGATTTTTATTATCTCTCCTGAAATAATCTCCCCTTCACGAAAATTATTTCCCCCCCCGGAAGACAAAACTTCCTCCATTGAAATTTCCTGGTTTTCAAAAACATCCTCTCCCATTATAATTTTATCCTCCTTAATTTCTTAACTACTTCCTCTATTATCCACTGAGGAGTAGAAGTCCCTGTACTTATTCCCACTTTTTTAACATTTTTAAACCAACTTATTTCTAAATCTTTTTCTGTTTCAACATGATAAGTTTTATTTTGAATTTCCTTGCATGTTCTTGCTAAACGATTAGTATTAGCGCTATTATATCCTCCTATAATTAACATCAAATCTGTTTTTTGAGCTATTTTTTTTGCTTCATTTTGACGATATTGTGTGGCTTCACAAATAGTATTGTATATTTTAATCTCTTTTGTATGTTGTAATAGACCGGTGACAATTATTTTAAGGTTTTCTCTCGACTGAGTAGTCTGACTAATTACTCCTATTCTTTTCCAGGAAAAAACATTCTTTAGTTGATTTGTTTTTTGAATAACTTTTACTTCAGTGTTAGCATAACTGACTAAACCTTTTACTTCCGGATGGTCTTTTTCTCCTACAATTACTATTTTATACTTTTCCTTACTCAATTGTTTAATTAAATTTTGAGCACTTTTTACAAACGGACAAGTCGCATCAACAATTCCTATTCCTTTTTTCTCTGCCTCTTCGAAAAAAGATGAATCCGCTCCATGAGAACGGACAACAACATTTCCTTGTTTTAATCTATGTAAATCATAAATTATTCCAACACCCTGTTTTTCTAACTTGCTTACTACCTGAGGATTATGAATAATCGGCCCTAAGGTATAAAGAATATTTTTCCCAACCCTTGCTTTCTCTACCAGATTCATGGCTCTTTTTACTCCGAAACAAAATCCGGCATTTCTTGCCACCATAATTTCCATTTCTTTCTTTTACCTTTATATCAATCCTCTTTTAATTTTTTTATCTGTTTTATAATATCATTGCTTATTGTCTCATAAGACTCTTTGTTTTCCGGAAAATTATTGTAATATAACAGTTTCCCAAACTTTACTTTTACAGATTTGAAATTAAAAAAATTATAATTATACTCAATCAATACCGGTAAAACAGGTGCCTTTGCTTTAACGACTAATAACCCTATACCCCGTTTAGCTTTCCCTATATTCCCATCACGGCTGCGTGTTCCTTCCGGAAAAACGACAACACCTTCACCTCTGTTTAAACACTCAATTACTTTTTTTAAGGAACTTCCACTGGCCCCTCCTCTTTTTATGGACAAAACATTAATTGCTTTTAAAATTTTCCCAAAAAGCGATATACGAAAAAGTCCCTTTTTACCTAAACTGTAAATTTCCCTTCTTACAGCTACACCAACAATCGGAGGATCTAAATAACTCATATGATTAGGAGCAATAATCACCTTTCCTTTTTGAGGAAGGTTCCTTCTCCCATAAGTTTTTAAACAAAAAACACCTCTGGCCAATAGCCACAAAATTCTATATCCTATAAAATAAATCATTTTTTTGTTTCCGAAAGTAAATTGCTTATTTATTCTATTAAAATCTTTATCTCTTGTTAATTTTATCAAGAATACACTGAACAACTTCTTCTAATGACAAATTAGTCGTATCAATTAAAATCGCATCTGAGGCGGCTTTTAGAGGATTTAAACTTCTATTTTTATCTTTTTCATCTCTAACCCTAATTGCTTCTTTTATTTTTTCCGGTTTTATGCCTTGATCTTGTTTTATCAAATCTTTATACCTTCTTTTTGCCCGTTCTTCTAAAGTAGCATCTAAATAAAATTTTCTTTCTGCCTGAGGAAAAACTACCGTCCCTATATCCCTACCTTCCATAATAATCCCTTTTTCAAGACCTGCCTTCCTCTGCAGTATTAATAAATATTCTCTTACTTTTTTAATTTTGGAAATTTCATTACTTTTTTTAGTAATACTTTGTGTTCTGATTTCATCCGTTATTTCTTCCCCATCTACAAAAATATGGAAAACATTTTCTTCCGGCTGCCAGGTAATTTCGGTATTATCTATCAACTGCTGTAATTCTTCATCATTTTCTGCATTAATTTTACTTTTCAATATCTTCCAGGCAATTGCGCGATACATAGCTCCTGTGTCTATATACTTGTAGCCCAATTCCCGGGCTACTCTTTTAGCTACTTCACTTTTTCCCGCCCCGGCAGGCCCGTCTATAGTAATAATTATTTTATCCATTTTTATTTAATTTATCTACCTTTATTCCATTGCGGGTTTGGAATATATTCCAAACCCGCAACGGGAAATATCATTAAAAATTAGTTTTTTTAAACTATATTTAGAATAATAAATTTACTCCTGCACCAACTATTAATCCGTTAGCATCCCCTTCTTCGTCAGGGTCAGGAGTATTTTCTTCAAAGTCAAGACTCAAAATTTGATACTTCAAATTACCACTAATACTTATCTTAGGACTTACTTGATATTCTACTCCACCACCCAAACGAAACCCAAAAGGTGAAATACTTTCATCGTTAGAATCAGTGCCCCAGTCAAGTTTAACTGTAGAATTAAATAGACCTAAACCTAATCCGACATAAGGTTTTAGCTTTTCATTATCAAGGGTAAAAAAATAATCGGCATTAACTAAAATCGGAATTATTGTAAGTGTGGCTTCAAATCCGTTATCTTCATAAGTATCAGACCAATAACCAACACTTCCACCCAGGGCAATATTTTCATTAATGAAATATCTATATTTCGCTTCTACCATAAGTCCTGCCTGATCCCATTCATCATTATCCCAACCTTCACAGGAAAAATAACTCAAATCCACTCCTAGACTACTCTTCCCGGCTAAATCCTCAGCTAAAACAAAAGAACTCAGACTTAAAACAAATACTGCAATTAAACTAATCGTTAGGCTTTTTTTCATTTTTCTCTCCCTATTTATTTTAATTTAATATTCTTTTTAACTAAATTCCCCTCCTTTCTTAGATTTTATTCAACAAGTCTAATCAAGTTTTTTCTTTGGACCCATTCTAAAATCACACCACACTTCTAAGTATCTCTTCAAATCCGGGAAAAGAGGTATTGATACAATCAGTATTATCAATTACTGTTTTACCCGAAGCAACCAATCCGGCAATAGTCAAAGCCATAGCAACTCTATGGTCCCCATAACTATCCAGTTGACACCCCTTTAGTTTAGTCGGGCCATAAATTAACATTCCGTCTTTTTTTTCTTCTATTTTTGCCCCCATTTTAGATAGCTCCGAAGACATTACCTTTATCCGGTCACTTTCTTTTACCCGTAATTCCTCCGCGCCCTTAATTTCCGTTACCCCTTTTGCCTGGGTAGCCGCTACCGCTAAAATAGGAATTTCATCTATTAACCCGGGAATTGACTCTTTTCCAATCTTAATAGCACATAATCTACTACTTTTTATAAACAAATCTCCTACGGGTTCATTACATACTTCCTTTTTATTTTGTTCCTCAATATACACCCCCATTGCCTTTAAAATACTAATTATTCCTGTTCGGGTAGGATTTAAACCTATATTTTTTATTGTCAATTGGGAATTTTCCGTCATTGCGGCTGCAACCATAAAAAAAGAAGCGGAAGAGACATCTCCGGGAATAATAATATTTTTTGCTTTTATTTCTTTTTTTCCTGAAATAGTAACGGTAAGACCCGAAACCTTTATATCCGCCCCCAAAAAATTTAACATTCTCTCTGTGTGATCCCTTGACTTAAAAGGTTCGGTAATTGAAGTCTCACCGTGACTAAAAAGCCCGGCTAAAAGAATACAGGATTTTACCTGGGCACTGGCTATAGGCAAATTATAATTGATAGCATGTAATGGTTTTCCGACAATATTTAAAGGCGGATAATTATCTTCAGAAGCAGTTATTTCCGCCCCCATCTGTCTTAAAGGCTGAATAATCCTCCTCATCGGCCGTTTCTTTATCGACTTATCACCGGTAATGGATGAAGAAAAATCCTGGCCGGATAAAATCCCGCTCACCAGCCGTATTGTCGTCCCGGAATTGCCTACATTTAGTACTTCTAAGGGTTTTTTTAAACTTTTTAGGCCCTTCCCATAAATACTTAACTCATCAGAATGTTGTCTCTCAATTTTTATTCCCAGAGAAGAAAAAATTTTGACTGTAGCCTGGCAGTCTAAAGCATTCAGAAAACCTTTAATAAACATTCTCCCTGAACTAATACTGCCTAAAATAACAGCCCGATGAGAAATAGACTTATCCCCTAAAACACTTATTTCTCCCCTTACGGTTTTTTTCTTTTCTATAACAATTTGTGCCATTTTTTTTGACTTTAAAGGCATTAATTATCAACCAATTTTGCCTTAATTTTTTTTGCCTCCACAAATTCTTTTAATACTGCTTCTTTTTTCCCCTCGGCTATTTTTTTTGTCATTTCATAGATATAAACCTGAAACTTTTTTAAACTTTCTATTACAGCTATTTGGTTATTTATGCATATATCCGCCCATATCTTCTCATCACTATCCGCTATGCGGGTCATATCCCGAAAACTACCGGCTAATATTTTCTTTATGCGTTTATCTTTTCCTGCCAGGGCACCTACTTCTTTAACTAAGCAATTCGCAATAATATGTGGAAGATGACTGGTAAATCCAACAATAAAATCATGTTCTCGGGGAGACATTAAAAATAAACGGGAACCCAAAGCATTCCAGATATTCTTTACCGCTCCCAAAGCATTTTTATCCGTACCGGCAGTAGGTGTAATAATACAGGCAGCATTGTAAAACAAATTTCTCCGTGCATTTTCCACCCCTGTTTTTTCACTCCCGGCCATGGGATGAACACCAACAAAAAATAAAGTTTTTTTATTAAGAGAAGAAAACATATTCTCTATTTTCTCCACAACGAATTTTTTAACACTGCCCACATCAAAAATAATACAGCCATCTTTAAAATAAGGAATAAGTTTTTTAACCAACCGGGGAATTAAACTTACCGGAACAGCTAAAATAACCAGATCAGCATCCTTCACCCCTTTTTTAAAATCTGTAGTATATTTATCAACAGCACCTATTTTTTTAGCCCTTTTTAATTTGTGCAGGTGCCTGCCTATCCCGGTTATTTCAGATTTACGATTCATTTTTTTAAGGGCTAAACCTAACGAACCGCCAATTAACCCAACCCCTATAATACTAATCTTTTTAATTTTTACTTTTGTTTTTGTTTTCATATTTTTTTACCGGTTAAATCTCTCTTCCTACCGCATAGGCAACTTTTTTTAATTCCTCCATTAAAGAAAAAAAATCTTTGGGCAATAATGATTGAGGGCCGTCAGACAACGCTTCTTCGGGTTTAGAATGGACTTCAATCATTAATCCATCCGCACCAACAGCTATGGCTGCTTTACTTAAAGGAGCAACATAATCTCTAACCCCTGTGCCATGACTGGGATCAATGATTATAGGCAAGTGACTCAAACGTTTTATTACCGGAACGGCATTTAAATCCAAAGTAAAACGGGTAGATTGTTCAAAAGTCCTAATACCCCGCTCGCAAAGAATAATATTACAATTCCCTTGTGACATAATATATTCGGCAGACATAAGAAACTCTTTTACTGTCGTTGCAATACCCCTTTTTAATAAAACCGGTTTCCTACTCTTTCCTACTGCTTTTAATAAATCAAAATTCTGTACATTCCTTGCCCCAATTTGAATAATATCACTATACTTTTCTACTATTTTTACTTGTTCAATAGTCATCGCTTCTGTCACTATAGACAATCCGGTTATCTTTTTTGCAGCAGCCAAATACTTTAATCCTTTTTCCCCCAACCCCTGGAAACTATAAGGGGAAGTACGCGGCTTAAATGCACCACCTCTTAAAATTCTTGCCCCTGCTTTTTTTATTTCCCGGGCAATTTTAATAAGTAAATCCTTTTTTTCTACCGAACACGGCCCCGCCATAACAACAATTTGTTTTCCCCCGATTTTTATACCATTAACATTGATGATAGTGTCTTCTTTTTTAAACTCACGGCTTGCCAGTTTATAGGGCTTAGAAATGGGGGTTATAAAATCTACTATTTCCATAGACTCAAAAGTATCACGAACCAAAATAGCATTTTCACCAATTACCCCGACAACTATTTTTTTCGCCCCTTTGGAAATATGAGCACGAAAACCTAAACCGTTAATTTTTTTACGAAGATGCTCCAATTGACTTTTAGTTGCTCCCTTTTTCAACGTTAAAAACACTGATGTAAAACCTCCTTTAATTTTTTAATAAATAATTTGTTTTCATGAGGCAATCCAATTGTTACCCTGATATATTCAGGCAATTCATACTCATCCATTGCCCTCGCAATAATTCCCTTATTTAATAATCGATTAAAAACATCTTTTCCTCTTCCTACTTTTATCAATACAAAATTAGCCTCCGAGGGAACATATTCCACTCCCATTTTATCTAATGCTTGTTCCAAATATTTTTTTCCTTCCGCAACGATTTTTCTGCTTTTTTTAATCTGCCCTTTGTCCGACAAACTAACCTTAGCTGCTATTTGTGACAAAGAATTGGTATTAAAAGGCGGCCTTATCCTTTCCATATATCCTATTATTTCCTTTATACTCATTCCATATCCAATCCGCAAACCGGCTAATCCGTAAATTTTGGAAAAAGTACGCAAAACAATTACCCTCCGCTTATTCTTTATATACGATAAAGCATCGGGAAAATCTCTCCGTGTTACATATTCATAATAAGCTTCGTCAAAAACAACCATTATCCTTTTGGGAATACTCTTCATAAAATTTATTACTTCTTCTTTATTCACATAAGTCCCTGTAGGATTATTAGGATTAGCAATAAATATAATTTTTGTCTTTTTATTTATTGCCTTCTGCATTTGCCCTAAATTATGAGTAAGATTTTTCATCGGAATTGTTTTTACCTTACAGGCCATCAATTTTCCAGCCATATAATAACGAATAAAAGCATGTGCGGAAACAATAATTTCATCTCCGGGATTTAAAAATGTTTTTCCAATAATTTCAATTATCTCATCCGTCCCGTTGCCTAAAATGATATTTTCTACATTTAATTTTAATTTTTTAGCCAGTACTTCTTTAAGAAACAATCCCCCTCCGTCAGGATAACGATGTATATTTCCTAAAGCCTTTCCTATCGCTTTTATTACCATGGGAGAAGACCCCAAAGAATTTTCATTAGAAGCTAATTTAAAAACCTTTTTCAACTTTTTTTCTTTTTTTACCTGTTCAATAGGCCTCCCCGGCAAATAAGGTTGAAATTGTAAAATATTTTTTCTAACTAAATTTTTAATATCATCCACGTTGACCTCCTTCCGGATAAGAACCCAAAACCTTCACAAAAAAAGATTGTTTTTCCAACAACTTCAAGGTTTGCTGAACTTTATCATCTTTTATATGGCCTTTAAAATCAACAAAAAAAATATAGTCCCAAACCTTTTTACCACTTGGCCTGGATTCAATCTTGGTCAAATTTATTCCATTCTTCTGAAAAGGAATCAGCATATCATGCAAGGCGCCCACCCTGTCTTTAACAGAAAACATTACTGATGTTTTATTTTTCCCTCTGGGAGGGGAATCTTTCCCTCCGATTACTAAAAACCGGGTAAAATTATCTGCTTTATCTCCAATATTACGTGCTACAATTTTAAGATCATACAGGGAAGCAGCTTGTTGGGAAGCAATCGCTGCGGTATCCGCCCTTTTATGTGCTAATTGCGCAGCACAAGCAGTAGAGGATACCTCTACCAATTTTACATTAGGAAGGTTTTCTTCCAACCAATTTCTGCATTGAGCAATAGGTTGACAATGAGAACAAACTTTTTTTATTTTCCTTAAGTCACCATTTTTAGAAAGAAGATTGTGCGATATTTCCAGCATCAATTCCGCACAAATTTTCAAATCCGAATCGATAAACATATCCAGAGTATGATTAACAACCCCTTCGGTTGAATTCTCAATAGGCACTACCCCATAATCAGCCCTTTTTTTTTCTACTTCATTAAATACATCTTTAATACTTTTTACAGGTATTAATTCCGCTAATCGTCCGAAATTTTTGACTGCCGCTAAATGGGTAAAAGTCGCTTCAGGACCTAAATATGCAACTTTTAATTTTTTCTGCAAAGACCTGCTTAAATTGAAAATCTCCTGAAAAATATCTTTTAAAGCTGTATTAGAAATCGGACCCTTGTTTTTTTTAATCAACCTATCTAAAATTTCTTTCTCCCGATGCGGAACATAAAAATATTCATTTTTCTTTTTTTTCAATTCTCCGATTTTTAGAACCTCTTTAAGCCTCCTGTTAAGCAAACTCATAATTTGCTCATCAATAACGTTTATTTTCTGTCTTATCTTTTTCACTTTTCACTCCATTACCAGTATTGGTTTCTACCTAATTGTCTTTTAAGGAAAATCTATTCTACATTTATTTCTTCTAAAGAAGGCATCTCCAACAAATCCCTTAACCCAAAATACTGCAAAAATTTCTGGGTCGTTTTATATAAAAGAGGCCGGCCGAGAACATCTTTCCTTCCACAAATTCGAATTAATTTTTTGGATAAAAGGGTATGCAGCACCCCTCCTGCATCTACACCGCGAATACCCTCTATTTCAGCCTTAGTAATAGGCTGTTTATAAACAATAATAGATAAAGTTTCCATTGCAGAAGGAGAAAGTTTTAAGGTAATTCTTGATTTAAACATTACCCTTATCCATGGTGCACATTCGGATAGAGAACACATTTGAAATCCGCCTCCTATCCGGACTATTTGCAAACCGGAATCTCTATTTCTATATTCCTCTCCCATTTCAATAAGTAACTGTTCCACTTCCCGTGAATCTATTTCCATCCCCTCCTGTCCTTTTGCCAATATCTCAGAAATTTTATCCGGCAACAACGGTTTTTCCGAAAAAAACAACAAACATTCAATAACTTTTTTAACATTCATCTCGTTCATTCACTCTCCGCCCCGGAAATTGATAAGCCATAATCAATTTTGTTTTCTACCACCGATTGTACTAATTGTTCTTCTTTTTCTATTATTTCTCTTACTCCTTCCTCTTCCGTTTCTTTCAAATAGTTATTTGCCTTATAAATTCTTATATTACCAAACAAACTTGCCTGCCTTGCAAAAACTTTTTTCATTTTAATCAATTCCAAAAGAGCTAACAAAATAACTACTATTTCCTGTCTACCGGCAGATTTACTAAAAATTTCAGAAAAAGAAACATAATCATTTTCCTCAACCCTATACAAAATATCCTGCATTTTATCTTCAACTCTTATTTCTTCATCTATAATATTTTTCACTTCTTCTTGTGCGACAGCAGAAAAAACTTTCTTAACACTATCCAGAAGATCAAATAAAGAAACTTCTAATACATACTCTCCCTCCAAAGAAACCGGTGATTCGCGGTAAAAAATATCCTGTTGAGATACTTCTTTTCTTTCAAGAACTTTAGATACCTCTTTGAATTTTTTATATTCTATGAGCCGTTCTATCAATTTTTTACGGGGATCATCTAATTCATCCTCATCCTCATCTGAAGAAGGCAATAACATTTTAGACTTTATTTGAATTAGCGTTGCTGCCATTACCAAAAAATCTCCTGTAATTTCCAGGTTTAATAATTTCATCATTCGAAGATATTCCAGATATTTAGTGGTAATCTCAGAAACAGAAATGTCGTAAATATTCAAATCGTTCTTTTTTGTCAAGAATAAAAGCAAATCAAGAGGCCCTTCAAATGTCTCTAATTTAACCTGATAAGCCATAATATTTCCCTCCCCCTTAGTTCCAGCATTGTCGAAAATGTTTTATTTTTTTGGTAGTCGCAGGCTACCATATTTCCACAATTACTGTCATTCCTCCCCACATTATGAAAAAATTCTTTTTTATTTATAGCACTTTTATGATTCTTTATCATTTTATTTCTAACATTACCCTTAATTTTCAGCAAACCAATATTAAAGATTAAATACCCATCGTTTTTTTTACTTCTTCCATAGTAGAACAAGCAACCTCCCTTGCCCTTTCTCCTGCTTTTCTCAAAATAGACTGTATTGGATAATTTTCTACTTCTTTTCTTTTTTTATAAATAGGTTCCATTTTAATCAATATAGTTTGTGTTAATTTCTTTTTACAGGCAACACATCCGATTTCACCCTCTTTACACTGCCTGGTTAAATCTTTCACTTCCGAAGAAGAAGTATATACTTTATGCAAACCATATACACTACAAACATCCGGATGACCAGGATCGTTTACTTTTATTCTTGCCGGATCAGTTATCATTTGTCTGATTTTTTTAGTTATTACTTCCGGTGAATCTGAAATATAAATACAATTATTATAACTTTTACTCATTTTTCTCCCGTCTATACCCGGCAATTTAGGACAATGGGTAAATAAAGAACGCGGCTCTAAAAAAACTTGTTTTGAAGGCTTATATATAAAATTAAATCTTCGGACTATTTCTCTGGTCAGTTCCAGATGAGGCAATTGGTCTTCTCCTACAGGAACGGCATCTGCCTGATAAAGAAGAATATCCGCCGCTTGTAAAACAGGATAACCTAAAAATCCATAAGTAGAAATATCCCTATCTTTCAACTGCTGTAATTGTTCTTTATAAGTAGGACATCTTTCCAGCCAGGATAAAGGAACTATCATCGAAAGTAAGAGATGTAATTGGGCATGCTGAGGGACATCAGACTGAATAAACATACAACATTTGTCCGAATCCAAACCGCAGGATAGCCAGTCAATCACCATTTCTTTTATATTATTTTTTAATCCGGATGTATTTTGATAATCGGTAGTTAAACTATGAAAATCAGCAACTTCATAGTAACACTCATACTCATCCTGCAGTTTAACCCAATTAGACAAGACCCCTTCTGCATGCCCCAGATGTAATCTTCCTGAGGGTCGCATACCACTCAAAATTCTTTTTTTCCCCATTATATACCCCATAATAAAAGGTGGTAAATAGCAAATACAACCCTAATTAGTTCCTGAAAAAAAACATTAATAAATAAAATAACCAGGATTATACCGAACATTCCAATCCTTTCCACTTTATAAGCATATTCCCTGGGTAAAATAGCAATTAATATTCTTGAACCATCTAAAGGAGGAATGGGTATTAAATTAAACATTCCCAATAACAAATTTAAAAAAACACTAAAAGCAAAAAGATTAAAAAAGAATTGTCCTAAATAAAAAACATTTAACCCAAGTATTTTCATTAAATGAGTTAACAAAGCAAAAACGATAGCTAAAATAAAATTGGAACATGGGCCGGCTAAACTTACTTTAATAATATCCCTCTGGGGATTTCTGAAATTATAAGGATTAATCGGTACCGGCTTAGCCCCCCCTATGGCAAAGCCTAAAGTAAAATAAAAAATAATGGGCATTAAAATAGTCATAAACGGATCGATATGGGCTAAAGGATTTAACGTTAGCCTGCCCGAATACTTTGCCGTACCATCACCACATAAATAAGCCATCCATCCATGAGCATATTCATGAATAACTACAGCAAAAAGTAAAACAACTAGTGTCATCGGCATAGGAATCTGCGGAGGATAAAACATTCTTTTCTCTCTCTTTATAAATTATATTAAATGCTGATTTTATCAATCTTTAGGGAAATTGTCAATCACAAACTTAAACTCTTCTTCCCGTGTTTTTATTTTTTTATTTAATTTAGCATATAAAAGCCGTTCTTTTATTTCTTTAAAAATTCTTCCTTCCCGGTAACCTATTTTTTTTAAATCCTCCCCGGCAATTAAAATCTTTACCTGCCGCATCTTAGTCAAATAATCGGAAATTCTTTTTTTCATCAATAAATCCGTTGATTGAATCATCGCCAACAAAATTATTTCATTGGGAATTTGGTGTAAAATCCGGTAAATATCTCCGGGTTTAATTTTTTCTTTCTTCCTTAGCTGTTTTTTAATTTTTAATACTGCTTCTTTAGTCATTAAAACGATTTTTATCCATCTTTTATTAAATTTTAGCTCATTACACACTTGCATAGTATCGCAATAATTCAAGTCTTGCACTAAAATAAGGAAATAAATAAGCCATTTTTCAACAGTATCTTCTATTAAGGGTAAAGTAAAAAGAAAAAGAATATCTTTTACTTTCTTAAAATCATTCCGTATTTTCCCGGTTATTTTAATTTTAGGATGAATAGTCTCCAAAATTTTAAATTCTGCCATCCGTTTAATCGCCTTTTGAGGGGCACACTCATTTAAAATAGCAATAATTTCTTCCCTGATTCTTTCTTTACTCACCTGTTTTAGAAAATTATTTTTTACTGCCCAACGTAAAAAATGCTGGGTATTTTCGTCCATACAAAAATCATACCGTTGTTCAAAACGAATAGCCCTGAAAATCCGGGTAGGATCTTCAATAAAGCTTAAATTATAAAGCGTTCTAACCACTCCTTTTTTAATATCATTTTCACCACAAAAAAAATCAATTAAAAAACCAAAATCTTTGCTGTTAAGTTTTACCGCCATAGTATTAAGACTAAAATCCCGACGAAACAAATCCTCTCTTAGCAACCCGGATTTTACATGGGGAAGAGCTCCCGGATAATCATAAATTTCTCTACGAGCCATTGCAACATCTATTTTTAAATCATCTTCTACATCAATAGTTGCCGTAGAAAATTTAGTATGGACGATAATTCTCTTTTTTAAAAATCTCGCCAACCGCCGGGCAAAATAAATACTCTTCCCTTCAACAACAACATCTATATCCAAATTTTCTACATTTAAAAACAAATCCCGCACGAATCCTCCCACTATATAAACAGGACAATTCATTTCATCACCCATTTGCCCGATTTTCTTTAAAAGATTTACTGTTCGGAAAGGCAATTTCTTTTTTATTAAATCTTTGATATTCTTCCTTGTTTGTTCTTTTTTTTCCGGTTTTAAAAATGATTTAGATAAAGGCAACTTTTCTTTTTTGCAAGACATAAAAGTAGCTACGGAGAAATTTACCAACCCAAATGCTTCTGCTTTTTCTACATCTTTACGGCTAATTGTCCCAGTTACTTTCTTTTTTTGATTTACCAGGAATAAATCATTTTCACTTCTTAAAAAAAGCTGTTTAGCTTCAAAAATTTTCATTTTTTCCGGTATTTCTTTAATTATTATCGATTCTTTTTTTCGCATCTTTGTTTTTTCATTAACTATTCTTAATAACTTTTCCTTAACTTGAGATAACCGGCCCGGTGATATAGTAGCCGAAGCAGCAACCTCATGTCCCCCTCCTCCAAAAAACCCCATTATTTCGCCTACATTAAGAACTCCTTTTTGCTGAGCACGTGCAATTAAATGTACCCGGTCTTTAATTTCAACTAAAACAAATAAAACATCTATGCGTTCAATATCCCTTAATTTATGTACTATTATGGCCAAATCATCCTTAAAAGAAGGCAGGGAAACAGCAGTAATCGTAATTTTTACATTATTTATTATTATATCCTCAAGGGAATGGAGCAATTTTTCTAAAAGTTTTATTTGAAGAGGGCTTAATCCCTGATGAATAAAATTAGAGATTATATTTAAATCCGCTCCCAGAGCAAGAAGAAAGGAAACAGCTTTTAAATCTGCAGCAGTGGTAGTGGCAAAAGTAAAACATCCGGTATCTTCATAAATTCCCAGAGCAAACAAAGTAGCTTCTTGAGAAGTAAATTTTATTTTTTTTTCTCTTATTTTTTCTACTAATAAAGTCGTCGTTGCCCCTTCGATATTTCCCAGGCTGATTTTCCCTTTTAAATCTTTTTCCGTACGAGGATGATGGTCATAAAGATGAATAGTTAAATTAACATTGTCCAACACTTTTCTCGACCGGCCGATTCGATGAGATAAACGAGTATCGACAACAATAAGCCGGGTTACTTTCTTGAAATCAATTTCTTCTTCTTTTTTGAAATCATGCTGTCCCGGGTTTTGTTTTAAATAATGACGAACATTTTGTTCCAAAGACGAAGGTAAAATCATATACGCTTTAGGATAAAGTTTTTTGGCCGCCACTAAAGAAGCTAAGGCATCAAAATCAGCCATAGTATGAGTAACAATTATATCCATAAAAACCCTGTTTATATTTAAATTAGGGTCTACTGAAAACTCAGCAAACCCTAATTTAGTTTAAATTATTTTGTACTAAAAGTCAACCCATAAATAACTCAATTTTCTCCTCGGTTTTCTGCAATAATGTTATTGCTTGACAGTTGCCTCAAACTCGCAAACACTATCCCCCATAGTTCATAATTTTACTTCCAACACCCCCACCTTTTTTTAAAGAAAAAATTTAAACTCCCCTATTAAATAAAAAAACAGAGTAAATATCTACCCTGTTTTATGTTTATTCTCTCAAATTTACGGATAGAAGAAATAAATTTAATATCTAATTGCAGAATTAAGACACTTCTCCGTTAAACAAAAAAACTTATCTTCTCTCTTACTAAGACTCTCTTTTATTTTTGTTATTTTTTGAACCCATATCAGAATAAGAACCATCTTCCCATACTATTTCTTTGATTTCTATCCAAATATTACATTTTGAAGTTAATTTTAAAACCGTAGCCAAAGAGGAATCTTCCTTTTCGTTATGCCTCTGAAGTAAATCCTGTTGATCTTTTTGTATCTCAATATTGGAAATTTCTTTCAATAATGTCTTATATATCTCTATTTTGGAAAGAGAATCTACTAATTCGTCTGCTTCCTGACAAAAAAAATTCTGTTTGGTCTCTTTCTCATCTCTTGGTAAATCCGGAAAAAAACTTCCACTAATTTTGGACATAATCCCTCCTTGATAATAAATGCATAATGTCAAAAGCATTTGACATTTAAATGAACTACCCCACACACAGCAAGCTATGGGGTATCAAAGGTTTATCCCACATAACTTTTGCGCAGCAATCTGCGGGGAATTAAACCCGAGACCCTTTAACTCCCTGCAGTCTCTCAGTATCAATTCGACTACAGAGTTTTTTGTCAGCGTAGCTGAAAAACTTTCAGTCTCATTGAATTAATGATTTCCTTTCCTCTATAAATAATCCGGACTAATAATTTAGAAAAACAAATCCGGGGTTAACAATAAGTTTATTAACCAGCACTTAATTTAACTCAAATTATAATTCAATGGATATAATTTGTCAAGTTTTTTGACACGACTGAAAAGCAATCTCTATTGACAATCATTTTTAAATTTAGTAAGACGATAAAAATTTTCGTAATTTAACCAAAACCATTGAAAGGAGTAAAAAATGAATTCTTTAACAATAGAAATAATAACTTTAATTTGTTTAGTGTTGGGTTATAAATTCTATGGAAGCATTATTGAAAAACTCTGGGAAACAGACAGTAAAAGAAAAACTCCCGCCGTAGAAATGGAAGACGGACTGGATTATGTTCCGGCAAAACACTGGACTATTCTTTTCGGACATCATTTTTCCTCTATTGCCGGAGCCGGACCGATTATCGGGCCTGCTTGCGTATTCCTGTGAATTCTGCCACTGAATCCTGCGGAAAGTTTACCACAGAACCTTAACCCATATTTCCACCTGTCACTTTACTAAAAGTGGCAGGTTTAAATCAAATATAAATTTTTTCTAATTTAACAAAGAACTAAAATTTAAGAGCGTTATTTTTATAGCTTTCCATATAAAACAAGATTTACTGCAAGGATTTAAATC
>JAUVLC010000077.1 GCA_030595925.1 Clostridia bacterium | reverse complement strand
ATCGTTACTTTGCTCTTTTGGACTGGTAGAA
The DNA here is from genome assembly GCA_030595925.1 of Clostridia bacterium. Classification (GTDB taxonomy): domain Bacteria; phylum CBDUZB01; class JAGLHV01; order JAGLHV01; family JAGLHV01; genus JAGLHV01. The sequence continues at coordinate 11,481 of JAUVLC010000077.1, read as the reverse complement.
GTTACCGGAATGGGTGGTAGAAGTTAACCGGAATAGGTGGTAAATTAAAACCGGAATGACTGGTAGAAGTTACCGGAATAGGCATATAATGCAACGTGTTGAAAATTATACGTGACTTTTCTGCAATGATGTACATAATAGTCGCTATGATAAGGAGATAAATAATATTAAAAAAGTTCGGGCAGGAAGTTGGCTTGCTCAATTGAGTGCGTAAAAGATGTTTTTTAAGGGAGTATTTGTCAAAAAGGTAAGAAAGAGGGAGATTGCTTAAACTCATAGTAAGATAAAGAAGACGGTCCTATTTTTCAATTAAGACAAAAGAATAACAGAATATATTTTTGTTATCAACATTGTCTTACCCGGGTAGTTTATTTTTTTCTTGAGGAGTTTTTATCCTCTTTCTTTTTACCCTAACAAACCGGGTTTTTATTAATTTCACCAGTTCTTCATACCAGTCTTTTCTCATACATAATATTTTATTTATTTTTATATTAGGGGGTGTCATATGTATTGTAGCATTCCCATTATTATGTAATATTTGTCCTTGACAAAAGGATGATTATTTTATAAACTATCCTTGTGGAAAGGATGATTTAATGATAAGAAAAGAACTTTTAAAAGAAATAATTGTTACCAACGAAGAATATATTCTAAATAAGATTCCTAATATTATTTCAAGAGAAGGTATTTGTTTGCCTGTCGGGTTAAACAAGGTAGTTATATTTTTTGGAGTTAGAAGAAGCGGGAAAACATATATATTATATGACTTGTTTCGTAAAAACAAAGAAAATTCTTTGTATATCGATTTTGAAGATGAAAGATTAAGTGATTTTGAAACCGAAGATTTTAAAACATTAAAAGAAGCATTCTTAGAATTAAAACCGCATTTAGCAGGAAAAGAGGTTTTATTTTTATTTGATGAGATTCAAAATACTAAAAATTGGGAAAAATTTGTAAGAAGAATTGTAGAACGAGAAAACATTAAAGTATTTATTACCGGTTCTTCTTCAAAAGTAATGCCAAAAGAAATTCAAACATCTTTGAGAGGAAGATCCTGGAGTATAGAAATAACGCCGTTTTCTTTTAAAGAGGTTTTATTGTTAAAAAATATTAATCTTAATAATAAAACAATTTTTTATGGATCAAAAAAAGTATTAATAAAAAAATATTTTTCTGAATATTTCAAGTGGGGAGGATTTCCTGAAGTATTATTTTTAAAATCTGATTTTGAAAAAAGAAAAGTTATCGATGAATATTTGGATGCAATGTTTTTTAAAGATTTAGTGGAAAGATTTAATATTACTAATAGTCATCTTTTGACTTGTTTAATGGAAAATCTTTTTTTGTCTTTCTCCGCGAAGTTTTCTTTAAGTTCCTTTTATAAACAATATAAGCAAAAATTTCCATTTTCAAAAGACACATTATTTTTATATTACAAATGTTTTTTGGAAAGCCTCCTTATATTTGAAGTGAGAAAATACTCTGAATCTACATATAAAAGGCTTAGAAATCCGGCTAAAATATATGTCGTTGATATTGGTCTTTGTCGAAGGAATACTTCAGAGGATGTGGGAAGGAGGTTAGAGAATATTGTTTTTCTGGAGTTAAGGAAAAGAGGACAGGAAATATATTATTTTAGCGAAGAAAAAGAATGCGATTTTATCTTAAAAGATTTAAATAATGAGTTTTTCCCTTACCAGGTTACATATATTTTAAACGAAGAAAATGAAAAAAGAGAAATGGAAGGGTTAGTTAATACTTGTAAAAAACTTCATCAAAATAAGGGAATAATCTTTACTTATGAACAAGAAGGTACTAAGAAAATTAAAGGAATAAATATACAAATAATACCTGTGTGGAAGTGGCTTCTTCAAAAATAAAAAGAGGAAAGAAGTGGGAATAAGCCGACTGGAAGTATTATTATCAATAGTAAAAGGGGAGAAACTATATCTTGACATCTTGACAACGTCCCCTATCCTATATATCCCTATCCTATTAAGGGGGAAATTGGATGTCTTACAAAAAGAAGTGTGTCGGTTTAGTAATTTTATTATTTGTATTGTTATTACCGGTTATTAGTCGAGGTGAATTCTTTAATTTATGGAATAGATTAAAAAAAGCAAAAGTTTCCTCACAGGAATTTGAACATATTGAACCAGGGATACTTCCAGCATTTTCCCTTAAAGTCCTTTCTGTTACGCCAAAGGGAATAACCAAAGAAGCTCATCAGACAAAATCAATTGTCGTTACCTTTGAAGAGCCAATGGTTGCACTTAAAGTCATTCCTGAAGGTGATTCATCAGGGCCGTTATCTTTCGAGCCTCCTATTAAGGGAAAATACCGGTGGCAGGGAACAACCACCCTTGTTTTCACCCCTGAAGAACCGTTACCTAAAGCCACTTTTTTTAAAGCAACTATCCCTGAAGGAATTAAATCCCTGCAAGGGAAAGAACTAAAGAAAGATTATGTATGGAGCTTCGAGACTATTCGACCGCAGCTCTTATGGTCAGACCCTCACCACTCATCACAATTTATTGGTTTAAAACAAGGAATGACCCTGCATTTTAATCAGAAAATGTCTCTCCAAAAAGCAAGAGAATTTATTGAAATCAGAGGTAAGAAAACAGAAAATCTTTTTGATCGTATTAAAACTTACCAAGAAAATGATTATCCAGAAAGAACAAATTTCGCTATACGCTATTTAAAGGGAAAGGAACTGGAAAGATGGAAATATTATCTTAAAGACAATGCTATAGAGACATTTCTTATCCTTTTTCCTAAAGGGAAATACGAACAAGAATATACTTATACCATTGTGCTAAAAAAAGGTTTATCGGCAAACGAGGGAAATTTAGGGCTTTTAAAGCAACGGGAAATTCAGTTTAAGACCTACAATCATTTTAGACTTCTTTCATCCAGCGAAAAATTTCATCCACTTAAATCTCTTATACTTAGATTTTCAAATCCTGTATCCTTAAAAGATATATATCAGAACATAACCTTTAATCCCCCGATAACTCTTCCTGAAAAACCTTCTACCTATCACTCTATCTCCGGTTATATTTCACTTAATTTTAAACCATCTACAGCATATAAATTTCAACTATCTGGTGAGCTTCAAGATCAATTTGGCAATAAATTAGGGAAAGAAATCGAAAAAGAGTTTTTTGTAAGTTCCTACCAACCACGTATTCGTATGTCTACAGGAAAAGGAATTCTTGAATCAACGCTGGATAAACAAATCCCTGTTGATATAATAAACATAAATAGCATTGACAAAAAAATGGTGATAATTCCCCATGAGCAAGTAATTCCTTTAATGTTTAACGACAACGAACTTTTTTTTTCCCATAAGGCTTATGATTTTAAAAATCTTAATTTTGTATCAGAAAACTGGAAGGTTAAACTTCCCCATAATAAACGCATAATAAAACCGATTAATTTAAAGGAATCACTTAAAGGGGAAAAAAATGGTTTTGTTTTTATACAATTGAATATTGCTAATGCCCATGATTTGGTAGAAGATTTCGTCAGTGTTTTTCATCAAAAATATTATAAATCATTTATCCAGGTGACTAACCTTGGCTTGACCGCAAAATTTTCGCCCGAAGACACTTTTGTCTATGTCAGTAGTCTTGAAAGTGCAAGACCGGTAAAAAAGGCCCGGATTGAAATTAGAGACAAACAAAATAAAATCCTCTGGGAAGGGAAAACGGGTAAGGACGGTAGTATTCAGGCTCCTGGTTGGGCAACATTTAAAATGTCCAGGCCAAACTATTATACTAACCCGGAACTTTTCGTTATTGCTTATAAAGATGACGATGCTGCTATTATCTCTAACAAATGGGGAACCGGTATCTATCCCTATTCCTTCGGAATTCCTTATCAATGGTATCCGGTTTATCCGGAATACGCTGCTCACATTTATACTGACCGGGGAATATATCGTTCAGGAGATACTATACATATCAAGGGTGTTTTTCGAAAGAAAAAACAGGGACAATGGATAATCTCAAATTTAAAGGAAGTAGAAATGGTTATAAATAATTCCCGGGATGAAAATATCTTCAAAGGATTGCTTCCGGTAAATAATTACGGTTCATTTACCTATGACCTGAAGTTAAAAAGTTCTGCTCCTACAGGAAATTATTCGATTAAAGTATCTCCACCGTCAAAGGAAAAGCCCAAAAGTGGTGTCGCCAGAGAAAAAAATAAACTGAAAGTAAGTTACCAAAATCAATTAAAAGCAAGTGGTTCGTTTCGGGTAGAGGCCTATCGGCCGGCCAAATTCGAAGTTCTGGTAAAAGGAGATAAAGAGTCATATATAGTTGATGATACTTTTCAGGGGATAATCAGTGCTGCTTATCTTTCCGGAGGCCCTTTGGCTAAAGCGGAAGTATCCTGGTTTCTTCGATTAAATACTTCTTCTTTCAGTCCTCAAGGACATAAAGGATATTATTTTAAACCATTTGACTGGTATGTTTTTTTTGCAGGAAAAAGGCGAAATTCAAGTGTAATTATAGCTTCCGGGAAGGATAAATTAAGCAAAGACGGCCTTCTGGAAGTTACTGCCAAGATTAAATCTAAGGCAATATTTGGAACAGGAAACCTGGTTTTAGAAGCTAATGTGACGGATGTAGACCGTCAGCGAATTTCAGGCAGAAAAGGATTTATTGTTCATCCGGGACTTTTTTACCTTGGACTTAAACCTTCCACTACCTTTGTTGAAGAAGGAAAGGATGTTCAAATCAATGTCCTTGCTGTTGACTTAGAAGGAAATAAAGTTGCCAATAAAAAAGTAAACCTTGAACTTTACCGGGAAGAGTGGCATTCTGTTCGAAAAGCAGGTGTTGGCGGTAAAACCGAATGGGTTACTGAACGTAAAGACATTAAACAAGACTCTTTTTCTGTTAATACCTCTGATAAACCCGTTGAAGTAAAAATGAAGCCGGGTAAACCAGGGTATTATTATATTAAAGCTGAATCCATGGATAAAAGAAAAAACAAAATCTATTCCAGTACCTATTTATATGTTTTCGGAAAAGGATACGTACCCTGGCGAAGAACGGATGATGACAGTATTGAATTAATTGCGGACAAAACCAAATATATGCCCGGAGAAACAGCTCGCATTATGGTAAAATCTCCGTATGAAAAAACCTCGGCTCTGGTAACCTTAGAACGGGAAGGGATTATAACTCACTTTACGCAACAACTTAAAGGTAGTGCGGATACTATCAAAATCCCGATAAAATCTGAATATTTACCCAATGTATTCGTTTCGGTTGTGCTTATTCAAGGGCGTATTGCCAAAAATAAATTTAACGAAAAAGGATTTGATATTGGGAAACCTTCCTTTAAAATGGGATATATCAATCTCCCTGTTGATTCAGGGGATAAACATTTAAAAGTTCTTCTTGAAACGGATAAAAAAGAATACCGGCCCGGGAATGAAGTTGCAGTTACTCTTCGTATAAAAGATGCCAAAGGAAAGTCCCGTTCTGCCGAATTATCAATAGCAGTTGTGGACCGGGGGGTAATAGACCTTATTGCATATAAAACACCTAACTCTTTTCCTTATTTCTATGGTTCACGCGCTTTGTCAATAATGACAGCTGAAAGCAGACAACATTTAATCGGACAGCGTAATTACGGCCAGAAAGGAGAAAACCGTGGTGGTGGTGGAGGAGAAGGACTAAAAGGCTTAGAAGCGGGAATCGATTTGAGAAAAGATTTTAAAGCTACTGCGTTCTGGACCGCTTCACTAACAACGGACAAAAAAGGAAAGGCCAAAGTAAATTTCAAACTGCCGGAAAACCTTACTACCTTTCGCTTAATGGTCAGTGCCCATACCAAAGATTCCCTTTTCGGAGCAGGAGAAAAGGATTTTAAAGTGCGTAAACCTCTAATGCTGAAAGGTTCTCTTCCCCGTTTTGTGCGCAGAGACGATATTTTTCAGGCAGGGGTAGTAGTACACAATGGAACAGGGAAAGCCGGTCAGGTAATGATAGAAGCTCAAACGCAAGGCATTACACTGCTTGGCGAAAGAAAAAAAATTATACAAATTAAGAAAAACGAGGCTAAAGAAGTTTTATTTGATTTTCGTGCCGATAAAATTGGTGAAATTAACTTTCAATTTGCATCGCGTATGGGAGAAGAAACCGACGGAATCAATCTGAAAATTCCTGTCCATTTGTCCAGGGTAGCAGAAGTAGTAGCCTTGTTTAACCAGACAAAAACTAAAATGGAAGAAGCAATTATTATTCCCCGGAAGATATATCCTGAATTAGGAGGAATTGAACTTACCGGAGGGTCTACTGCTTTTGTTGGACTTAAGGAAGGAATACGCTATTTGCTTGGTTATCCTTATGAGTGTCTGGAACAAAAAATTTCCCGTATTTTTCCCTTTCTTATTGCCGGGGACTTATTGGATACTTTTAATATATCCGATATTACCGCCAAAGAAAAAATAAAATTTATTAACGACTTAATTGCGGAAATTCCGGAATATCAAACTTACAGCGGGGGATTTACAGCCTGGCCTGATTCCCAGCATCCTTCTCCTTATTTAAGTTGTTATGTAATGTTTTTTCTTGCTGAGGCACAAAACAAGGGCTATCAAATAAATGATAAAGTCATTTCCAAAGGAATTTCCTATCTTAAATCTGTTTTGCGAAGTAACGGTGAAATATGGAATTACCCCTATAATTTCAATGCCCGGCTTTGTACTAAAGCATTTGCCGCTTATTCTCTGGCACGCTGGAAAACATTTGATCAGGGTTCTATCAATAAGTTATACGAGGAATGTTTTCGAATTCCTATTTTCGGCAGGGCAATGTTACTTAAGGCTGTTCACTTAGCTAAAATGGGGCAGTCTCTTGAAGATAAAATTATTCAAACGATGATAAATCAAATCAAAGAAGAACCTTCCCGTGCTCATTTTGAAGAGGATGGAACCGGATTAGGTTGGATATATTATTCTAACGTACGCACGACTGCTTATATACTCCAGTCGATGCTGGAAGTAAAAAACGAATTTGCCCAGGCACCCAAGATTATCCGCTGGTTAATGGACGAAAGGAAAAACGGTCGATGGAGGAATACCCAGGAAAATCTATATGTTTTCTATGCATTAACCGAGTATTTTAAAAAATATGAAAAAGAAGAACCCAACTTCACTGCCCAGATAAAATTTGCCCATCGGGAAGTATTTAAAGAGCTTTTCCAGGGAAGACAAACCGACATCAAGGCAAAAATGATTCCCTGGAAAGAAACGGAAGCCGGGAAAAAATTGCCGGTTAAAATTCTCAAGACCGGTATCGGCAGATTTTACTATGGCATTCGTATGCACTATGCACTTAAAGAACCTGTACTGTCACGGAATGAAGGTTTTCTCGTTCACCGAAGATACGAAACACTTAAAGGGAAAGAGGTTTCTGATTTATTTTTCGAAGCAGGAGAAACTTTTAAGGTAGTAATTGAAGTTACTACTCCACAGGATAGAAACTTTGTTGTAGTTGAAGATCAATTACCGGCAGGTTTTGAACCATTAAACCAAACATTTGCTACTGCCGGTCAGGAGGAAATGCGAGAAATAAATAAAAACAAACCGGGTTATTATCAATGGTGGGGAAGTTTCAATCATCAGGAGATATACGACGATAAAGTAGTACTATTTGCTGATTATATGACCCGGGGCAAACACACCCGTAGTTATCTTATTCGTTCTATAACCCGGGGTGATTTTATAGTTCCACCCTGTAAAGCAGAAGGAATGTATACTCCCGAAATTTTTGGATACTCAAAGGAACTTAAAATTAAAGTAAAATGAAAAAACAGGTTAATTATCAAATCAATATTTTCATTAGCATTTTAGTTTTGTTATCCATCAGCACAATTTTTTATTGCCGCATTTTTCTGGCTAAAAAGATGCTTAAAGAAGGAGAATTTCAATCCACCATACTTGTTGACTGCAAAGGACATACCTTGCGCAAAATCCTGTCTTCCCGGGAAGGAACAAGTATTAAGATAGATTATTCAAAATTACCTTCCTATTTAATCGATGCTGTGATTCTGAGTGAAGACAAAAGATTTTTTTCTCATTGGGGTATTGATTTTTTTGCTCTGAGCAGGGCTTTGTGGCAAAACATCCGGGGTAGAAAAATTGTTTCCGGAGCTTCTACTCTTACCCAGCAAATGGTGCGATTAACCAGGAATTATCCCCGAACATATTTCGGCAAGGCACTGGTAATGGGGGAGGCTTTTTTTACCGAATTACTTTACTCAAAAGAAAAAATACTTTGTTTTTACTTCAATAGAGCCCCTTATGGGAACCAGACATTTGGTATTGGAGCAGCAGCCAAGCTTTACTTCGGCAAACCGGTTGAACAAATCAGTTTGGCCGAGGCTGCCTTCCTCTGCGGAATTCCAAAATCTCCGACTTTACTCAATCCTTACCAACATTTCGATTTATGTATTCATAAACAAAAAAAGATTTTAGAGTTATTATTAACTAATAAAAAAATCACTGTTGAACAGTTTAAACGCGCAAAAAAAGAAATGTTAAGCCTTGAATTAAAAAAACCAATCTTTCGTGCACCTCATTTCTGTGACTGGATTATTAAACAAGGAGCTCTCAACAAAAGGAACAAAGATGGAAAAGTCTATACAACAATTGATCCGTCTATTCAACTTGCCTGTGAAGGAATACTTCGACGAAGAATTCTATCACTAAAAAAAGCAAATGTAACTAACGGGTCTGCTCTGGTAATGGACCTCCAAACAGGAAAAATACTTGCCTGGGTAGGGTCGGCTGATTATTTTAATCAAAAACATGCAGGTCAAGTAAACGGAGTTATCTCACTTCGACAGCCAGGCTCTACTCTTAAACCATTTACCTATGGCTTGTATCTTGAGACGGGGGGGATGCTTTCTGATTTAATTCCTGATTTGCCTTTGCATGCAAAAACGCCCGGAGGTGATTTTGCTCCCAGAAATTATGATGAAGATTTTCATGGGCCGGTTCAAGTAAGAACGGCTTTAGCCTGTTCTTATAATGTACCGGCAGTAAGAGTAACCGAAAAGGTAGGAGTAGCGGCATTACTTGATAAATTGAAACGCCTTGGATTTTCACACCTTGATAAAACAGCAAATTATTACGGCCTTGGATTAACCCTTGGTTCAGCAGAAGTAACTCTGCTTGAGCTGGTGAGAGCGTATGCCTCGCTTGCTTGTGCAGGAAAGACACTTAAAGAACAATTTTTAATAAACGAAGGGTCTAATATAAAAAAATACGGAGAGTATGTTTTTTCTCCCCAGGTTTGCTATTTATTAACGGATGTTCTTTCCGATAGTAATGCCCGAACTTCTGCTTTTGGATCTTTTTCTTCGCTGGACTTTCCCTTCGACTGTGCTGCAAAAACAGGCACTTCCAAAAACTTTCGTGACAATTGGACCATAGGATTTACCCGGGATTATGTAGTAGGTGTCTGGGCCGGTAATTTTGAAGGGGATCCTATGCAAGGTATTTCCGGAATTTCCGGAGCCGCTCCAATTTTTCGAGATATTATGTTTCATTTGCATCGGAAAAAATATCCGGAAACATTTGTTTCTCCGGAAGGAATCATATCTCGCTCTATCTGCCCTGTTTCGGGAAACTTAGCCGGCATACACTGTCCTAATGAAATGGTAGAAAAATTTATCTCCGGAGTAGAACCTCGAACCAAATGTAATATTCATCAGAGTTTCCAAATCGATATACGTAATGGCTTACTTGCCGGAGAAGATTGTCCAAAAGAATTTGTTGTAGAAAAGGTATATGAAAATTATCCTGCGCTTTACAACAACTGGGTTGCTAAACAATGTATCCCTCGTCCTCCTCAAAAATTTTCCAATCTCGGAGAAAAAAAATTACTTTCTTTGCCTGATGAAGAGACATTTTATATTGCTTTTCCTGACGAAGGGGATATTTTTTGTATCGACCCTGTTTTAAGGCCGGAGTATCAAACAATTTCACTTAAAGCAATAGTTCCTAAGGGAGTAAATAAAATAGTATGGTGGGTGAATGAAAAACCTTATTCAGAATCAAGCTGGCCATTTGAAACAGAGTGGCAACTTATAAGAGGGAAACACTCTTTTAGCTTTTCCTTAGAAAAAGAAAAAACAAAAACCAATCCAGTCGGAATTCAGGTTTTTTAGATACACTACTATTTGTACTATTTGGGGTCAGGTCTTTACATTTAAAGATAAATATGATAAAATAAATTTTCATTAATTATCATAGGTTACAATATCTCTTAGTATATTAATAGGAAATTAATTTATGGCCAGACCTATACGCATAGAGTATTCCGATGCTTATTACCATGTTACTAGTCGTGGCGATGGTAGAAAAGCAATCTATAGGGGAAAAGATGATTATGAACTTTTTTATGATATATTATCATCGAGTGTTAATAAGTATCAAATAATTATTTATGCCTTTACATTAATGACCAATCATTATCATCTTATCTTAAGGACACCGTTAGGAAATCTTTCTTCTTGTATGAGACATATAAACGGGCTTTATACTCAGAAATATAATTGGAAACACAAAAGAGTAGGACATGTTTTACAGGGGAGATATAAAGCTGTTTTAATTGAAAATGAGAGTTATCTTTTGGAATTAATTCGATATATTCATCTCAATCCGTATCGCGCAAAGATGACAGAAAGCATAAACTTGTATCCTTACAGTAGTCATCAAGCGGTTATTAAAACAACGGGAAGGAAGAAATGGGAAGAGTGGTATAATTCGGATTGGATATTAAGTCATTTTGGGAAGAGAGAGAAACAAGCGATTGAAGAATATCAACGATTTATAGAGGAGGGAAAAGAGAAATTAGAAAATCCTTTAAACGGTGCTCATTTTGGATATATATTGGGTTCGAAAGAACTTGTTAGATGGGTACAAGAGAATTTTTTAGATAAGAAGGAAGATAGGGAATACAAAGGAATAAAAGAGAGTAAAGTGAAAGTAAATGTAGAGGAAATAATAGAACGAGTAAGTGAAGTTATGCAGATAGAGAGAAAAGATATTTTAAGTGGGAAAAAGGGTAAAAATAAAGGGAATATAGCAAGAAATATAGCTTTGTATTTAATCCAAAAAAATTGTTGTTTAACACAAAAAGAATTGGGAAAACGGTTTGGTAATGTAAGTAATGTAGCTATTAGTACGAATATAAAAAGATTTATGGAGGGAGAGAGAGAAAAAGAGAGTATAATAAAAATATTGGGAAAAATTAGAGAATGTTTAAATGTAAAGACCTGACCCCATAGGTTTGCATATAAGGGAGGAAATTATTAATATGCCTAATCAGAAACGTAGAAAAGATGTGAGGAACGTTGCTATTATCGCACACGTTGATCATGGAAAAACAACGCTTATAGATGCTCTTTTAAAACAGACGGGAGCTTATGAATTTAAAAACGGAGAAACTG
>JAUVLC010000103.1 GCA_030595925.1 Clostridia bacterium | reverse complement strand
TTTGAGGGATGATTAAATTCAGATAATCAATATATAGCAGGGGTTCTCCCCCTGTGAGAGATACTGAGTGATGAGGGCCGTAAATTTTTTCCAGATTTTTAATTAATTGTATTAATTGATTGATTGAATTTTGAACTTCTGTTTTATTTTTTGCCGGATTTAAAGAAAAAGTATTGTTCAGTGGTTTGATTTTAGTGTCACAGTAGCTACAGCCCGGGTGCAAATTACACCTTGAAAACCGGATAAAAATTTGTTTTTCTCCGACAAGAAGTCCTTCTCCCTGGATGCTGGAAAAGACTTCCTGAATATCTAATTTTTTAAATTGATTTATTTTCATAATTTAGTTGATCTGGATAATAAAGGATCATTAATTCCTAATTCCTTAAATCCTTTTGCCCGCAACAGACAGCTATCGCACTTTTGGCAAGGGTTTTTGCCCCCCTGATAGCAGGACCAGGTTAATTGATAGGGAACTTTTAATTTCATACCTGTTTTTATAATTTCGGTTTTAGTCATTTTTATTAAAGGGGTTAGAAATTTTATGCTTTTGCCTTCAATGCCTTTTTTGGTTCCTAAAGAGGAAACTTTTTGTAAGGCAGAAAAATATTCCGGCCGGCAATCGGGATATCCGGAGTAATCTATGGCATTTGCCCCGTTAAAAATTACCCCGGCATTTATTGCTTCAGCAAAAGAGAGGGCAAAACTTAAAAATATAGTATTACGTGCCGGGACGTAGGTAGATGGAATTTCTTTTTTTATTTGCCGTGTAGTACGGGTTTCGGGGATAGTTAATTTTTTATCTAATAAAGATGTGCCTTTCCATGGAAGTTCGAAACGGATGATTTCATATTTGCATTTTGTCTTTTTAGCAATTTTTTTAGCACATTCAATTTCTTTTTTGTGTTTTTGTCCATAATCAAAAATGAGGCAAAAACAAATATACCCTTTTTTTAGGGCAAGATAAAGGGTCGTAGAGGAATCGATGCCTCCACTTAAAAGAACAACTGCTTTTTTGTTTTTCATTTTTTCTATTAATCCTTTTGATAATATGTGGCGCAGTTTTTTTCTGTTTCCCAAACGGTTATTTTAGATATTTCACATTGTTGTTTTTCTATAAGAGAACTCATCTTTTCAAATATGTATTGGGCAATGTTTTCCGAGGTGGGATTGATTTTATTGAAAGGAGGGGTGGTGTTTAAATAAGTATGGTCGAGTTTTTTAGTTATTTTTTTAATTAGTTCTTTTATTTTGCCAAAGTCCATAATCATTCCTGTTTTGTTTAGTTTTTTTCCTTTTAGAAAAACTGCTACTTTCCAGTTGTGTCCGTGTAATTGCTCACATTTTCCTTTATAATTCCTTAGTTTGTGGGCAGCATTAAAATGATCTTCAACCATTAATTCAAACATTTTTTCCTCTTTTTACTATTATTTTTTTCTTTTATTTTTGTCTTTTGTTTTTTTTTTAATTTTTTTTTAACTTATAACTCATAACTATTAACTAATAACTGTTTGTTATAATCTATGGACTATGGACTATGGACTGTCGACTATGGACTTTTGTTTGTCTTTCAACCAATTTTAACCGTCTTTAAATTGTCCTTTTCTTTTGCCATTCACAATCTTTTTTTTGACTATCTTTGACTACTTATGACTGTTATTTTTGCCATTTGCAGTTTTTTGTCTTTGTCTATGGACTATCGACTGTGGACTATGGACTGTCTGTTGTCTGTCTTTTATTACAACTCTACCTTTTTTACGGATGCTATTTTACGTTTTAGGAATTTTTCACCTAAACATTTAAATTTTAATGGTGCATCGCTTACAAAAAATTTGTGTTGAGGTTTATGATTGTTTTGAATAATAAGGTTATTTTGTTTATGCAATAAATATTTTACTTCTTTAGCTGTTTCCTCGGCAGAATCGATTAAAGTAACTTTTTTCCCCATTACCCGAGTGATTACGCCTTTAAGTAAGGGATAATGAGTACAGCCTAAAATAAGGGTATCAATAGCTTTATTTTTTAAAGATTTAAGGTATTGGGTAGCTACGAGATGAGTAATTTTATTATTAATCCAGCCTTCCTCTACCAGAGGAACAAATAAGGGACAGGAAAGATTATAAACTTTTATTTTTGGATCGAATTTTTGTAAAGCTTTTTTATAAACATCACTTTTTATAGTAGCATCAGTTCCGATTATTCCTATTTTTTTGTTTTTAGTTGCACTTATTGCTGCTTTAGCTCCTGGTTTGATGACTCCTACAATAGGTATGGAAAATTTCTGTCTAAGGGTATTAAGTCCCAAAGCAGAAGCTGTATTACAGGCAACTACAAGTAATTTAATATTGTGTTTAATTAGAAAATGAGTAATTTTTAATGAAAAACGGGTAACTGTTTTTTTTGATTTTGAACCGTAGGGAAGATGGGCCGTATCGCCAAAATAAATAATGTTTTCTCTTGGTAGATAGTTGATAATTCGTGAAGTAACTGTTAATCCGCCTACCCCTGAATCAAAAACACCAATTGCTTTTTTCATAAGAGAAATGTCCTGTTTAAGAGATTTTAAAAAAGAAATATTTTTTATCATTTACTCGCTAATTGTTTTTTATAACGAAAGATTCCTTTATATATTGCTTCGGTCATTTTTTTTCTAAAATTTCTGTTTTTAAGTTTTCTTTCTTCTCCTTTATTAGAGAGAAATCCTAATTCCACCAGAACCGCAGGCATTTTTGTTCCGCGCAGAACATGAAATGCTGCCTGTTTTACACCACGATTTTGTATGCCTAAGTGCATTAGCGTTACTTCTCTGCTGATTAAAGAACACAATAATGAAGAGTTGTTCATGTATTTATTAAGGGTCATTGACCAGAGAATAGAAGTTAATTCATTTAATTTTGGAGACTGTTCTTCCATGGCAATTACGGAATTTTCCATATTAGCTACTGCTTCTGCTTCTTTATCAGATGCTTTTTCCGAGAGAAAATAAATTTCGAATCCTTTTGTTTTAGGGGAAAGAGAGGCATTAACATGGATGCTGATAAAGAGATCTGCTTTTTTTTCATTAGCCATTTGGGTTCGGACAGCTAAGGGAATAAAGGTGTCATCATTTCTGGTTAGTATTACTTTGACATGCATCCTTTTTTTAATTATTTTGGCTAATCTTTTGGCCACATCCAAAACCAGGTCTTTCTCTTTTGTGCCGTTAGTCCCAATAGCTCCGGGATCTTTTCCTCCGTGTCCGGGGTCAATAACTATAGTTTTTATTTTTAGATGAGCAGGAAGATTGTTTATTATTTTTTCTAAAGGAATTATTTTTTCCTTGGTTATTGTCTGCAGATGTTGGATAGCAGGTATGGTAATTTTGGGTAAAGGTTTTGGTTGTGCTGTAAGAGGCCGGGGAAGGGATGTTTCGGTGGAGGGAGATTGATGGAGAAGATTTTTTATTTTTACAATTATTCCTATAGGATTTGACGATTTTAATACCTCAAAGTTGCCTGCAAATTTATCAAATTCTATATTTAAAGAAGCTTTTGTTTTTTCCTGTTGTGCGGAAATATTTTTTATTACACCATTTTTAACCATCGAGGCAGATTTTATAATATCAAGTTTCCCATCAAAAATGTTTAAAAATATAGAAGTAGTTGTTGTGTCTTTTTCTACTGTATAATTCAAAGGGATAATTGTTTCGATTAAAATTTTAGTATAATCCGGATAAGTAAAGATACAGGGAGGAAGAATGTTTATTGAATCATCATCTTCTTCTTTAGTTTTTTCTCTGTTTTCGTTTTTTTCGGTGATGGTTAAAGTTCTTGTTTCTCTGTCCCATAAAGTAGAATTTTGAAATGGTCCATTAAAAGCACGGGTGAGAAGCAATTCCAAAGGAACCATTACCATGTTTTTATCTAAAAAAGGGGATTTGGTTAATTTTCTTTTTATGTTATCAGTAATTACTTCGGTGCTATCTATGAAAATGATGACTTTTTTGTTATATTTGGAGAAAGTTAGTTTCTTAGAAATGGCATACCAATCTAATTTGAGATTGTACATTTCGGCCACATCAGTTGCCTGTAAATACCCTTTTCCATCAATTAAAGTCAAAACGGGTTGAATAGTTAATTGGTTATCGGAAAATATCTGTATTCTCCTTTGAGAATAACCGGCAAGGGTTAGAATACTGACTATAGAAAGGAAAAATAAAAATTTTATCTTTTTTATCATTTTTATACAGGTTCCTCTGACTCTATTAATTACGACGGTATGTATCGTATACCAAAAACAGGAAAAAGTCAAACAATTTTTAGTAATTTTTTAATGATTTCAAATTAATTCTTGATTTTTGTTTATTCGTTGGATATAATGAATCCAATATTTAAGCATTAAAAAAAATAAAAAGGAAAAAATGTGAAATTATATTTAGTACGGCACGGGGAAGTAAGCAATAGAGAGGTATTTTCCAACCGTCCGCTTAGTCAAAAAGGTAAAGCAGATGTGTTTAAGATAGGTAAGTTTTTGAAAGGTGCGGATGTCAAAGTCAAAATAGATGTTCTTTGGCATAGCAGAAAGGTTCGGGCTGTTCAAACCGCACAAATTCTGGCAAAAATCATAAAGATTGACCAAGAAAAGGTTGTCGAAAAAGAAGAACTTTCTCCTACCGCTCCGGCAAATAATCTGTTAAAGCAAATAATTAAAGGAAATACTAATTTAATGATTGTAGGGCATCTTCCTTTTTTGCAGAAGATTAGTTCCTTATTGCTGGTTAATTCTGAATATGAAGAATTAATTAAATTTCCTTCGGGAGGGGTTGTTTGTTTCAAAAGAGAAGGGGATAAGTGGTATTTGCTTTGGGAAGTAATACCGGAATTAATTCCCGGGTAAGAGAAAAAGCAAAAAACAGTCCATAGTCCATAGATTAAAAAAAGAAACGAAAGTCCATAGTCGACAGTCCATAGTCCATAGATTAAAAAAAGAAACGAAAGTCCATAGTCGATAGTCCATAGTCCATAGATAACAGACAAAGACAAAGACAAAGACAAAGACAAAGACAAAGACAAAGACAAAGACAAAGACAAAGACAAAGACAAAGACAAAGACAAAGACAAAGACAAAGACAAAGTTAAAGAAATAAAAACAGAGACGACAATAAAAGAGGAGGGTTAATAGTGAGACAGTTAAGAACAAGAATTTTTTTGGTGATAACTGATTTGATTTTTATTAATGCTGCTTTGGTATTTAGTTTCTTTTTGAGATTTGATACTCATATTCCACCTCTTTATTGGGGTTTATATGTGCATAGTTTTTGGCTCTATTCTTTTATGACTATTGGTGTGTTTTATTTTTTTGAATTTTATCATCATGATTGGCGATATATGACGGTGCGTAATATTTTCAGGATTTTTGCTTCGGTAAACATAAGCATTGCTATATATATCATTTGTCTTTATTTTATCAATAATCTTTCTTTACCGAGGACAGTGACAATAATGACTTCTATTATTACTACCGGTTTGGTTGGGGGGAGTAGATTATTAATTTATTTAAGTTGTTCTTATTGGAAAAAATTAAATAATATGAGAAATTGCCGTTGTAAGAAAGCGATTATTATCGGTGCAGGTAGTTGTGGGGAGTTATTGGTGAGGGATATGGAAAAAAATGGATATGTTCCTTACCGTCCGGTGGGTTTTCTTGATGATGATTTGGCTAAAAAAGGAATAATTATTCGTGAGGTTCCGGTTTTAGGAAAGATTGAGGAAGTAAAAAGATGGGTTAGGGAAAAGAAAGCAGAGATGATTGTTATTGCTATTCCTTCGATACCTGTTGAACAGATGAAAAAAATTATTTTTCTGTGTGAAAAAGCAGAGGTGGAATTGAAAAGAGTTCCTTCTGTTTTCAATATCCTGGATGGTTCTTTGCAGGTTAGTCAGGTAGGAGATGTTAAACCGGAAGATGTTTTAGATCGGGAAGTGCATTTCAAGGAAATTGCTGAAACAGCTAAGTTTCTGGAAGGTAAAATAGTGATGGTAACCGGGGCGGGAGGGTCTATTGGGGCGGAATTGTGCAGACAGATTATTGATTTTAAACCACGTCATTTAATATTATTGGAAAATTCCGAACATGCCCTTTATGTAATATATATGGAATTGCTAAATAAATGTTCTTCGTTGACACTTAAGCCGGTGATTGCTAATATTCAACATAAAACCAAGATGGAAGATGTTTTTAGAGAGCATATTCCTCAGATTGTTTTTCATGCGGCAGCTTACAAACATGTTCCTTTAATGGAAGAAAGTATGGATGTGGCTATTAAAAATAATATTTGTGGAACGAAAAATGTAGCTACTTTGGCCGTTGAGTACAAGGCAGAAAAGTTTGTAATGATTTCTACAGACAAAGCGGTTAATCCCACCAGTATTATGGGGGTTACTAAACGCGTTGCTGAAAAAGTAGTCCAATCATTAGATAAGGGGTCTAAGACATGCTTTTGTGCAGTCCGATTTGGCAATGTTTTGGATAGTAGTGGAAGTGTGTTACCTTTGTTTAAGAAACAAATAGCACAAGGGGGGCCTTTGACAGTGACCCACCCGGAAGTAATCAGGTATTTTATGACTATTCCCGAAGCAGTTCATTTAGTTTTAACTGCAGGGAGTATAAGTAAGGGTGGAGAACTTTTTGTGCTTAATATGGGAAAGCCGGTGAAAATTCTTAATATGGCGGAATCTTTGATTAGATTGTCCGGTTTGCGTCCGTATAAAGATATCGATATTAAATTTATCGGATTGAGGCCAGGGGAAAAATTATACGAAGAACTTTTGACTGAGAAAGAAAATGTGAAGAAAACGGAAAATGATAAGATTTTTACAACTTTTTCTGCCGAAGTAGGAAAAGAACCATTATTTGAAGAAATTGAAAAACTCTGGCATTTAGCTGATAAGCAAAATTTGGATGTGGCTATGACTAAATTGAAACAACTTGTTCCGGAATGGAATATGGAAAATAAAAAGGGAGGTGTTTTTTGTCCAAAAATATAGTGGTTTGACCGGTACATTTCTTAAAATTTCAAAGTAGTATTAATAGAAGAAAACAAAAGTTTATTAATGTCTTTGACGAATAGATACCTAAAGAAATCAAACATAAAGATAGGGAAGTTGTTTGTTCCCTATCTTTTTTATTGACTTTGTATTTAAGTTATATTAAAATTATTTTGAGTAGAAGAAAAAAAGGAGGCATTGTCTTATACTTTTGATGTCCAAAAGTGCAGGCTTTGTTTTTTTATAACCAGGAGGGTAAAATGTTAAAAATAAAGATACTTTTTGGTATATCGGTTATTGTTTTATTAATAACTTCCAGTTATTTATTGATTGATATGTTTGGAAAAAAAAGAATGCACCCTTTCAAAATTGGAACAGAAGGTGTTTTAGTGGAAATAAATGATTATTGGATGACAGTAGAAGAATTTAAGGACGAAGCAGAAATTCTGTCAGCTATTGAAAGGAAAAAACTTGCTACTTATGACGGAAAAAAAGAGTTTTTAGATACCATAATAAAAAGAGAGGTTTTATTACAGGAAGCCCAAAGACAAGAGTTGGACAAAGATAAAGATTTTATGAAAACAATAGAAAAATACTGGGAGCAGGCTTTACTTCAAACGCTGTTAAAGAAAAAAAGTAAGGAAATTGTTGAGACAGTGCGGGTTAGTAATCAGGAAATAGAAGGTTATCGTTTAAACACACAAGAAGAAGTTTGGGCAAAAGTAGTGTTATTAAGTAGTAATCGAGCCACTAAACAGTTGATTGAAGAAGAGGATATGCAAAAAGGAATTGAAAAATTAAAAAAATTTGTTTTAGATAATGAGGAGTGGCAATGGTATAACGTGGGAGATTTGGATTGGCGGATAGAAAAAGCGTTATTTTCCTTGTCGGGAGGAGAAATAAGTCGACCAATAAAGGTATATTCTAAATGGGCAGTAATGAAAGTAGGAAAAAAAAGAAAAAAATTGAAAGTAGAAAAATTATCCGATAATGAGATTTCCATGATTATAAAAAAACTGAAAGAGACCGAAAAAATGGAAGACTGGTTAAATGATTTAGATGAACAGGCAATAATTATTCAAAATAGAAAAATGCTGGAAGGGTTGGATTTTTAATATAAAGTTATAAAGACAGTTCATAGATAAAGAATAAAGGCAGTCCATAGTCCACAGTCGATAGTCCATAGACAAAGACAAAGAATAAAGGCAGTCCATAGTCCACAGTCGATAGTCCATAGATAAAGAATAAAGGCAGTCCATAGTCCACAGTCGATAGTCCATAGACAAAGACAAAGACAAAGACAAAGACAAAGACAAAGACAAAGACAAAGACAAAGACAAAGACAAAGACAAAGACAAAGACAAAGACAAAGACAAAGACAAAGACAAAGAC
>JAUVLC010000050.1 GCA_030595925.1 Clostridia bacterium | reverse complement strand
AAGAAGTTTGTAGATAAAGGGAAAATCTTCTGTAAATAGGGGGAGGTAGCCGCAGGCTTTAGCCTGCGTTATCGTTGGAGATTTTTCGCAGGCTAAAGCCTGCGACTACCAAAAAAGGGATTGTGATACAATCTGTCCTCCGACCTGACATGGGCTTTGTGCAACAGGAGCTAATTATACGCAGGCTTACTCTATAAAGCCTGTAGTTACATGGACAGAAATCAGAAGAGAAATGTGCAGATATTTTTGACATTACTTGAAGAAAGGAGGGGATAATAACAATGAAAACAAAATTAGTTTTTATTCTGACAATTTTTTCTGTGGCTGTAATTATTAATGGATGCAGCAAAAGTGGAGAAATAACCGAAGAAATGGAAAAGGGAATAGAAGCAATGTGTGCCGTTCAAAATGTACCGGAAGCAGCTATGCCTTCACCGATTGACGAAAACAGGGAATAATGTATAAAATGATTTAGCAAAAAGGAGAATTGAGAAAAATAATGGGTTATCGAATTTTACATGTCAATACAGCAAAAAATTGGAGAGGCGGAGAACAACAGGTAGTTTATCTGGTTGAAAGTTTGCAATCAAGAGGGCATAGTAATTTTGTCGTTTGTCAGCCAAAAAGCGTGTTAGAAGAAAAAGTGTCTTCCTTGAAAATACCTGTTTTTTCTTTGCCGATGCGCGGAGAGTGGGATATAATTGCCGCTATTAAATTAGCTAAAATTATAAAAAAAAATAATATTCAGATTCTTCATTTGCATACTGCCCATGCGCATACATTAGGATTATTTGCTGCAAAATTTAATCCTGCTTGTAAGGTAGTTGTCTCCCGCCGGGTTGATTTTCATATTCGTTCCCGGTTTAAATATAATAGAAGGGGCATTGATAAAATAATTACCGTTAGTGAACAAATTAAGAGGGTGCTAATAGAAGACGGAATAAAATCAGAGAAAATTATTGCTGTACATAGCGGGGTGGATTTAGAAAGATTCAATAAAACTAAAAGCAATGATTATCTTTATAAAGAATTTAATTTGGATAGCAATGTTCCTATAGTAGGAATTGTGGCGGCTTTAGCTCCGCATAAAGATCATCAGAATTTTTTGTATGCAGCAAATATGGTGAAAAAAAATTATCCTCAGGCAAAATTTTTAATAGTGGGAGAAGGGGAATTAGAGGAAGACTTAAAAAATCTTTGTCACCAATTAGGATTGGAAAAAGAAGTGATTTTTAGCGGTTTTAGAAAGGATTCTTTAGAAATTATATCAACCTTTGATGTTTTCGTTTTAAGTTCTTATCTGGAAGGAATGGGCAGTGTTTTACTGGAAGCAATGGCTTTGGCTAAACCTATTGTTGCTACCAGAACCGGTGGTATTCCTGAAGTTGTTTTAAACGGAGTGACCGGTATTCTTGTCCCCCCTAAAAATTCCGAAGAATTAGCCGATGGAATTTTACAATTACTTAAAGATAATGTTTTAGCCAAGGAAATGGGAATGAAGGGGAAAGAAAGAGTAAAAGAGTTTAGTAAAGAAAGAATGGTGGGAAAAACCGAAAAGATATATAAAGAAATACTGAAATAAAAAAGTTTAGTATATGTGTAATTGTCAAGGATAAAAAGAACAGATTAAAAAAACAAAATAGATTAGTTCTTGTTTTATCTATTAAAAAATAGTAAAATAAATTATTGTATTAGTTAATAGAGGAAAGGAATAAATTATGAAAAAATATTCTTTTGATGCTGTTATTTTTGACCTGGATGGTATCGTTACTAAAACAGCTATTTTACATTCCAAAGCATGGAAAGCTACTTTTGACCAATATTTGAAACAAAGAGAAAAAAAAGATAACGAGCCTTTTCGCGAGTTTACCCATGAGGACGATTATCTTCCTTTTGTTGATGGCAAACCTAAATATGAAGGGGTTAGAAGTTTTTTTGAGTCACGCCAAATTGATATTCCCTTTGGTGATCCGTCCGATACCCCGGACAGAGAAACAATTTGTGGGATTGGAAATAAAAAAAACGGCTTATTTCGTCAATTACTTAAAGAAAAAGGTGCAGAGATTTATCCTACTACAATTCAGTTTATAAAAACTTTAAAAGAGATAGGTGTTCGGGTAGGGGTTGCCTCCTCTTCAAGAAATTGTGAAATTATTTTGGAATCAGTAGGTTTGGAAAAACTGTTTGAAACGAGGATTGACGGAGTAGTTTCTGCTCAACTCAAGCTTAAAGGCAAGCCGGAGGGAGATATCTTTGTTAAAGCGGCACATAATTTAGGGACGATCCCAGCTAAAGCGGTTGTTGTGGAAGATGCTATTTCAGGAATTCAGGCAGGTAGAAACGGAGGATTCGGATTAATTCTTGGTGTTGCCAGACATAACAATGAATCGGATCTTCTTGAAAACGGAGCAGATATTGTTGTTTCTGATTTAGCGCAAATAAGCATTGAGTATATTGAAAAGTGGTTTCATCGAAAACCGCTATCCTTGCCTTCATTTTTGCAAAATAGCGAAGAAACAATAAATAATTTATCCGAAAATACAACGAATGGAAAAGATGTAATTATTAATCCTCACTATAATCAGACTAATAAAGAAACTTTTTTTAACAAAAAAAAAGTTATATTTCTAGATTACGATGGTACGTTGACTCCCATTGTAGAACGGCCGGAACTGGCGGTTTTGTCCCCGGAAATGAGGGCTACGATAAAACATCTTTCTGAAAAATATACTGTGGCTATTGTTAGCGGGAGAATGAGAGAAGACGTAGAAAAACTTGTAGGGATTAAAGGGATTTTTTATGCCGGAAGCCACGGGTTTGATATTATGGGTCCCGGATTTTCAATGGTGCAGCCCGAAGTTGAAAAAATTGTGCCGGTTATTTCTCAGGTAATTAAAGAACTTTCCCGAAAATTGGGGGATGTGCCGGGGATAATAATCGAAAAGAAAAAGTTTAGTGTAGCTGTGCATTATCGTTTAGTTGCTCAACAATATTTGTCCCTAATTAGTGAAACTGTTAATAAAATCGTTCAAGAGAAAAAAGAACTTCGGTTAATGAGCGGGAAAAAAGTTTTCGAAATTTTGCCTGATATTGACTGGGATAAAGGTAAAGCAGTACGATGGATTATGGATGCTTTAAAAGTTTCCTGGCAGGATGTTTGTGTGGTTTACATAGGAGATGATGTTACCGACGAATATGTTTTTAGAACATTGCGTACAAGAGGATTTGGAATTTTAGTTTCTGATGAACACAGAGAATCAGCTGCGGATTTTCAATTATCTTCAACGGAGGAAGTAAAAAAATTATTTGAAAAGGTTATTTCTCATGCCTGAAAAAGTGAATGAAGATATTAGTAAAACTTTTACCTGGAAATTATCTTACAGCCGCTTTCAACCCGTGCAGGAGGGCTTGAGAGAAGCACTTTGTACCCTGGGAAATGGTTATTTAGGGGTCAGGGGAGCTATTTATGAATCTTCCGCTTCCAGGGTGCATTATCCGGGCACTTACATTGCCGGAGTTTATAATGAATTGCCGACCCTTATTGCCGGGAAAAAAATATTAAATGAAGATTTTGTGAATTGTCCCAACTGGTTACCTTTAACTTTCAGAACTGAAAAAGGGGACTGGGTTTCTTTTTCCACAAGTAAAATTCTTTTTTATCATCAACAACTTGATTTTCGCCGGGGAGTTCTTATTAGAAAAGTTCGAATTCATGATGATAACGGACAAATAACCACCATTGAAACAGAAAGAATCGTTCATTTAGAAGATCCGCATTGTGCCGCAATTAAATATACCATTATTCCTGAAAATTACGAAGGTTTCATAACTATAAAATCAGCACTTGACGGAACAGTACAAAATACCGGTGTCCCCAGATATAGACAATTAAACTCTAAGCATTTGATGTCCTCCTCTTTGGGGAGCTTTGATAATAATGGGGTTTATCTGGCAATGAAAACAACTCAATCAAAGATTGAAATTTGCCAGGCGGCAAAAAATCTGGTATCTATTAACGGTAAAAAAGTTAAATCGGCAAATAAAATTGCGACTAAAAAAAAGGAAAAAATTGAGCAGGAATTTAAAGTATTCGTACGTAAACAACAACACTGTAAAGTTGAAAAAATTGTTAGTATTTATACTTCCAAGGATAAAGATGTTATTAATCCGCTTTCTTCCGCTATTAATTCAGTAAAAAAATCGCCTGGATTTAACACGCTTTTCGAAACTCATCAATGTGCATGGAAAGATTTGTGGAAAAAATTTGATATTCAAATTGAGGATGATGCTTTTTCCCAAAAAGCACTAAGGCTGCATATTTTCCATTTATTGCAAACAGCCTCTATTCATAACACTAAGATTGATGCCGGACTTCCGGCCAGAGGGTTACATGGAGAGGCCTACCGGGGGCATATTTTTTGGGATGAACTTTTTGTTATGTCTTTTTTTGATTTTCATAATCCGGAAATATCAAAAGCATTACTTTTATATAGATACCGGCGTCTTATACCTGCCAGGAAATCTGCGAAAAAAAGCGGATATAAGGGAGCAATGTTTCCCTGGCAAAGCGGTTTTGACGGTAAGGAAAAAACTCAGTTTATTCATTTGAATCCAATGTCGGGTAAATGGGGACCTGATCATACTTATGTGCAAAGACATGTTTCCTTTGCTATTGCTTATAATGTATGGCAATATTGGAAAAAATCTAATGACCTGGATTTTCTTATAGACTATGGGGCTGAGATGTTACTGTCAATTGCCCAATTTGGAGCCAGTCTTGCCCAATATGACGTTGATGACAGGAGATATCATACCCATGGACTTATGGGCCCTGATGAATTTCACGAAAAAGTTTCTAATTCACAAAAACCCGGATTTAAAGACAATGCTTATACCAATTTATTAATTGTGCGGACATTACTTAAAGCAAAAGAAGTTATTGCTATTTTACCTCCACAGCATCGAACTCGAATAATTAAGAAATTGAAACTTGATCAAATGGAATTACTGCGATGGAAAGATATTACCCGCAAGATGAATATAATTATTAATAAGGAAGGCATTATTGGTCAGTTTGACGGATATTTTAAGTTAAAAGAATTAAATTGGGATGCTTACAGGAGAAAATATGACAAAGTAGAGCGCATGGATCGAATTTTAAAAGCAGAAGGAAAATCACCAAACGACTATAAGGCGGCCAAACAAGCGGATGTTTTGATGCTCTTTTACTTATTTCCTTTGTTTGAAATAAAAGATTTGTTTCATCGGTTAGGATACAGGTTTGATAGGTATATTTTGAAAAGAAATTACGACTATTATGTAAAAAGAACTTCCCATGGTTCAAGTTTGAGTAAAATTGTTCACTGTTACGTTGCTTATTTATTAGGAAGGTCAAAAGAAGGATGGCAGTGGTTTTCCGGTGTTCTCAAATCAGATATTTATGATGTTCAGGGAGGAACAACTGTTGAGGGTATTCATACCGGGATAATGGGTGGTTCCATTGATATGGTGATAAGGGGATTCGCCGGGATATATATGGGGGAAGAGATAATTAACATTACTCCTAACCTTCCTTCTAATTGGCAAAGTCTCAGGTTTAAATTTTGTTATAAAGGAAATTGGTTTTCTTTGTTTATAACTAAAGAACAACTTACAATTTTTATATCCGGTTCTCCATCAAAATCACTTACTGTTCCCGTTAAAATTCATGGAAAATTGTATCATTTCCTTTTTAGAAAAAAATATAGTATTTCACTTGAAAAAAATATTAAGGGGAAAGGAAATTTGAAAATGGTGCAAAAGAGGATATTAATTGTTGATGGTAATATTACTCAAACGGAAATACTAAAAACAAGATTACAGGCTATGGGTTATTTAATAGATTGTGCCCACACGGGTAAAGAAGCTTTAGATGTTTTAGAAACAAAATGGGTGGATTTAATTATATCTGCTATTATTTTTCAAGGAGGAATGAACGGTTTTCAATTTTTTAAAGAAATAAAAAAGAGGAAGCGGCTTTCAAAAATACCTATTGCTATGCAAAGCAATAAAGCTGCAATGAAAAGAATATTTGAAATAATGGGAGCAGACATCTTTTTTGTTAAACCATATTCTGTAGATTTATTTTTAAACGAAGTAAAAAATATTTTAAATAAAGACGATATTTGTTCTCAGTAGAATAAAAACATTTTAAAACAGGATTCTTTTTTCCTAAAGGAGGTTTTTTAAATGATAAAAAACACAAAATTCAGATTAAAAGATTTAACCAAGAAATTAAAAGCAATTAAAGCTGAAGATATTATGACTAAACGCGTTATTACCACTACGGAAACTACAACGTTAGCTGATATTGCGGAAATCATGATTAAAGAAAAAATAAATGGGATACCGGTAATAGGGAAGAAAGGTAAAATAATCGGTTTAATTACTAATACCGATCTTTTCCTGGTGATGGATATGATAAAGTCCGGAGAGGTTGTAAAAAACGGAATGGAACCAATTTCTAATCCAACGGTAAAATTTGCTATGTCCACCGAAGTTATTAAGATAAAAAAAGACACAACCCTGGATGAAATTCTTACCTTAATGAAATACAAAAACGCACATACTTTTCCTGTTTTTGAAGGGACTAAAATGGTCGGAGTAATTGGAAGACGCGATGTTTTTAAGAATTTTTACGCGATAGAAAAGGATTTGTATCTATAAAAAAAAATAGTAACAAGGTAATTTGTTAAATTTAATTTTAGGGGAAAAAAATGAAAACATCGGCAAAAATAATATTAACAATAGTTTTTTGCACTATTGTTTATTCATCTGCTCAGGCAAAAACCAATGTAAAAGAATCTATAGTGAAAATATATACTGTTTGTAACCGGTATAACTATTATGAACCGTGGCAGATGCGTGGCCAAAGAAGAGGAACCGGTTCAGGGTGTATTATCAGTGGCAATAGAATATTAACCAATGCCCATGTGATTGCAGACCAAACCTTTATTCAGGTAAAACGGGCAGGACAATCAAAGAAATATACCGCAGAGGTGAAAATCGTGGCTCATGAATGTGATCTTGCTATTTTGAGTGTTAAAGATGATTCATTTTTTGCAGGGGTTAAACCTCTTAAAATTGGAAAATTATCGCAGGTTCGGGATAAAGTTGCAGTGTATGGTTTTCCGGTAGGGGGTGATGAATTATGTATAACAGAAGGAGTGGTTTCCCGCATAGAACATTGTGCCTACACTCATAGTAAGGCTTATTTATTAAGCTGCCAAATTGATGCTCCCATTAATCCGGGAAATAGCGGAGGACCTGTAATTAAGAATGATAAAATAATCGGTATAGCATTTCAAGCCGGTGGGGGTGAAAATATAGGATATATGGTCCCCGTTCCGGTTATTAATCATTTTTTACAAGACATAAAAGATAATAAATACGATGGAATTCCCGATATTGGTATTTCTTATCAAAAAATGGAAAATTTAGATCTCAGATTGAAATATAGTGTAAATGATAACAAATCAGGATTATTGATAAATAAAATTTACCCCGGTTCTTCTGCCGGCGGAATATTAAAATCAGGGGATGTAATTCTTTCCGTAGATGATAAGAATATTGCAAATGACGGAACGATAGAATTTAGAAAGAACGAAAGAACTCCTTTTGTATATGTAATTCAAAACAAATACACCAATGATTTTGTCAAATTTAAAATTTTGAGAAATAATAAAATTATTAATACAAAAATAAAACTAACTAATTCAGTGAATTTTTGGCGATTGGTTCCGCATGAACAGTATGATGTCGTTCCTACTTATTATATTTTAGGAGGGATGGTTTTTGAACCATTGACATTAGATTTTCTGAATGAATGGGGTGGAGATTGGAATAATGATGCACTTAAGAATTTAATAAACTATTATTATCATGGAGAAATATCATCCGAACGGAAAGAAATAGTCATACTGGTGCAGGTTTTAGCAGACGAAATTAATATCGGTTATCACAATTGGAAATATAATGTAATTTCTTATGTTAATGATCAAAAGATATCAAGCATAAAGGATTTGGTAAAAGCATTTGAAGGGTATAAAGGAAAGTATCATACAATAGTAGATGAACGTGGATATAGGATAGTTTTAGACAGAAAGAAAGTGGAGAAAAACAATCAAAAAATTTTAAAAAAATATAAAATAAATTTTGACCGGTCAAAGGATTTAAAAATAAAATTACTGAAGAAATAAATGATGACAAGAAAAATGGCAAAGATTAGATTGTTTTTGTACGCATATAATTCAGAAGAAAATCAAAATATAAATTCAAAGCATCCTTTTAAAATACATGTTGATGGTAATTTAGTTTTTGATAGAATTTTAATCCAATCAATAAAAGATGATTCTGATCCGACAATAAATGTAAGTAATGGAAGATACCATACTATAACCGTAGAATTAAAGGATACCGGTGTTACGAAAAAAATCGAAAGGATATTCAACACTAATACTGTATTAGTAATATTCTATGATTTTAAAAACAAGGATTTAGTGGTTAAAACAATTCAGGATAAAATAAAAATTAAGATTGATTTTGTAAATGAATCATATTTTCAACTCGGAGATTCTTTTAAAATATTTATGGATAATGAATTGGTTTTTGATAAGATTCCATTTGGCAGAAATGGGATACATCAATGTTCTTTTCCGCCTCAATTGATATTAGAAATAAAAGAAGGGATACATTCTATAACGGTAAAGTCAAAAAAAAATAGCCTTGTCGAAAAAATTGAACAAGTTTTCAATGAAAGCGGCACACTGCATATTTCTTATAACCAGAACAATGACAAAAACAACAAGAAAGACTTGATGCTCAATTTTGATTAAAAAAAATTATTTTTTGTCATTTATCATTTACAGACTGGAGCATAATTGTAGATACAGAGCTTGCTCTGTTGATTGTTAGCAGGAAAGACCAGCCTTATCCGCCTGAAGCGGAGCGGGCAGGCAATAAAGGCAAAAAAGCTGTTTTGCAAAACTCTTAAATTATTCATAAAACGGAGAAATAAAAATGCAAGTAAAAAAAGGTAGATTATTTATGGGAAGATTTAAATCAAAAGTAGACCTTTTATCTTCCTTGACTGAATTTTGTAAAGAGAAAAATATACGCCTGGGCACTTTTTCCGTTATCGGAGCTTTAATGCAGGTAAAGTTAGGATATTATGATCAAGACAATAAAAAATATACCGAATGTGTAAATCTAAATAAAAAATTGGAAATAACCACATGTGTAGGGAACATATCATTAAAGGAGTCGGAAATTTTTGTTCATGCCCATATAACCTTAGCTGACCATCAGGGGCAATGTTACGGAGGACATCTTATGCCTGAATCGGTTGTGTTTGCCGCTGAATATTATATTCAGGAACTTGTCGGGGGAAAACTGGAAAGAAAAAATGACTCGGAAACAGGGCTAAGTTTATGGTAGGCAATTAAAAAGCAGAGGGAATAATGAATAAAAAAAATATTTTAATTGTGATGATAATACTTTGTTTTTTAATCGGTTGTAAAGGAGAAACAAATAAAATGCAAGAATTTAATAAGAGTGAAGAAACTATTTTTACTCAAGCCAGAAAAGAAATGCTCGAAACCCAGATAAAAAGAAGAGGAATTAAAAACCAACGGGTGCTGGAAGCAATGTTTAAAGTCAAAAGGCATAAATTTGTTTCCCAAAGCACACAAAAACTTGCTTATAAAGATTATCCTTTACCTATTGGAGAAGAACAAACCATTTCTCAGCCCTATATAGTTGCTTTGATGACCGAATTATTACAATTAAAAGGCAATGAAAAGGTTTTGGAAATTGGAACGGGTTCCGGATATCAGGCGGCTATATTAGCGGAATTAGCTAAAGAAGTTTATACCATTGAAATATTAGAGCCATTGGCCATAAATGCGGAAAAAATACTCCGGGAACTGGATTACAGTAATGTTACTGTGAAATGTGGAGATGGTTATCTGGGTTGGGAAGAATATGCTCCTTTTGATGGTATTATTGTCACCTGTGCTCCACCCTATATTCCCCAACCTTTAATTGACCAATTAGCTGAAGGAGGGAAAATGGTTATTCCTGTGGGGGTTCATTATCAGGAATTAAAATTGTTAGAAAAAATAAAGGGAAAAATAAAAACTACTGATATCATTCCGGTCAGATTTGTACCAATGACCAGAGAAGAAAGAAATTAAATAAAATGTCTAAAGAAAGAATTTTAGTTGTTGAGGACGATAAACATCTTTCCAAACTTATCAAGTATAATATGGAAAAGGCCGGTTTTGACTGCGTAGCAGCTCCAACCGGTGAAATTGCATTAAAAACCTTAGACAAACAACCCGTTGATTTGATTATATTAGATATAATGCTCCCTAAGATGGATGGACTTCAGGTTTGTAAACAAATAAAACAAGATAAAAAATTAGCGGTTATTCCCATCATTATGTTAACCGCCAGAGGTGAAGAAATAGATAGGATTGTCGGGTTTGAGCTGGGTGCAGATGATTATATAGTTAAACCGTTCAGTGTGCGGGAATTAATTTTGAGAATAAAAGCAATCTTGAAACGAAACAAAAAAACAAAGCCCCCTCAAAGTATATTAATTGTGGATAAATTAGCCATTGACATTTCTCGTCATAAAGTAACTGTTAATAAAAAAGAAATAGAATTAACTCTTATAGAATTTAAACTTTTGGTTCTTCTTGTGCAAAGAAAAGGCAGGGTTCAATCACGGGATAGGTTGTTAGATGATGTTTGGGATATATCCTCTGAAATTACTACCCGCACAGTAGATACACATATTAAGCGTCTACGACAAAAATTAGGTAAGGTAGGAGAGTTGATTGAAACGGTGAGAGGGGTGGGGTATAGATTTGCTGATGAAAAATAATTATTTAAGAATTAATATCCATTATAAAATTACAATTATCTTTACTATAATTCTCGCCATTATCCTTTTTGGGATTTATTTGTGTCTGAATAGCAACTTAAAGGACAATACCTACCAACGGATTAAAACAAATCTGCTTAAAGAAACTGCTTTATGCAAATCATTTATAGAACAACACTATATTCAGAACCTTCAATCTCAGGAATTAGATGATTTTTCACATAAAATTGCTGATAGTTTAAATTTGCGAGTTACTATTATCAATCCGGAAGGAATAGTTGTAGCTGATTCGGAACTAACCCGGGATATTCTGGGTGAAGTGGAAAATCATCTTTATCGGCCTGAGATTCAACAGGCCCTATATTCCGGTATGGGAGAAAGCAGACGTTTCAGTACCACGGTAAAGAAAGATATGCTTTATGTTGCCAGTACTATTGGTCGAAATAAACCAGAGGGAATAATCAGATTATCTATGCCGCTATCTGAAATTGAATTAATATCCAATCATTTAAAGAAATTGTTGATTGTTTCTCTTTTATTTGCTTTTTTTCTGGCAATTATGATTAGTTTTGCTGCTTCTATGTTTATTTCTCAACCAATAAAAAAGATGTCTTTGTTAACCCAAAAGATAGCTAAAGGTGATTTCTCTAAAAGAATTTTAAATTTAACCAAAGATGAATTAGGTGACTTAGCTAAGGCTTTCAATTATATGTCTGAACAAATTAAATTGAAAATTAATGAAGTTAACTTAAATAAATCAAGATTTGAAGCGATTCTTTTAAGTATGTTTGAAGGGGTAATGGTTGTTGATATAAAGGGAACTATTTTATTGATGAACCGGGCACTAAAAGATTTATTACAAGTTAAAGACGAATTTGTAGATAAAAAACCATTGGAAATACTTCGAAACATTGAAATTCAGGAAATGGTTGATAACACATTAAAGTTAAAACAAGGGGTTGAATCCCGTGAAATATCTGTTTTATTTCCGGAAGAAAAAATTTTATTGGTTCATGCAGCACCAGTTGTTCGGGAAAATGAAACGGAAGGAGCAGTCTTAGTATTTCATGATATAACCGATTTGAGGCGACTGGAGAAGGTTCGGCAGGATTTTGTGGCTAATGTTTCTCATGAATTAAGGACCCCTGTAGCCAGCATTAAAGGTTATGCCGAGACATTATTGGACGGAGCACTGGAAGATAAAAATAATGCTAAGGATTTTTTAAAAATAATTTATACTGATATCGACCGTCTGGCAAGATTGATTGACGACTTACTTAATTTATCCAGAATAGAATCGGGCAAATTCAAAATGAATTTACAACTATGTGCTATTTCTCCCATAATTAAACGCATTGTTTCCGGATTAAATAAACAAGCCCGGGATAAATCCATTACTATTAAAACAAGTATTCCTAAAAAGCCGGGTTCTCTTTTAATTGACGAAACAAGAATTGCCCAGGTTTTATTTAATCTTATTGATAATGCCATTAAATATACCCGGGACGGAGGGGATATTAGTCTTTCAGTTGATGAAAAGAACGGCTTTATTCAGGTAAATATTGCTGATACCGGATGTGGGATTGCTCAGGAACACATTTCCCGGCTTTTTGAACGATTTTACCGGGTAGATAAAGCCCGTTCCCGGGAATTAGGGGGAACGGGATTAGGACTGGCTATCGTTAAATACATCATTCAAGCTCATCAAGGAGAAGTTTTTGTTCAAAGCACCCTGGGTCAGGGTTCTGTTTTTAGTTTTACTCTACCTAAGGCGTAGTAAATACGCTACTCTATTGTCTTTATGTTTACATAGTCTTTTTAAGAACGATATGTTTCAGACACACAGATATTTCTCTTTTTTACCTCGACAAATCTTTTCTATAAATCCAAATTAACAAAAAATAGTTCACAAAGAATTCACACAAATGCTCTTTTTTTGCCACACCGATAATATATACTTTCCTTAGAAATAAAAAAATTTAAAGTATAAATGTTTTTTAGATTCCTGCTTTCCAGACTGTGTCACAACTCATATTTTCATGAGGTAGCCGCAGGCTTTAGCCTGCGTTATCGTCGGAGCTTAAAGCCTGCGACTACCAAAAAAGGGATTATGACACAGTCTGTTCGCAGAAATGACATGATTCTGATTTTTAAAGCAATTGTAATTGCCTCATTTATGAGGCGTCATTATTATCTGTTCCGCCCAATAAAGAGATTGTTGAAAAACTACTCTAAGGTGTTGTTGCGAGGAGCGAAGCGACGAAGCAATCTCGTTGTTATCGTCGAAGAATGAGATTGCCACGCCCTTAGGGCTTGCAATGACAGAGACAAAAAAGCTTTTTTCAACAATCTCTAAATTGGGCAACTACATTAGGAAACAGATTGGTGGGTAGGCAGTAAGAGTAAAAAAATATTTTATGGGAAGTTTAAAGTTGAAAATAAAGGGGGGGGACAAGGAAATGTAAAAGATCAGCGGTATAAAGAAGCAGAAGACAAAAATAATTTAAAGGAGATTTTAAAAAATGAAAACGAAATTTTTAATTTTAATGGTAGGAATGTTATTAACAGTTACATTTAATGCAATCCACTCTTTTGCCGGTGAAGTTGAGATTTTAGTAAATAAACTGGTAGATAAAGGAATACTTAATCCGGTAGAAGCACAAATTATTATGGATGAAACCAAACAGACAGTAGCTAATGAATTGGCTCAGGGTAAATTAGTCAGTGTTCCCGGTTGGGTTCAAAAAATGACTTTCAAAGGGGATTTGCGTTTACGTTACCAATGGAACAAAAAAGAGGCAAAGGTTGAACGTCATCGGGGAAGATACAGATTTAGACTGGGTGCAAAAGCAAATGTAGTAGATAAAGTGAAAGTAGGATTTGGATTTTGTTCCGGGGGAACGGATCCCCGGTCGACTAATCAGACTATGAGAAACACCTTTGAAACTCCGGATTTACGCTTGGATTATGCGTATATGCAATGGTCACCTAAGGCATGGCTTGATTTTTATGGCGGTAAATCTAAGAGAAAAGCAATAATTCGACAAAATTCCGATCTTTTGTGGGATTCTGATATTAACATTGAAGGGAGTGCTTTTGTCATTAATAAATCCTGCGGAATGAAAACAGATTTATTGCTAAGTTTTGGAAGTCTTATTTTGGATGAATCAAGTAGTGATATATCTGATCCTGTGATGTATTTTAGCCAGGCAGGGATAATTTGGAAAATAGGTAATTCTTTTTCATTAAAGCCCGCAATTGCTTTTTATGATGCATATAACGTAAAAGGCGATTCACTTGACCATTCCGAAGAAACGAATAGTCTGGATAGCAATGATTGTTTAATTTATGATTATAATGTCGTTAATCCGGAATTGGATTTAGCAGTTAAGACATCTTGTAGTAATGTGCCTTATTTTGCTTTATTCGGTGGATATGCTTCTAATCTTGACCCTGACGAAGATAATGAGGGATATCTTTATGGATTAAAATTTGGAGATAAAAAAGTAAAAAAGAAAGGGCAGTGGCAATTTAAATATACCTATCGCCAATTGGAAAAAGATGCATGGCTGGATACATTTTCTGATTCTGATTTCTATGGCGGAAAAACGGGTGTAAATGGTTCAGAAGTAATATTACAGTATGCATTGGCAAAAAATGTAATTTTAGGGTTTGATTATTATTGTAGTGAAAAGATAAACGCTCCGGTAGTAACTGAAGAGATATTACAGGTTGATTTATTGTTGAAGTTTTAAACGATATACTGCTTAACTAAAATTTACATAAAATTTGCTAAGTTGTCACCAAATTGTCACATTTAAATGTTATTCTTTACCAAATAAAAAGGAGGGATTTAAAATGAAAAGATGTTTACAGGTTTTAGCAGGAATTGGGTTGGGACTGATTTTAACTACAAATCTTTATGCCCGGGAGATGGTTCAAATAAAAGGTTCGGATACGCTGATTAATCTTGTACAACGATTATCAGAGGTATATATGGAAGAAAATCCAGGCAAGTTTATTGCCATAACCGGAGGAGGATCGGGTACGGGAATTGCAGGATTGATTAACGGAAAATGTGATATTGCCAATGCTTCCCGTTTGATGAAATCCAAAGAAATAAAGCAAGCCAACAGCAGAAAAATAACACCTAAAAGAATTGTAATTGCTATGGATGGTTTAAGTGTTATTGTTAATGATAGAAATCCGATTAGCAAATTAACTAAGGATGAACTCGGTAGAATATTTCGTGGAGAAGTTACTAATTGGAAGGAAATCGGCGGAGAAGATATGTCCATTACTCTTTACGGCAGACAATCTAATTCAGGAACGTTTGTTTTCTTCAAAGAAGCAATATTAAAGGCGGATTATTCACAAAAAATGAATCGCATGAATGGTAACGCACAGATAGTAGAAGCGGTAAAACAGGATGTTAGCGGCATTGGCTATGTCGGAGTAGGATATGTAAAAAAAGTAACCGGACTTACTGTTGTAAAGGTTGCTTCTGCTTCCGGAAAAAAATATATTAGCCCGCTTGATGCTGAAGATGTTAAAAGCGGAAAATATCCTATTACCCGTCCGCTTAATCAGTATCTAAATGGCATACCCAAAGGTGCGATTAGTCATTTTATTGCTTTTGAATTGAGTGAAAAGGGACAAAGAATCGTGGAGGAAGAAGGATTTTTCCCCATACCTTCCGAATATAGCGATTTTAACAATAAAAATTTAGGAATGTAGGTGAAATAAAAAGAAAAGGAGAAAGAGGCTATGAAGATGAATAAATTTAAAGAAAAAATAATCCATAGCCTCTTTTTCTTTAATGGATTATTGGTTGTGTTAATACTACTGGGAATATTTGCTCTTTTGGTTTTTACAGCTCTTCCCGGATTTGAAGAAATAAAAGTAACCGAATTTTTGTTTAAATCACATTGGAATCCCACCTCTTATGTTAAACCAGCTTATGGGATTGTCTCTATGCTGGTAAGTACCTTAATGGTTACTTTTGGGGCACTTTTAATTGCTATTCCTTTAGGTATCGGAACTGCCGCTTACTTAACGGATTTAGCCAGCCCCAGGGTAAGAGAAATTGCTAAGCCCATTATTGAAATATTAGCGGGAATTCCCTCGGTGGTTATAGGTTTCCTGGGCATTCTTCTGGTAGGGCC
The DNA here is from genome assembly GCA_030595925.1 of Clostridia bacterium. Classification (GTDB taxonomy): domain Bacteria; phylum CBDUZB01; class JAGLHV01; order JAGLHV01; family JAGLHV01; genus JAGLHV01. Next base: position 1,556 of record JAUVLC010000050.1, on the reverse strand, counting down.
TTTTATTGCCCGGCTTTTTGGTTTACATAATGGACTTAACGCCATAAATGGGTCCGTTCTTTTGGCAATAATGGCCTTGCCCACTATTATCAGTTTGTCCGAAGATGCTTTAAAAAGTGTTCCTAAATCGTATACGCAAGCTTCGCTGGCTCTGGGGGCAACTAAATGGCAAACCCTGGTAAAAATAAAAATTCCGGCTGCCTGTTCAGGGATATTAGCAGCATGTATGTTAGGAATGGGCAGGGCAATAGGGGAAACAATGACTGTTCTTATGGCTACAGGGTGTGCCCCGGCAATGCCCAAAAGTTTTTTGGGTTCAGTGCGGACAATGACTTCTACCATTGCCATTGAATTGGGAGAAGTCCCTTATAATACCACTCATTATTACGCCCTTTTTGGTGTTGGGCTGGTATTATTCGTGATAACTTTTATTGTCAATATGATTTCCGATATTATTTTGCACAGACACGAAAGGAAAACAAGATGAAAAACAAAGAGTTACAGGAAAGATTGGGCTTTAATCTGTTAAGATTGTGTGTGGGGATTGTCGGCGCAATCCTGATAATTATTTTATATGATTTAACTAGTAAAGGGATAAGTAAGATAAGCTGGGAATTTTTTACTGCGATGCCTCGTAAGGGAATGACCGAAGGTGGTATTTTACCCGCTATTATCGGCACTTTTATGGTAACCGTTATTACCGCAGTTTTAGCTATACCGTTGGGGATGGGGTGTGCTATATATTTGAATGAATACGCTAAAAAAAATAAAATAACCCGGATTATTCGGATGTCAATTAGAAATTTATCCGGGGTTCCCTCTATAGTGTATGGATTATTCGGGGTGATATTATTTGTGCAGTTAATGCATCTTGGTACTTGTATTTTATCAGCTGGTTTGACTTTAGGATTAATGACTCTTCCCTGGACCATTACTGCCAGCGAAGAAGCTTTAAAGAATATACCTAATTCTTACCGGGAGGGTTCTTTGGCTTTGGGTGCCACCAAATGGCAAATGATTAAAACCAATGTGCTGCCTTATGCTGCCGGAGGGATGCTTACCGGAACGATTCTTGGTTTGGCCCGTGCTGCAGGGGAAACAGCTCCCATTCTTTTTACCGGGGCGGCTTTTTACCTTCCTTTTATTCCGAAGTCACTATTCAGTCAATTTATGGCTTTACCTTACCATCTCTATATAATGTCCACTCAACACCATGCAATAACTAAAGTGCGGCCGATTGCTTATGCAACGGCTCTGGTACTAATAATGTTAGTGCTGGTTATAAATCTATCAGCCGTAATTTTAAGATACCGTTTGCGAAAACTTAAAAGGGAGTAATCGTATGAATAACACGAAAATCGATGTAATCAATTTTAATTTTTATTATGACGAAGAGAAGGCTTTAAACAATATAATAATTGGTATACAACAAAATATGGTTACCGGTATAATTGGGCCTTCAGGATGTGGAAAGTCTACTTTTTTACGCTGCCTTAATCGGATGAATGATGTTATTCCGGGAATAAAAGCAGAGGGTAAAGTTTTACTGGATAACG
>JAUVLC010000111.1 GCA_030595925.1 Clostridia bacterium | reverse complement strand
TGTTTGTCGGTATAACAATTTTTTGTTACAACTATTATTATACCAAATAGCGAGGCTTTTTTATACCTTTTTCACCTATTTGGTGAAATCTTTTTTGCTCTTTCTCGTCTATTTCCTTTTTTCAATATCGGATTTAGGGTTACACCCACTCAATTATATCAGTTTTAGGATTAGAACAAATTAGCCTCCGCCTCAGGCGGATATGCTAAAAAAAAATTAGCACTTTTATTATTTCTCAACTATTTTATATTTTCATTATCGCATTAAAGAAGATATAATCTCTCCCTTCGCATACTCTTTTTCTATGCCAACAATCTTAACATCCAATAAACAATTAGCCTCCACTCCCTTATTTGAAGCAACTTTAACTTTTATATAATTGCCGGTAAATCCTGTAAAAAAACCGTTTTTTTCTTTCTCAATTAAAACTTTTTTTATTTTTCCTTTAAATTGTTGAATAAAATTATTTTGTAATGTTTTATTTAATTGCATTAATTTATTACTTCTTTCTTTTATTACTTCCGGCTTCACTCTCTCTTTAAATTGACTGGCTAAGGTCCCTTTTCTTTCGGAAAATTTAAAAACATGCATTCTGCAAAAAGCGATCTTTTTTATAAAATCAATCCCTTTTTGAAAATTCTCGCTTTCTTCCCCGGGAAAACCGGTTATTATGTCGGTACTAATTCCTATGTCCGGAACTTTTTCTCTAAGACTATATACTATTTCCTCATATTGAGAAAGAGAATACCTTCTTCCCATTTTTTTTAAAATCCAGGCATCCCCGCTTTGAAGAGGAAGATGTAAATGATCACAAACTTTTGAACAACCTCCCATTATTTCTAATATTTCTAAATTTATATCTTGAGGTTCAATGGAACTAAGCCTAATTCGCTCTAAATCTTTAATTTTAGCAACTCTCTTTATTAACCCGGCCAGTTTTATTTTTCCCCACTGATATTTACCTAAGCAAATCCCTACCAAAACTATTTCTTTATACCCATTTACCACTAATCTCTTTACTTCTTCCACAATATCGGAATAATTTCTACTAACAATTTTGTTTCTTACATAAGGAATGATACAATAGGAACAAAAAGCATCACACCCATCTTGAATTTTTACAAACGCACGGGTACGCCCTGAAAAACTATCAATTCCTTCTTTACTCTTTTGATTGATACTTTTTTCCCCTATAACATACTTCGCAATATCTTTTTTTTGATTATTAAACAAAAGTAACACATCAGGGAATTTACTTTTTATCAATTCATAATCTCTTTCTACATAGCAACCCGTTACAATAATAGAAGCAAAAGGATTTATTCTTTTAGCTTTTCTAATTAAAGAGCGGGACCTGCGGTCACTTTTTTCTGTTACAGTGCAAGTATTAACTATATAAAAATCCGCCACACAATTAAAGGGAACAAACTCCGCTCTTTCCGTTCCTATTCTTTCCCGTATCAATTGAGACTCATATTGATTAACTTTACACCCTAACGTAGCTAAAGCAACTTTAAATATCTTGTTCTCCCCCTATAACAGACAAAGACAAAAAACAGTCCATAGTCAATAGTCCACAGTCCATAGATACAGACAAAAATAAATTAAAAAACTTAAATCTAAAACAGAAAAAATGAAGGTAAAACGTGTTTCGAACGATATAGCAAATTTTAGCAGAAAATTGAATTCATAGAAATTTAAAATATAAATAAAATTTTAAAACAAATATTCGTAAGAAATCATCGAAATCGCTACTATTCCCGCTGTCTCCGCACGTAAAATCCGCTTCCCCAAACCCACCGGAATCACATTTGCTGCTCGTGCTTTTTTTATTTCTGATTCACTAAACCCGCCTTCCGGACCAATAAATATGCGAACTTCCGGTATTTGATTAAAACCGGATATGGCCTGTTTTCTATAATCCATCAACACGCTCTTTAAATTATTTATTTCCTGTTCCCAAAAAATAAGTGATAAACAAGACCTTTTTCCCATCAATACATCAGAAAATTCTCTGGGCGTCTCTATTTCAGGTGTTTTTTCCCCCAGGGATTGCTTAACTGCCTGGAAAGCAATATTTCGCCAACGAAGTAGTTTTTTTTCTAAAACATTTTTATTATACTTAACCACACATCTTTCGGAAAAAAAAGGAATAATTGAATGCACACCTATTTCCGTACATTTTCGGATAACAAAATCCATATTATGACTTTTAATTAAAGCTTGATATAAAATTATCTTTATATTCTCCTCACCATAATCTTTTTTAGTGATTATTTCTCCTTCTAAAGATAATATTTTTTTTCCTCTCTTCGATTTAATTTTATCTATTAAACTAATCCTTATTTTATATTTATTTCCACCTTTATCAAAAACATCTATAAAATCACCCTCTTTTTTTCGCAAAACCTTAACAATATGCAAGACCTCTTCACCAAATATTGTTATTTTATTATCTTTAATCCATTCAGGTAAAACGAAAAATTGAGGCATAGTTTTTATTATCTATTCTTTTTGAATAACTTCTCAAACAAATTTTCTTTACCTTCTCCGATATTATCAAAAGAAATACTAGCATATTCGGCTAACAACTCTTTTTGCCTGGAAGTCAGCTTACCCGGAATCCTCACCTTTACTTTTATATATTCATCTCCCAAACCACGATGATGCAGTGAAAACATACCTTTTTCACGTAATCTGAATATTTTTCCTCCCGGTGTACCAGCAGGAATTTTCATTTTTACCTTACCCCCATCCAGGGTAGGAACCTCTATCTCTCCACCTAAAGCAAGTATCGGAAAACTAACAAACATTTCAGTATAAAGATCGCTTCCTTGTCGGGTAAAAACAGAATGTTTCTTTAAATCTATCACCACATAAAGATCTCCGCTTGTTCCTCCTAATTCCCCGGCTTCTCCTTTCCCTTTAATCCTTATACTTGTTCCTTTATCTACTCCGGCAGGAATTTTGAAAAAAATATTCGAACTTTCCTTAATTTTACCTCTTCCCTTACAACGTTGACAAGGATTTTCTATAATTTCACCCTTTCCTCCACATTTATCACAAGTTTGCAAAAAAGAAAAAAATCCGCGATTATATCCCACCTGTCCTCTCCCATGACATTGAGGGCACTTTTTCTTTTTCGAATGAGCTTCCGCTCCACTTCCCTTACAAACAGGGCACATTACCGTATGATAAATACTAATTTTCTTTTCACATCCTCCTGCCGAATCTTCCAGAGTAATAGGCAAAACATATTCCAAATCCACTCCCCGGGAATATCTCCTCTGCTTTCTTGTTTGACCTTCACCAAAAAGATTACCAAAAACACCACCTAAACCAAAATCTTCAAAAATACTGCCAAAATCAGTAGTACGAAAAATGTCTTCGGCACTATATCTCCCATCAATACCTGCATGACCAAATTGATCATACTGATTTTTTTTATTAGCGTCGGAAAGCACTGCGTAAGCTTCCGAAATTTCCTTAAATTTCTCCCCTGATTCTTTCTTTTTTTCCGGAGCAACACGGTCAGGATGATACTGTAAGGCTAACGTGTGATAAGCTTTTTTTATTTCAGCAGAAGAAGCACTTTTGCCTACTCCCAAAACTTCATAATAATCCCTTTTAATAGTCACTTTTTTTTAACTCCTCTTCTAAATTAAAATTTTCAAGCCCTTTAACCAAACAACTATCTAATCAGCCTGAAAACAAAATAACCATACGCATTTAAAGAATTTAAGAGCATTAACATATCAATATCTGACATCCTAACGCTCTTCTCAATTCTTTAATTTTGTAAATATTCAGTTTTTTTCACCATATTTAATTATTATTTTCTTCTTTATACTCAGCATCCACCACATCTTCTCTTTTCTTTTCATCCGCTTCTTTATTTTCTGCTTGCTCTTGTGTTTGCGCTTGTGCCTGCTGTGCTTGAGAAAAATCTCCTCCCGGAGGCGGTGCTTGCTGTTGTTTTGCCTGAGTTTCTTTATATATAGCTTCCGCTAATTTATAAGAAGCATTTTGCAGGCTCTCTTTGTCTTTTTTAATTTTTTCCAAATCACTTCCCTTTAAAGATTCCTTTACCTGTTTCAAAGCATCTTCAATTTTTTCCTTTTCTGACTGATTAATTTTATCCTGATGCTCTTTTAGTGATTTTTCCGTAGAATAAACTAAATTATCTGTTTCATTGCGCAATTCAATTTCTTCCTTCTTCTTTTTATCCTCTTCCTCAAACCTTTCTGCATTCTTCACCATTTTATCTATTTCTTCATCGGAAAGTTTAGTCGGTGCACTAATCTTTATACTCTGTTCTTTCCCTGTTCCTTTATCTTTTGCAGAAACATGCATAATCCCGTCGGCATCAACATCAAAGGTTACTTCTATTTGTGGCACACCTCGTGGAGCAGGTGGAATCCCCACCAGATCAAAGCGCCCAAGTTCAGTATTACTCGATGCCATAGACCGCTCACCCTGCAAAACATGAATATCTACTGCCGGCTGACTGTCCGCAGCAGTAGAAAATATCTGACTCTTTTTAGTAGGAATAGTAGTGTTACGATCAATTAATTTAGTAAACACCCCGCCCAATGTTTCAATGCCTAAAGAAAGAGGAATTACATCAAGCAAAAGAATATCTTTTACATCCCCGGTAATTACCCCCCCCTGAATTGCAGCTCCCATAGCTACACATTCCATAGGATCCACGCCTCTTTCCATTTTTTTCCCTACAAGATTTTCCACAAATTTTTGAATACAGGGCATTCTGGTAGGACCGCCTACAAGTATCACCCGATCAATATCCGAAGCACTAAATTTACCATCGGCTAAAGCCTGTTCTATTGGATGACGACAACGATCAATTGTCGAAGACACCAACTCTTCCAATTTCGCTCTGGTCAAATTCAATACTAAATGTTTGGGACCTGTCTGATCAGCAGTGATGTAAGGAAGATTTATATCAGTATCTATAGTGCTGGAAAGTTCTATTTTAGCTTTCTCCGCAGATTCTCTTACCCTTTGCATAGCCATTTCATCATTTTTTAAATTTATCCCGGTATCTCTTTTAAATTCACTAACTATATAATCAACCAAAAGGGCATCCATATCCGTCCCCCCTAGTTGAGTATCCCCTGAAGTTGATTTCACCTCAAAAACACCAGATGCCATTTCCATAATTGTAACATCCAATGTTCCTCCACCCAAATCAAAAACCATGATTTTCTGTTCTTTATCTGACTTATCCAGACCATAGGCAAGCGCAGCTGCAGTAGGTTCATTAATAATACGAAGGACCTCTAATCCGGCAATTGTTCCGGCATCTTTAGTTGCCTGCCTTTGATTGTCATTAAAATAAGCAGGCACAGTAATTACCGCCTTTTTAACCTCTTCTCCCAAAAAAGCTTCGGCATCCTGTTTTATTTTTTGCAAAATGAAAGCAGAAATTTGCTGGGGAGAATATTCTTTCCCGTGAATTTCATATTTATGATTCGTTCCCATCTTCCTTTTTGCAGCAACTATCGTCCCTGCAGCATTAACCACTGCCTGTCTTCGTGCCGGCTCACCTACTAATTTTTGACCGTCTTTAGTAAAAGCCACATAAGAAGGAAAGGCCTTTCCCCCTAAGCTGGTTCCTTCCGCGGAAGGAATAATCGTAGGCTTTCCCCCCTCCAATGCTGCGGCCGCGGAATTACTCGTTCCTAAATCAATACCAATAATTTTAGACATATTTCCAACCTCCTTTTTATCAAATTATTATTTAATTATTAGATGTTTGTTCCTGCTCCGCCTTAGGCGGATTAGATTCATTTTTTGTTGCTTTTTTTGAAACTTTCACCATTGCCGGACGAATAACTTTATCCTTCAGCAAATAACCCTTCTGTAATTCCTCTAATATTTCATTATCTTCGCATTCATCCGTTTCCACATTCATTACCGCATGATGTAAATTAGGATCGAATATTTTACCAATTACTTCCTGCTTTTTTAATCCCTCCTTTTTTAAAACAGCAAACAAATTATTATAAATCAGTTTTAGTCCGGCAATAATATGTTTTATTTTTTTATCTTCTTCTATTACCGCCTGTGCTTTTTCAATGTCCTCCAGAATAGGAATCAACTGCAAGACTATGTCATTATTCCCAAATTTAATCAATTCCGTTTTTTCCTTTTCCATTCTTTTTCTATAATTATCGAATTCTGCTTTCAGACACAGTAATTGGTTGTAATATTTTAAGGCTAAGTCCTTTTTTTCCTCTAAAGATTGCCTTAAAATTTCTAATTCACTTAATTTTTCTTCTACAATTACTTTTTCTCTTTCTTTCATATCCTCTTGTTTTTCATTCAACTTTTCATCCATTTATTCTTCCTCCACTTGCTCCAATAATTTATTAGCCATCCTGGATATATAATCCACCTCTGCAATTATTCGGGAATATTCCATCCTTTTAGGTCCGATTATTCCCAATAGTCCCACAGAACAATCACCTGTTTTATAGGCAGCACTTACTATACTCCAATTATCCATCTCCGGATACAAGTTCTCATTTCCAATAAAAACTTTTACCTTTTCTTTTTCGTTAAATTCGTTTTTCAAAAGATAAGAAAGCATCTCTCTTTCTTCTAAAAGCCTAAAAATTGATTCTACCTTTTTGTCATCCTCACTAAAACTTAAAATATTGGGAATTCCTTCTAAATAAAGCTCTTCTTTGATTTTAAAAATTTGTTCACCCAATTTTTCAGCCAATTCCAAAAACTCTCTATACCCTATCCCCTGTTCTTTTATTTTGTTGAAAATTTCTTGTCTAACTTCTCTTATAGTAAAACCAATCAGTTCATCATTTAAAATCTTACACATTTTTTTTAAGTTTTTAACACTAATAGGCAACTGCAAATGAATTAATCTATGTTCAATTAACCCACCCTGAGTAATAAATACTGCTAAAATTTTTTTATTGCTCAAATGAATCAACTTTAAATGTTTAAAGATCACTTTTTCCGGTGAAACAGAAAAAACAAAACCGGTATAATGTGAAACAAGAGAAAGCAATTGTGAAATCTGCATCAGCATTTCTTTTAATTCATACTTGTTTATCTTGTATCCTGCAGCCAAAAGCATTTCTTCCTGTACACTTAATTGCTTATTTTCTTCTAAATCATCTACATAGAAACGATACCCTTTGTCAGTAGGTATTCTACCTGCCGAAGTATAAGGATGCATTAAATATCCGTTTTTTTCTAAATTCGCTAATATGTTACGCAAAGTCGCAGAAGAAATTTTTAAATTATAATTTTTACAAATATTTTCAGACCCTATTGGCCGCGCAGTTTGAATATAATTCTGAATAACGATACAAAGAATTCTTTTTTCCCGCTCATCAAGTAAACCTGAAAACATTTTTTCCTCTAACAATATTAAAAATTTTTGCAACTTTTTATATTCTCTTGCCGTTAGCACTCTAGTAGTACGAGTGCTAATATACCATAAAAAAAATAATTTGTCAAGTCTTTTTCGCCACTTTTTTTATTAGACATGTTTCTTAATCTGTTATTTCTCTTCGATTGTAACCGATAATCATATTTTTTTTTATATAGTGCTAACTTTTTCCATTTTTTATCTTGACATTCATATTGATAAATGTTATAATTACTCATAGTGCTAATTTATAAGGAGGTTATAATGTTCTTAAGAGAAACTGTTATTAAAAAAGAAAGTGGTGAATAC
>JAUVLC010000147.1 GCA_030595925.1 Clostridia bacterium | reverse complement strand
ATTTTTTTTGCCTTTTTTACCTCCGGGGTGAATTTCCTTTTTTAACCATCCTTCCATCCATCTTTCCCTGCAAACTTTGGGGTAAAGTGATTTTTAATTTCTTGTTTCTTCGACGCTATTTTTACAGCGCAAATAGCTCATTGCTAAAGACATAGGGAACGCTGTGTCCTTTATTAACTAGCTATTCTTTGTATTACTTTTGGTTCGTTTTTTAGTTGTCTCAATCCCTTTCCGGTATAATTTGCTTATTCCACTTGAACTTACTTTCAATTCTTTTCCAAACCTGCTTGCGATTTACAATTAGTCAAGTTACTACGCTACCTCCCCTATGTTTCCCCCTTGTCAATTATTTTCTATTTTCGAGGTCTGACCCCTTTCTTTCCTCTTAAAATAACTACAGCGCCTGTTTTATTTATCCCTTATCCCCTTGAATTATTTCACCCTCATCTTATCCGCCTGAGGTGGACTCTCCCCTAAAATAAACCAATTCCTCACTTAACTATCTTTTTCCATACATCTCCAATACTTTTTAAGATGCTTTTTTAATTCCCTTGCTATATCTTTGGTCTCTTTTAATTTATAATCTTTAGGAGGATGAGAACTCTCTTTTAAATCACCTAAAAATACATCTAAATCTAATAACCCGGAAATTAGAGCTGCCCAGGCAAAAGGTAAAATTTTTAAGTTGTAGCCTGAGGTTATAAGGTCTATTGCTTTGCCTTCACAAAACTCTTCCGCTAATTCTCTTACTTTCTGCCCAATCATTCTAAATCCTTGAATAGTTAAACCTAAATTGGTTAACTCATCCAAATAATGTGGATCGGAGCCCCCATATCTGATAATGACTTGTGGCTTAAATTCTTCAGCTAAGGGAAAGATTATCTTATCAAAAATGTATTGGTAAGCTTGATTGCTTGTTCCTGGTACTAAAGGAAAATTTACCGTAAAACCTTCCCCTTTACCACTACCAATCCTTGAGATAAAACCTGTTCCGGGATAAATTGTTTTAGGGTCTTGATGTAAATCAATAAATAAAACCTTTGGGTCTTCATAAAATATTTCTTCTGTTCCATTCCCCGCATGAGCATCCGTATCCAAGAGAAGGATTCTTTCAATACTATAATTTCTCTTAAGATTTTCAATGCAGATAGCAACATCATTATAAAAGCAAAAACCCTCTCCATAGTTTGGTTTAGCATGATGCAAACCTCCACCAATACCTATCGCTTTTTTAAATCTGTTTTCAGCTATCAATTCTCCTGCTAATAGGGAAACACCCACTATGGTCCTGGCTGCTTTCTCTATATTTTTGGGGATGTTGCCTGTTAAGGGATTTAAATTATCTCCGCTAACATACTTAAAAATATTAGATAACACTATCCCTTGAGAAGCACACTTAATAGCCTCAATATATTCTTTGCTATGAACTAATCTTAGAATCTCATCACTCACAAACTGAGGTTTAATTTTCTCAAAATTACCTTTAAATGAATAAAATCTCTTTTCAAAAAAATCTAAAAAAATTTTAAATCTATCTCCTTTAAAGGGATGACCTTCTCCAAAATCATAATTTTTTAATTCTTCACGATAAAGAAGTGCTACGCTCATTTTTTAAAACCCCCCAAAATAACCTGTCCCACCTACGAGGTGGGACAGGTGTCACTCCAAATCCGCATTGGAATCTTCATAAAAACCCGCCCTTAAATCTTTTCCTGATCGCTACTTTTGATTAGGTTTTAGTAAATCATAGGGGACGTTGCGTCCTTTAGTAACTAATTATTATTTGTATTACTTCTGGTTCGTTTTTAGTTACTTCTTCCCCTCCCCGGTATAATTTGCTTATTCCACTTGAACTTACTTTCAATTCTTTTTCAAACCTGCTTCCGCTTAAACCGAGATAATCTATTCCTATTTATAATTAGTCAGGTTAGTACGCAACGTCCCTTATGTTCACTCACTTATGTTCACTAAAATTTAACTTTTTTCTTCTCATTTTTTTACTCCTTTTCAGGGGGAATATTAGAGACATTATTAATCAGTCAATTTATAGTCATTTTCCTTTTTTTTGGGGGGTATAGGAAGATGTCCCTTATCTTTCATCCTCGCTAAATACACTAATATGCTTTTCGTTTCTTCTATTCATACTTTTAACCTTTAAACTATGTCTCTTATATCTTATCCATGTTACCTTTTAAGGCTGTTCTTCCGCGGTAATGGTTACGGTAATTGTTTGTTGACTAGTTAAAACCGTACTTGTTGGTGCTTCAAATCTAAACCATAGGTATCTTTCTTCACTAACAGGTACATTATATCCTTTAGCCGCTTCTCCTTCGTTATCCTTACCAAAATCTGCATTAGAGGATACTCGCATTGCCGTTCCTATAGCATCAGAAGAACTTACCCCTATAACAAAATGGCTGCTTTGAGCCGTAGCAGTCTGGAAATTGCCGCAGAAGCGGAATTCTTCTGCGCCAGGTGCCGTATCTGTTACTGCCGTCCAGCCGGCAGGAGCAGAAAGCTGTAGAGAATATCGTTCAGCTACATTACCATTGTTAGTTACTGTTATTGAGCTAGTAGCGACATTGGTACTTGCTTCAAATACGCTACCAAAATCATACGAAGAAGAATCTATAGAAATACTTAAAGTAGTGGACGTACTCCAATAAAGATAATAAATCTCGTAATTACCCGGTGTATTATCACTCCAGGCAATATATGGATTTCCTGATGTATCTAAAGAGAGGGAAGGGGTAGAAGATGCCCCTCCATTATTAGATATATTAATTGATTCCTGGCCTGTTCCATCCGCATCTACCCATGCCGAACCGTTCCATTCAAGATAATATATATCGTAATTGCCCGGTGTATTATCACTCCAGGCAATATATAGATTTACTGATGTATCTAAATAAACGGAAGGATCTTGAGATGCCCCTCCATTATTAGATATATTAATTGATTCCTGGCCTGTTCCATCCGCATCTACCCATGCCGAACCATTCCATTTAAGATAATATATATCGTAATTGCCCGCTGTATTATCACTCCAGGCAATATATAGATTTCCTGATGTATCTAAATAAACGGAAGGAGATTGAGATGCCCCTCCATTATTAGATATATTAATTGATTCCTGACCCGTTCCATCCGCATCTACCCATGCCGAACCATTCCATTTAAGATAATATATATCGTAATTACCCGGTGTATTATCACTCCAGGTAATATGCGGATTGCTTGATGTATCTAAAAAGAGGGAAGGGGTAGAAGATGCCCCTCCATTATTAGATATATTTATTGATTCCTGACCCGTTCCATCCGCATCTACCCATGCCGAACCGTTCCAATAAAGATAATATATCTCACCGCTATTGGACCAGACAATATGTGGATTACCCAACGTATCTAAATAAAGGGAAGGGTCAGAAGCCCAGGAAGCGTCATTGAATATCCTTTTTGATTCCTGACCTGTTCCATCCGCATCCACCCATGCCGAACCGTTCCAATAAAGATAACAAATATCATAATCCAATAGTGTACCCTCACTCCAGGCAATATATGGATTTCCTGATGTATCTAAAGAGAGGGAAGGGTTTGTAACAGTATATCCGAATGAACTGGGAACCCTTATTGATTCCTGACCTGTTCCATCCGCATCTACCCATGCCGAACCGTTCCAATAAAGATAATAAATATGATAAAAGACCCCCGGAAGCATATAAATCCAGGCAATATGCGGATTTCCGGATGTGTCTAAACGAAGAATAGGTACATAAGAGTCCTGCGCGAGAGCGTAAATATTTATTGATTCCTGGCCTGTTCCATCCGCATCTACCCATTCTGCCCAAAGTGTATCAGAAAATAGCAGGCAAAAAATTAGAGACAGAATAAAACATGTTGTTATATTAAAAGTTCTAAAAATTAAATGTTGTTTAAATTTTGCGAATATAAATTCTGATTTAATTATCATCTCCCCCTTTCATTTTCTTTAAACATTTCCCATCCCGTATAATAAGCAAACTATAATAATTAAACATTTTTTTCATTTGGTTTGTATTATCTTTGAATCGTTGTTAGAAATGTTTTTTTTACAATTAAATTAAAATACTACTTTATATAATTTTATTTATTGCAATATGTGCCCTTCAATCCCTTTCTCTTTACAAAAATTTCTACCTTTCTCTTTTGCTATACTTACCTGTCCGCCTGGAATTACAACGTCTTGGGGACGTTGTCAAGATGTCAAGATATACCCTCTCTTTACACCCGGTTCCAATTAACCTGAAACCCTTTTATCTTCTAATTATACTTTTTCTTTACGTTTTCGGAAATTTGTTGGTTTTTTTTTACCAAACCCTCGGCTTTTCCCACCCTGGCTCTTATCAAAATGGCGCCCACTATGGTCTTCCTGAGCAAAACCTCCACTTCTTGGCTTACGATCTCACCTGCCTTCAAACGAACCACCTTCGCCACGCTTTGAAAAACAATCACTACAATATACAGGGCGGTTATCTGTGGGTTTAAACGGCACTTCACATTCTTTATGACACTGTGCGCAAACTGCTTTCGTAAAACTTTTTTCTCTAAATCCACCTTTCCTCTCGCTTCTGTCGTGACTATAAGAACTTTCACGGTTCCTTTTTTGAGGCTGACTGTTTAAGGCGTCAATCTTTTTCTCCAGAAAAACAAGATGTTGTTGTATTTCCTGAAGCAGAGTTAAAAAATCTGGCTCATTTTGTTCCTTCTTCGTTCGTTCCTTACGCTTAAATAATCTTTTCATAATTCTCCCTTTCGTTGTTTTTGGTAATGTCAAAAGTGTTTGACATTTAGTTTATAATTTGTATAATTTATTAACGAGAATATTTGTTTGGTTTTGTGTTCTCGTCGTCTCCCCCCCCTTTTTTAAAGAATGCACTATTCTTTCTTCCCCCTTTGAAAAAGGGGGCTAGGGGGATTTTACATTCTTTCTTTTACTGCCTGATAAATCACTTCCATAACAGAATCCAGTTCTTGCAAAACTTGTAGATTATTAAAACGC
>JAUVLC010000101.1 GCA_030595925.1 Clostridia bacterium | reverse complement strand
CTCTTTTAATAGTAAAATATTTTTATCGTTACTTTGCTCTTTTGGACTGGTAGAAGTTACCGGAATGGGTGGTAGAAGTTAACCGGAATAGGTGGTAAATTAAAACCGGAATGACTGGTAGAAGTTACCGGAATAGGCAATGATAAGTCAACCAAGTCAATTTTGTCCTCTAAATCCCGTTATATTCCACACCTAAAAAGCAATTTTAATAAAATAGAACTTTTAAATTTTATTCATTTCTTGATTATCACTTGTGAAAACTTATATTAGAAAAAATTAAAAACAAAACTGGGTTAAGTTGGTAAATTACTGATTATTGTATTGATATTTGTTAAAAACTATAGTAATATTATCATAAATTGTGAGTTTAGATGTATTTTTAATTACTTAAAACAAACTTAAAAGGAGTGCTTATGTCTAATAATGGAAATGGTAATTTAACATTTGCTTCAAAGTTATGGAAAGTGGCTGATAAATTACGAAATAATATGGATGCCGCTGAATATAAACATGTGGTATTGGGTTTGATATTCCTTAAATACATATCAGATGCATTTAATGATGTTTTTAATGAATTGCTAAATGACAAACTGTCTGATCCTGAAGATAAAGATGAATACATATCTCGGAATATATTCTGGGTTCCTCCTGAAGCCAGATGGATATATCTACAAAAGAATGCCAAACAACCGACTATTGGGAAATTAATTGACGATGCGATGGATGCTATTGAAAAGGACAATACATCACTTAAAGGGGTTTTACCCAAAATCTATTCCCGTCCTGCACTTGATAAACAACGATTAGGCGAACTTATAGATTTAATTGGGACTATTGGGCTTGGAGACAAAGAAAACAAAAGCAAGGATATTTTGGGTAGAGTTTATGAATATTTTTTAGGACAGTTTGCTGATGCAGAAGGGAAAAGGGGAGGACAGTTTTATACACCTCGCTGTATTGTTAAATTGCTTGTAGCAATGCTTGAACCTTATAAAGGGAGGGTTTTTGACCCTTGTTGTGGTTCGGGAGGTATGTTTGTTCAAAGTGAAAAGTTTGTTGAAAAACACGGCGGCAGGGTTGGTAATATTTCTGTATACGGTCAGGAATCTAATCAGACCACCTGGCGGTTATGTAAAATGAATCTTGCCATTCGTGGCATAGACTCAGATATCGCCTGGAACAATGAAGGAAGCTTTTTAAAAAATGCTCATAAAGATTTAAAAGCAGATTTTGTTATTGCTAATCCGCCCTTTAATGATAGCGACTGGAAAGGAGACCTCCTGAGAGAAGATGTGCGATGGAAATATGGAACACCGCCAAAAGGTAATGCAAATTTTTCCTGGGTGCAACACTTCATATATCATTTAGCTCCTGCAGGCGTTGCCGGTTTTGTGTTAGCTAATGGGTCAATGTCTTCCAATACTTCAGGTGAAGGAGAAATAAGAAAAAACATAATAGAATCTGATTTAGTTGATTGTATGGTAGCTTTACCCAGTCAATTATTTTATAATACAATGATTCCTGCCTGTCTTTGGTTTATTGCTCGTGACAAAAAAAATCACAAATTCAAAGACAGAAAAGGACGGATATTATTTATTGATGCCAGAAATATGGGCGTTATGATTGACAGAAGACACAGAGAGTTAACCGATAAAGAAATTGAAAAGATTTCTTCAACATATCATGCCTGGCGAGGAGAAGGAGAAAAATATGAGGATGTAAAAGGATTTTGTAAATCTGCTAAATTAAATGAAATTGAAAAACACGGGTATATTCTAACCCCGGGGCGATATGTTGGAGTAAAAGAGGAAGAAGAAGACGGTGAACTTTTTGAAGAAAAAATGAAAAAAATAACCTCAGAACTTGCAGGACAATTTAAAAAATCTAAAGAATTAGAAAAGGAAATCAAAAATAATTTAAAAGGATTGGGATATGAAATCTGAAGAAAAATTCAAGGGAGAGGTTCTGTTATATAAAAATAGGGTAGAAGTTCAACTGGAAAAGGAGACAGTATGGCTTGCGCAAAGGCAAATGGCCAAGCTGTTTAATACAGATCGCAGCGTTATTACAAAACATATTCGTAACATATTTACGACAAAGGAATTAGATAAAAAAGCAGTATGTGCAAATTTTGCACATACTGCCGAGGATGGCAAAGTTTATCAAACGCAATTTTATAATCTTGATGTAATTATTTCCGTTGGTTATAGAGTGAATTCCAAACGGGGAACACAATTTCGCATTTGGGCAACGAATGTATTAAGGAAGCATTTTGTTGATGGGTATACTATCAATGAAAAGAGACTTAAAGTGTCCGAGAAAAAATATAAAGAGTTACAGAAGTACTTGAATCTTTTAACTAATGTTATACGCCTTGAAACAGTCTCAAATGAAACAAAAGGTTTCATTCAGGTCATTACAGAATATAGCAGGGCGATTGATATTCTGGATGATTATGATCACAATCGGCTTTTTGTGCCAAAGGGAACGAAACGGTCAAAATTTGAGATTACCTACGGGAAGTCCTTAGAGATTATTAAGACCATGAAACAGAAGTTTAAGGGGTCTGCACTTGTTGGGCAGGAGAAAGATGAAAGTTTTAAGAGTTCAATAGGGGCAATCTATCAGACATTTGAGGGAGAAGATGTTTATTCAACCATTGAGGAAAAAGCAGCATATCTTTTATATTTTGTAACCAAAAATCATAGTTTTGTGGATGGAAATAAACGTATTGCAGCTGCACTTTTTGTTTGTTTTTTACAGGGTAATGGACTTTTGCTTCGTAAAGATGGAAGTAAACGGATAGATGATAATGCTCTCGTTGCTTTAACACTCATGATTGCAGCGAGTAGACCATCGGAAAAAAATACAATGATTAAAGTGTTATTAAATTTATTGGTATAATTTATGAAATCTAAAACTTGCTCTTTTTTTTGTCAATAGTTTTTTAAAATGTGAACATCCAGCGTCACATTTTAAACTCTAACAGAAAAGGGGTTTTATATGATATCTATGAGGAAACAAAAATGGCATTAGATTTGAGCAGTTTACAAAAAGCGATTGAATTGTTAGATAATTCGATTAATTCATGTTTTGACAATCAATATAACGAATCGCTTAATAAGAATGACAAAGAAACCTTGAAATCCGGTGTGATACAAAAGTTTGAAGTAGCTTATGAATTGTGCTGGAAATTTATGAAACGATGGCTTGAAAATAATGTTAGTGGGGAATCCGTTGATGGAATAACCAGGAAAGAGCTTTTTAGACTTTCCGCAGAAAGTCGGCTTATTAACGATGTGGAGGCATGGTTTAAATATAATGAAGAGCGTAATAAAACCACACATACCTACGATGGGGAAAAAGCGGAAACAGTATATGAAGCAGCAATCTGTTTTGCAAAGGATGCCAGAATATTATTGCAAAGATTAGAGGCTAAGAATGATTGATGTTTCTCCTCATCAGTTAGAAATTATTCAAAAAATACTGCGTCAGCATGTACCTGATTGCGAAGTCCGTGCGTTTGGTTCGCGTGTTACATGGACAGCAAAAGATTATTCCGACCTTGATCTTGTAATTGTAGACAAAAAAAAATTACCGCAAAAAATACTTTTTGCCTTGAAAGAAGATTTTGTGGAATCTGAACTTTCTTTTCGCGTGGAGATACTCGATTGGAATGAGATATCCCCGGAATTTAAAAAAAATATCGAAAAACGATACGAAATAATTCCCATTACCCAAAAGAATAAATTTAAAAAAACAGAAATTGGATTGATTCCTGAGGGGTGGACCCAATGTAACCTTAAGGATATTGCTTATTTTAAAAATGGGAAAAGTTCTCCGGCTCGAAGTGAAAAAGCCTCTTGTCCTGTTTTTGGGTCAAATGGTATAATCGGCTATTCCGACAAGTTTAATGCAGACAATGCTACTGTAATAATAGGAAGAGTTGGCAGTTATTGTGGTAGTATTTATTATTCGGATTATAAATGCTGGGTGACCGACAATGCGATTGTTGGGACAGCTAAAAAAAATCATGATTCTCAATTTTTATATTACCTTTTGCGAAACCT
The DNA here is from genome assembly GCA_030595925.1 of Clostridia bacterium. GTDB lineage: Bacteria > CBDUZB01 > JAGLHV01 > JAGLHV01 > JAGLHV01 > JAGLHV01. Next base: position 4,738 of record JAUVLC010000101.1, on the reverse strand, counting down.
CAATTTAAATAAGCATAGATCTGGTTCTGGACAACCATTATTGAATCAAGGTATTCTTAATTCAATACAAACCTTAATCCCAAAAAATATTAATGAACAACGTACCATTGCCAAAATTCTTTCTGATTTGGATGCAAAGATTGAGCTTAATCATCAAATGAATAAAACCCTTGAGCAAATCGCTCAGGTGATTTTTAAACATTGGTTTATTGATTTTGAGTTTCCTAACGAAAAAGGTAAACCATATAAATCAAATGGCAGTAGGATAGTTGAATCGGAGAAGGGAAAGATACCTGAGGGGTGGCATATATCAAGAATAGGGAAAGAATTAAAAACGGTACTTGGCGGAACACCAGACCGAGCAGTGGAAAAGTATTGGAAAAAAGGAAATATTCCGTGGATTAATTCTGGAAAGATAAATGAATTTAGAATTATTAAACCTTCAGAATATATAACCCAAGAAGGATTAAATAACTCCGCTACAAAATTACTACCAAAAAAAACAGTTGTTATTGCAATAACAGGAGCAACTCTTGGCAAAATTAGCTTACTAGAAATTGAAAGTTGTTCAAATCAATCTGTTGTTGGTATTTTAGAATCTGAAAAGATATTCTCAGAATACATTTATTTTTGGATAAAGAATATTATTGAAGATATTCTTTCCTGGCAGACTGGAGGGGCACAGCAACATATTAATAAGGCTAATATTAATAATTCACTTTTATTGATTCCTGAAGAGAAAGTAATTATAGAATATTTAGAAATTGTAAAGCCTTTATTTGATAAAATAACCTTAAATTGTTTTGAAATTTTAAATTTAACAACAATTTGCGACACTCTTCTTCCAAAGCTTATGTCTGGAAAAATTAGAGTAGAAAGGGGGGATTAACATGAATGAGAAAGAGATTTCATTTCAAACAAAAGAATCAATAAGATTTTTAGAAAGTGACTTTAATCAATGTTTTGAACAGGTTAGATATTATGATGCACAAGTTGTAAATATCTTTAAATTTTTAGCTACTTTTTATACAACTATTGCGGGTTTGGCTTTAGGAATCTATAAGTTCTGTTTAGAAAAAAATATTGATTTGACAATAGCTCTAGTTGTAGGACTTGTAATAGGTTTGATTTTTGGGATTTTAATGTTTTTTCTTGTAGTGAGGAATCGAGTTTATTTTGTTTGCTGTATGCGTTATGTCAATGAACAGAGGAAACTCTTTCTTTCATTTAAACCGTTAGGCTTTGAGAATAAAAGTGGGATGTATACAAATTATTCTCAGCCTCCATTTTTTAATTGGTTGAGTTCCCAATCTTGCTGGATGTATTTGATAGCATTATTAAATGCGTTCTTGCTGGGAGTAATCCTTTATTTAGGAAAACAAAAGATGTGTATAATCATTATTTGGACGGGGTTGTTGTTTTTAGTCCAGCTGCTTTTTGGAATTATATACTTGTGCACGAGAGAAAACAAATCAACGTCCAAGGCAGTTTTTGGCAAGTAATTTTATCGTTAAATGGAGATTACGAATATGAGTAAAATACCCGAATGGGCACAGTCATTACAAAGTCACATATGGATTTTTAATGTTGGCCGAGGGATGAGTATTTTTATTCGCTCTGGCTTAAATCAAGGAATTATGTATGATTTCGGATCTAGTCAGGATTTCAGTCCTACGAAATTTTTACAGAAACATCTCCTGCCATACCTTGATAAATATAAGGACTTTAAAATAGCACAAACTATAATTTCCCACCCTCATGCTGATCATGTTTCAGAAATAGGTTGTTTATTGCCAACTAACGGAAATAAATCAGTTTTTTGTTCGTCACTTCATACTTGTCCCCATGATAAGACAGAAGGCTCTGCAAAATCTGAAATAGTTGATTGGGGGCGGATAAAAAACCCAGAAGGGAGTGATAATAAAATTAAAATCTATAGGGATTTATATGCTGGAAAGAAAAGGAACTTGCCCTTACAAACAATTTGTTACAATTCTCCAAGATCTATTCCAAATTTGGAATATGGGATTTTCTATGTCCGTCCACCTGTTGTTAATGAGATTCATCCCGAGAATGATCACGATTATGGAAATGGTTTAAGTTTTGTTCTTTTCTATCGTCACGGAAAACATACATTATTGATTCCTGGAGATATAACCCCAGATGTTTTAAAACATTTATTGGGTGAAAACAAAGGGTTAGAAAAACGTTATACAATTTTTGATAGACAAAATAGTAGAAAACATCCTAATTGGCACGATGTTTGTAATAATCAGCCATCGTTAGAGTCTTTATTGAAATCTCACGGTCTTTCTGTTTTAGTTGCACCTCACCATGGTTTGGAATCGGGTTTTTCTGAAAATTTGTATGAAGCTATTAAAAATAACAAACCTGACTTAGTTGTTATTTCTGAAAAGAGGCATCTTAATGAGACTGATGGAAAAGTTGACAATCGATATCAATCGGAAGAGGGGGCTAAGGGTTTGGATGTCTGTATTGAAGGTAATATGCAACATCAATATTCTGTAAGTACTAGAAATGGACATCATATGTTAATAACTTTTCAAGGGACAGGTGGATCTCCTGCCGTATATTTAGAGAAAGATCCAATGAAATTATTGGCGAGGTTGCAGCAATATGGATAAGTTAGAACTAATTATTTTTGATGTAGGGCATGGCTTATCGGTTGCCTTAATAGAAAGACCGGAAAATTATGTTTCATTGATTGACTTGGGGTGCAGTGATGACTTCAGTCCGGTTGATTATTTGCTATATACAATGAACCTTTATCCGGACATTCTTTACATTACACATCCGCATGGCGATCATATAAGAGATATTGACCGTGTTATCAGTAGTAATCAACGGCCATCTTATGTTGAAGTTCAGGACTATGACTGGAAAGATGTTGAATATCGCGAGAGAAAAGAACTTTGTCCTAATTTAAGAGCTTATGTCAGATACATCAATCAAGCCAGAAGAGGAAACTATTTAGGGAATGCCAGCTTGAAGTATTGGAGACATACACCAGAAAAAGCAAAGCAGATTTATGGAAATTCTTCATACATAAATAATTCCAGTCTGTTTTTTATTTACAAATGGAATTCATTTAAAATAGCAATCCCAGGAGATTTACATAGTGATGCAATGAATAATTTTATAACAAATAGCGAATTTAAAAAAGCTGCAAGTGGTACAGACTTATTGATAGCACCTCATCATGGGCATAAAGAAGGTTTTACTTCGTTATGGACTGAGAAGATAGGTAAGCCATACTTGACATTAATTTCTGTGCAGAAAAGAGACCCAAATATTGCGCAAGGTTATTCAAGCCCTGATTTTGCTCAAGGAGTAACTATTAATGGAGAAAAAAGATATACGCTTACAACAAGGCAGGAGGGACACATAAAAGTTTCTATGTATTACGATCAAGAGAATAAACCGACATGGAATTTTTCATCATTATAATAGATGCGAAAAGAGATGTGCAATAGTATTAGCGAATTAAAAATTGAACAAATAACGTCAGATATCTTTTCATATTTAGAATATAAAGATGTTTTTAGTAAAATAAGATAAAATTTGTGTTAGAGGTTTCCTTAATAGTTATTTGGTAAAGGCTTAATTTGTTTGCCGGATACCAGCAGAAATGATTGGGATTTATTGCAGGGATGCGAAAAAATGGGGTCGATTTCCTTATCGGATATCTACATCGTCGAGAGGTAGACTAGCTCTTGCGAGCAACCGACCAATTAAATTATAACATTCTTATTTAAATCTATCAAGTTTTTTATTACGAAGGATTTTTTATGCAAAAAATAATCACCGAATCAGAAATTGAACAAATAACATTAGATATCCTTTCGGACTTAGGATATGAAGTTATTTTTGGACCGGATTTATCTCCACACGAAGTGCAGGGAGATATTGCTTCGGACCTACATGCATGCCTGCCTTTGGTGCATGCGCAGGCAAGTCCTGAACGTTCAGCTTATTCAGAGGTTATTTTAATAGATAGGTTGCGAAGGGCTATTGATACATTAAATCCGGATATTCCACAGGAAACCAGGGAAGAAGCAATCAAGCTTTTATTGCGTAATGAAAGCCCTGATTTGGTGGTGAATAATAGACGGTTTCATAGAATGCTTGTTGACGGGGTTGATGTTGAATATCGCCTGCCTGCCGATAAATCGGCGCAGGTGAATGATTTATCTCCGCATACGCCGGAGGCAGGTATGCGGGGAGATAAAGTTTGGTTAATGGATTTTAATGAGCCAAAGAATAACGAGTTTTTAGCAATTAACCAATTTACCGTTATTGAAAACAATCATAATAGACGGCCGGATATAGTTTTATTCGTTAATGGTATTCCTTTAGCTGTTATTGAGCTTAAAAATCCTGTTGATGAAAATGCAACTATAATGACCGCTTTTAATCAATTTGAGACTTACAAATCACAGATTCCTTCTTTGTTTAATTATAACGAGGTTTTAATTATCAGTGATGGCTTCAAAGCGAAAGCAGGAACAATCACCTCAAATCGGGAATGGTTTTTACCATGGAAAACCATTGACGGCATTGAAAAAGCTTCTGTTGGTATTACGGAGATAGAAGTGCTTATCAGGGGAATGTTACAAAAAAATATTTTTGTTGATTTAATACAGCATTTCGTAGTTTTTGAGCAGGAACAACATAGTTTATTAAAGAAAATAGCCGCATATCATCAATATCATGCAGT
>JAUVLC010000005.1 GCA_030595925.1 Clostridia bacterium | reverse complement strand
TTGTTATCTTCCCGATAAAACTATACAATTGAAGTAATTAATAAATTTTTTCAGCATAATTGGCTGATTTGGCCGAAGCCTAAAACCTATATCGGAATTTGGGACAAAAGGGAATGTTGACAACAAAAGGATAATTTTGGTATAATATAAGTGGTTTTGGGAAACATTGAATAAACTCTTAATAAAATGTGCTGTTTGTATGTCCTCAGGAGAAAAAACAATGAATGCTATGCAAGAAAATTCGAAAAAAAAGATTTTCGTTGTTGACGACGAAGCGAAAATTAGGGAAATATTTCAAGATATATTAACTATGGAAGGATACACGGTAGAAACTTTTCCGAATTGTGAGGGACTTCTAAGCTATGTTCTTTCTTCCCCTCCGGATTTATTAATAATGGACCTTATCCTACCATGGGAAAAAGGAGAAGATTTTATTCAAAGATTTAATTCTATTGAAAAAGATAAACCCTTCCCTATTATTGTTGTTTCGGGAAAAGCAATGACCCCTAACGCTATCGACCAGCTCAAATCCAATGGTGTAATAAATTTCTATTCCAAGCCTTTTGATATTCAATTCATTTTAAAAGAACTCTCTCAAATACTAATATAACTATTTTCCATTTTTTTATTTATTTTGTTTTTTATTATTACCTGTCAAGGTTTTCTTTTCATTTTCCTGCTCTTCAAATAAACTCTCAAAATAGATATAGCCGCCGGGGTAATTCCTGAAATACGCGAAGCCTGACCTAACGAAACAGGATTAAAAGCAGATAATTTCTCTTTTACTTCCCGGGAAAGTCCGGGAACAGAGGAAAATTCCAAATTGGGAGGAATTTTTATTTCTTCTATTTTACGAAATTTTTCTATTTCCTTAAGTTGTCTTTTAATATAACCCTGATATTTCGTCTCTATTTCTACCTGAAAAGCCACTTCCGATGTAATTTTATTGTCAAAATATTTTGTCAATTCCATTAATTTGTAATAGGAAACTTCAGGCCTTTTTAACAATTCCTCCACACTTACTGTCCGTTCTATAATACTACTTCCCCAGCTCTTTATTTTTTTATTTATTTCTTCCGTAGGACTTACCCTGGTTTTTCTAATTCGGCCTAATTCCTTATTAATTACTTCTTTCTTTTTTAAAATTTTTTTATTTTTTCTTCCATTAACCAATCCAATTTTATGCCCTATTTCCGTTAAGCGTAAATCCGCATTATCCTCCCGCAATACAAGTCTATATTCCGCCCGGGAAGTAAACATCCGGTAAGGTTCATTTGTTCCCTTTGTAACCAAATCATCAATAAGCACTCCAATATATCCCTGTGAACGGTCAATAATAATAGGCTCCCGGCCTTTAATTTTCCGGGTAGCATTTATCCCGGCAATAAGTCCCTGTGCTGCTGCTTCTTCATATCCGGTAGTCCCGTTAATTTGTCCGGCTAAAAAAAGATTTTCTACCCCCTTTGTTTCCAAACTCGGTTTTAGTTGTGTAGGATAAACATAATCATGCTCAATTCCATACCCCGGCCGCAGTATTTTTGCTTTTTCCAAACCTTCAATCGCATGCACAATTTCTACCTGAACATCTATTGGCAAACTGGTAGCTAAACCATTAGGATAAACCTCTATTGTATTTATTCCTTCCGGTTCCAAAAAAATCTGGTGCCTTTCTTTATCATAAAATTTAACTATTTTATCTTCAATGGAAGGGCAATATCTTACTCCTGTAGCTTTTATTATTCCCGAATAAAGAGGAGACCTGTCCAAAGAATTTCTAATAATTTGATGCACCTGCGGATTAGTATAGGTCATATAACAGGGAATCTGTTTTTGTGTTATTCTTTTGGTAGAAAAAGAAAAAGGGAAAGGGGGATCATCTCCATATTGAATCTTTAATTTAGAAAAATTAATACTTCTTTTATCTAAACGAGGACAGGTACCTGTTTTAAATCTTCCTATTTTAAACCCCATATTTTTAAGACTGTTAGTAAGCCCGCCGGCAGCGGCTTCTCCCATTCTTCCTCCGGGAAAATGATTAAATCCAATATGAATCAATCCTCTAAGAAATGTTCCGGGACTAACCACTATCATTTTCCCTTTTATTTTTTCTCCTATTTTTGTTTCTACTCCCCAAACAGTATTATTTTTTACTAAAATTTTTTCTGCCATTCCCTGTTTTAAATCCAGGTTGGACTGATTTTCCAAAACCTTCTTCATATATAACATATATTTTTGTTTGTCTGCTTGTGCCCGGGAAGAGCGTACGGCAGGACCCTTGCTGGTATTCAGTCGACGAAATTGGATTCCCGCCCAATCAATGGCCTTACCCATTTCTCCACCCAGCACATCTATTTCTTTTACTAATTGCCCTTTGGCTAAACCACCAATAGCCGGATTACAAGACATTGCCCCAATAGTATCCAGATTCATAGTTAAAATAAGGGTAGAACAACCTATCCTGCTGCTGGCCAAAGCTGCCTCACAACCGGCATGACCGGCTCCTATTACAATTACATCATATTCCTGATAATGTGTTGCCACAATTTTTCTCCTTAAAAGTTTTATGTAGATATATTATTTTCTTAACCTGGAAAATCTCTCGCTTACTATATCTATTAATCTCTTCTTTTCGATATCTTCTAATATCGAATCTTTTATAATATTTCTAATAAGGTTTTCCTTATCTAAAAATTTTTTATTACTTATTTTAGCTGGAATTTTCAAGTAATCTGCCAATATATCAAAATCTTTACCGATAATCTTATTCTTTTTTCCATTCATCGATAGAGCTAAATCTTCTTCATCAGGCATAACTAATTTAGAAGAGGCAATATCATAGGCTAAAGAAAGCCGAACGTGTCCGGCTTCATCATAAATTATTGAGAAATTTTTTAAGTGTGCATCGCCGTTTCCTATAATAAAGAAAAAGACTGCCCTTTCAAAAAAAAGTTGTATATCCAGACCTGGAAATTCCGAAATTTGTTTTAATTTCTTTCCAATTTCCTCTAAAGAACCCTTATATTTATCTTCTTTTCCAAGAACCTGCAAAAGATCCTCTTGATGTATCTTTTTACCTTTAATTCTATCAAATCTTTTTACAATATATGACCAACTACCATCTTTTAATCTGATAAGAGTATGAGGAAGAACCGCTATTCCCACGCTTGAGGCAATAGTCATACATAAATTCTCATTTTGAGGGAGGTTTGGAAATGTTTCAGTCTGAGGTTTTAGAATATATTCCCCTCCTTCAGCCACCATTTCCATTTCTCTGTTTTTCCGATTCAATCTCATTGAAAGTTTTGGTTGAACGCCGGACATTGATATTTTTCCTGCCATTTTTTGAGCTTTTAATGAAACTTCTCTAAGAGAAAAATCTATTTTTGGTAAATAGTTTACTCCAAAGAGTTTTTTTAAACATGGATAATGAAGCATTTCTTTTTCTTCAACTTTTTTACCACAAAAAAAACATCGGTTCACTTTTATTCGAGCTCCTTTATCATAACAGCACCCATTGTATCTTTACATGTACCAAGCAGAAGGCCAAAAGTATCTTTTTTATCTATTTTTAAGGTTGCGCAAACAATATCAAGATACCATCCTTCCGGCAGAAGACCGGTAAAAAAAGGAAATAAGCTATTGCTTTCATAGGAACATTTTTTTATCGGCAAGGAAATAGAGATTGATATTTTGTTTTTGATAAATTCCTTATCATAAGTAAATTTATACCCATTTTCTATTTCTTCTAATATGCCTGCTTTTTCATTTTTGAATAAAACAATGGCTTTTCTGAATTTATTCTTTTTCATTTCTAATAACCTCAAGGTGATAGCCAAGAAATTCAAGGACTTGATTTACTTTATCCAGTCTCACGGTAGATTTGCCTTGTTCTAAATCTCTAATGAAACGCAATCCAACCCCCACCCTTTCAGCAAATTCAACTTGTGTCAATTTTGCCATTTTTCTTAATTCGCTTATTTTTTTTCCTATTTCCATTTTGTTTCCTTTTTGCTTATTAGTTTTTCGAACAACCAATGTCGCCCCTACGCATTCAGTACATAATTATATACTTTAAAGGGTATAATGTCAAGTCAAAAATAAAAAAGATATACCCTTTCGGTTATATTTTAAATCTTTTAGTAAAATTTCACACCTTAAAGGGTATAATTTAAAATAAAAATAAAAACAGTATACCTTTTTGGGTATAACAATTTATACGATTCTTCATAATGTTGCACTACATATACAAAGTGCAGCCACAAAAAGATAAAGACAAAAGTCCATAGTCCACAGTCGATAGTCCATAGATTACGGACAAAAGACAAAGATAGGCACAAAGGCATCAAGGCACGGAAACTACAGTTATAAGTTATTAGTTATTAGTTATTAGTTAACTACAAAAAAACAAAGACAAAGACAGGCACAAAGTAAAAAGATAAAAGACAGTTAAAAGACAATCCATAGATTACAGATAAAAGACAAATACTAAATCCTAAATCCGCTTTAAAGATTAGCGAGACAGGCAAATTCTAAATTCAAAATCCAAAATTCAAAACAAAAAAATAAAGGTAAAATGTGTTTCGAACGATATAGCAAATTTTAGCAGAAACAAGCGTTAAAAAAATGGAACTGTTTGAGCAAAGCGAGTTTTTCATTTTTAGCTTGTTTTTGCGTGCCCGAAGGGTAAAATTATGCGTCTAGAGAGAAACATATTCTGCCTTTATTTTCCCCGTTCCAGCCTTACTGACTGGCGAAACTTCCGCTCCGCTTCAGCAGTCGATAGTCCACAGATTAAAAAGAAACTAAAGTCCATAGTCCACAGTCCATAGATTACAGATAACAGACAAAAAAATAAAAAATAAAAAATAAAGACAAAACAAAAAAATAAAAATATAACCAAATAATAAAGGAAAAATGTATTTTGAACGATATAGCAAATTTTAGCAAAAACAGATATGTTTTAAGACAGTACTTACTTCGTTGCTCTGCTCCTCAGAACAAACTCACTTATTCAACTCCTGAGGGAGAAGTTTCTTACAAATCAATTACCCACGCTTGTATAATATGGCGACGGTACTGTCGGATATGCCCGATATACATGATAAAAAACAGCTTCGGTTTTTTTATCTACATCGCTTTTAATATAACTATCTACAGGTAATCCTGTTTTTTCGTCCCACAAGAAATTTCGTATTAATACTTTTACGGCATCTCTTGTTGGCTCTTTCTCTTGCCACTTATACAGATTCTTCAATTTTCCTTTCAGTGTTTTTAGCAGTTCTTTGGCTATCTTCTTTATCTTTTGGATTTCCTGGGGTTTCAAATCTGGTTTTACCAAAAGGTCATAAATAGCCAGCGTTTCCTCATCCAACCCCTCGCGCATTGCTCGGCTTTCTTCCTCGTCTAACTCTTGCATAAACTTCAATAACGCCTCAAAGATAGCTTCTATGTTTTGGCGATCTTTTTCTTTATTATATTCATCAATTATCTTTTCATAATGTTCTTGGAAGTTTGTCCGAAGCGGATTTCTTTGGATGAGCCGTTCCATTTTTTTCTCGATTACGCTTTTAAGGCTTTGCACAGTGGTATTTTTAGTTTTAGCATTTTCAAATTCTTCCCGCAATCGTTTAAAGTTGATTTTGCTAATATCATACGGCTTATTAGGCACTTTGGCTCTGTCCGGCATAACAATAATCGCCTTATCAATAACTTCATGTAATTGTTTAATGATATCGCTAATATCTGCTTGATCGCGGTCTTTTTGTAGACTTTTGTAAATGATATTTATAGCGTTATACTGGTTGCGGCAAGCATTTACTCCGGGAATTGTTAAACACGCTTTGAATTTAATAAATACTTCGCGGCACATTACCTCAAACTTCTTTCTGGTTTCATCATTTTCGTTCACTGCTTCTTTGGCCAATACAATCATCTTGTTTCTCTCAAATCCACTTGTGTTGATAATTGCATCAAGCGACACTTTTCGCTTATAAAGAAAATCACTTGCCAAACCAATCACTTGTTTTAAGTCTTCGAGTAATTCTTCTTTGGTTCTGGTTGGATCCAGTTCGTCCGGTCCCAATCCACCTGTTCTGCCTGTATCGTCTGTGCCGGTAAAAGTAGCAAGTGCTTTGCGTAGATTTTTAAGAATACCGCAATAATCAATAATAAGACCGTTATTTTTATCGCCGTTTACTCTGTTGGCGCGGGCAATCGCCTGCATCAGCGTATGGGCTTTGAGCGGTTTGTCTAAATAGAGATTTGCCAAACTCGGCACATCAAACCCTGTTAACCACATCGCGCAGACTATCGCAATTCTAAATGGGTGTTCCTCTTTTTTAAAAGCAGCAGCCACATCAATTCGCGTTCCATCGGAGAGTTCAAAGCCATTCTTAATAAGTCGCCGGTGCGGAGTGATATCGAAACCCCATTTTCTAAATTTCTCGACCTCTCCTTGCTCTTCACTCACAATCACAGCCATCCTATTCTCTTTCATCCAGATAAGCTGATTGAAAAAATGATCCTTTTCTTCTCCCACAGCCATTTTCCAGGATTCTTCTATTTCTTCTGCTTTTTGATCCCAATATTGTTTGATCAATTCATACATCCGCACACAGGTTAATTTATCTATGCACACAAACATCGCCTTGCCGATTTCCCAGGAAGTGGTGTAGTGCTCGACAAAATCCTTGGCAATTTGGTTCAACCGCTTTTCCGCGGTGATAATGTGATAGTCCCTCTTCAGCTCTCTTTCCAGTCTCTGACTTACATCAATATCATCAATTTCAATTTGTTCCAGTTTTTCAGCAATACGCTCATTGATATCATTAGTGGCTACACCCAAGGTATCACCCCGCGAATCGTAATAAAGCGGTACAGTCGCTTTATCTTCTACCGCCCGCTGAAAATCATAAGTAGAAACATAATTGCCAAAGACCTGCATTGTGATTTGATCGTTTTTAAATAATGGGGTCCCCGTAAACCCGATAAAGTTGGCATTTGGTAAAGCATTACGCATATTCAAAGCAAGAGTGCCGTATTGAGTACGATGCGCTTCGTCGGTAATCACAATAATATCATTGCGTTTAGTATAACCTTCATCCGGATCTATTTCCTGATTGAATTTTTGAATCGTGGTAAAGACATAAGCCTTGTGATGACTCATGAGTTCTGCCAAATGTTTGCCACTACTCGGTCGGCATGGTGTTCTGTCGTTATCGGCCACACCGCATCCGGCAAAGGTTTTGTATATTTGCGTATCCAGATCATCCCGATCAGTGCATATTAAAAATGTATAATTACCCCCGATTTTACGATGCACCTTGGTGGTAAAAAATACCATGGAATAACTTTTGCCCGCTCCTTGCGTATGCCAGAAAACACCGAGTTTTCCTTTGACTCTGTTGGGATCATTCAAAGCTTTGATGACCTGATTGACACCCAGATACTGGTGATTTTTTGCCAGCACTTTTATTTGTTTGCCGCTGGAATCATCATAGGTAATGAAGTTTTCAAAAATATCCATGAAATTTCTCTTGTCGCAAACACCCTTCAAAAGAGTTTCCATATCCACCATACCCGGATCTTTTTCAGACAAGCGTTTCCACTCATGAAAATGTTCGTAGCAACTGGTGATAATGCCTATTTTGGCTTTTGCTCCATTGGCGAGCATGACGATTGCGTTGTGATGAAAAAAATGAGGAATAGTATCTTTGTAATCAGCCAAGTTTCTTTCATAGGCGTTCCTGAGATCCTTATGAATATTTTTGCATTCTACAAACAAAAGAGGAATTCCGTTTACAAACCCAGCTATATCAATACGCCGGCGGTAGAGATCTCCCTGTACCCACAATTCGCGCACTGCCAAAAAGTGATTATTGGTCGCTTCATTAAAATTAAATATCTTAAGCCGCTCTTTTTTGATCTCTCCATGTTCTCCCTGAAAAGAAACCAGCACACCGTCTTTAAACAATTTGTATTTATCACAGTTTGACGAAAGCATTGACTGGCTCTGGGAGTAATCTACCACTTGATGCACAGCTTCATCGTAAGCGATTTCAGGAAGATGGGGATTGAACTTTTTTAGGGCTTGTTTAAGATGACGCGTCAGCACTACTTCGCAATCAGAATTTCTGCCCAATAGACCATCCGGCCCGAAAGTTTCCTGGTTATAGGCATACACCGAATCCCAGCCAAGTTTACTTTTCAGATAATCGATAGTTGTTTGTTGTACTAATGTATCTTCGTTTAAATAAGTCATCTTTTTTTCTTCTTTGAATTAAGCAATTTTTTCACTTCGCGGTCAAAATCAGAAACATAGTTTTTATCCTGTATTACCCGATATTTTCCATACTCTTCTAAAGCAAGTTCTTCCGCGATTTCATGACTAATCTTACCGCTATCCTGTAAAATTTCTTTTTCGTTGAATTGCAAAAAAGCATCTAATTTTTCTACCCAGTTCTTCATATACATCACAACACCTTTTTGCGACTGCATTTCAGCATAATCAAGATACATGGTGATAATTCTGTTTAATCCATCAAGTTCTTTTTCATCGAGATAATTTTTAGCGATACTGACATCGGTTTTTCTAATAGCTCCTTTGGGCGAATTCTTCCAGTTCGTGAGCCCCATATTTGTTTTTCCGCTATTTACTCTGTTGTAAATTATTTCAGCTGCGGTTTGACCTGTTATCGCCCAATGAAGTTTGTTTTGCACGGCAGCAAAAAATTGTTTGGTAATTTCCTCATTCGGCTCATAATCAGCGCTGCATTGAGCGTAAATATCGGTAATTTTTTGATAGAATCTGCGTTCGCTGGAACGGATATCCCTGATACGCGCCAGTTGCTCTTCAAAATAATCTTTGCCGAAAATCTTGACGGGATTTTTCAGCCGCTTGTCATCCATAACAAAACCTTTGATGATATATTCTTTGAGAACTTGAGTCGCCCAGATGCGAAAACGCGTCGCCTTCCTTGAATTTACCCGGTAGCCAACGGAAATAATGGTATCTAAATTGTAAAATTTGGTGAAATATTTTTTTCCGTCTTCAGCAGTTATTTCCAAAATGGAAATAACTGAATCTTCCCGTAACTCACCGCTTTCAAAGATGTTTTTGAGGTGCTTGTTTACTGCAGGTATGCCAACACCGAAAAGGTCAGCCATTCTCTTTTGTGTGAGCCACAAATTCTCATCTCGCAGAAATATCTCCACTTTCACATTGCCGTTTGGTGTAGTGTAGAGTAGAAACTCCGTAAATGTGTTTTGTTTTGCAATCTCTTTATTCTTTTTCATAATTTTATACCTCAATCGCACCGCTCATCAGCCGCGGCAAAAGTAAATCCCGCGACTGGGCAAGTTTTTGGTTTTGGCTTCTTAATAAAGAACTTTCTTCAAGTAAAGGATTCACAATCTCAGAATATAACTCGACTAAATTCAGCGCAGGCAATAACACTTTGATTTTTTTCAAACTGGCATCATTAAGAGATACTTGTGTGGCTCCTGTTGCAAAATTATTTTTATATTGAACAAATTCATAAGATGTCAAAAGGCCAAACAAGAAGCCTAAATATTTTTCATCTGTGGTAAATCCAACCATTCCAGTTGATAACAATACTTTTTCTAGCAAATAAGTATTTCCTTTATTAAAATACAAAACCTTATTTGTGTCCTTCATTTTTGCGAAGTATACTGTATTAATTCTTGGTGCTATGTCGGCTCGGCTCGGTCTGTTTTCATAATCAACTTCTTCTCCATTCCCGGTAATACTCGTGCCATCTATTTCTGAAGTTTGATAATATTGACGGATATCAGTAAACACCTGAACGCCAAGAGGCGCTTTTTTAAATAATTTTATTTTTGTAAATGGTATGTATTCCCACTCAGAAGGCATTTTCCTTCCACCACGATCAACTATCTTAACTTTTTCATGTCCGGGAAAATGGAAACACACAAACCACTCGCGAAATAAAAGCCGCGCCGATTCTTCCAAAAGCTGTATTCGCCGACGATTGGTGCCAATGAGTTGACTGTAATTCTCTATAATAGATGATATTTCTTTTTGTTTTACTACATCAGGAACTAAAACATTAACTTTATATATTCTGACAGGGGCGGTGTGCCGAACCTTAGTTCCAGTAGCACTACCATAGATATGACTTCTAACACCTCGAGAATTAAAAAGATGATAAAGATATTTCTTATCAAAGATATCTTTTTTAATCTCTTCTACAAGCCCCAGTCTTTGATTATGAAGATATTTATTATCCTCCGGGATAAATGCTGAACTTCCTAATAAACCCGGCCCCTGCTCTGTCATGGCAATGATGAGATCGTCTTTTTTTAATAAATAATCGTTAGGAAACGTCCCGATATAGTATCGGTCTTTTTCAGGCCTTGATTTAAATCCACCCTTTTCATAAAAATTTCCAGGTGTTAAAAGAATGTACTTTCCTTGATCAGAAAAATGCTCCCCAAGAAATGCAAATCCATGCTTAATATGAATTCCGTCACCTAATTTTCGATTAATTAATTTCATATTCCCAACTTCCTAAAATTCTCACTAATCTTTTTTGCTAAATTCCCAGCTTGTTCGTTCAAACCTTCCAATTCGTCATGAATTGTCCTCATGGTCTCTTTAAAATCAAAGTCCAGGTCTTCTTCCTCCGGTACCACTCCTACATATCTGCCCGGTGTCAGACTCCAGTCGTTCTCTTTAAGCTCGGCTTTATCCACCAGCCTTACCAACCCCTCCACATCGCGCAATTTTTCTCCCGGGAATCGTTCCATGAGCCATTCGGCTTGATGATGAAAATAGCGAGCGAATTTCAATTGCTTCACCGCCATGTCGCGCGCCTCTTCGACTTGTTTTTTGATGTTAGAAATCTCTCGCGTATTCCACTTATCGCTTTCTTTGGCGTTATATGTATTGAGGCACACATCAATCAAGCGGTTAATCAAACGATACATCAATTCGGCTTCTTTGATTAGTTTATTGTTTTCCTCGGCAAGCGGTTCCAATTCTTTTTGTAGAGACGCAAAATTTTGCGTCTCAATATTGTCTTTGTTTTGCTTTTTCCACCATGTGCTTTTTTCTTGCGCCAGTTTGGCAAATGCCTGGCTTCCGCTCGTGTAAGCTTTTAAACAGTCAGTTAACTCTTTTAATGTTTCTGCTTGTTTTCCGTCTTTAGGAATTGCAGCCAAAAAAACGGCTGAAGCTCTTGATTTAATTTAACAAAAACGGTTTCATAGTCGTGCACGGGAGTGATACATTGCACAGTTTCATTGAGCATGGCAGAAATATAATTCATTACCAAGTCATGAAAACGCTTGGTTTCACCCCGATAAAGCCAGATGATAGAAAGGATGTTTTGCAATTGTTCCGGACTGAAATCATAAATCTTTCTCGTTACCTTACGGAAAATGTTGCGAACGTCAATCATTAATACTTTGTCTTTATGTTCTTTTGATTTTGCTTTATTAAAAAACCACAATTCACATGGTACAGTTCGAGTATAAAAAAAGTTGGAACGAATGGCAATCATGATGTCCACATGACCGGTATCAATCAGTTTCTTACGTACTTTTGCTTCATTATTTCCCGCACTTGATGCTTGTGACGACATAACAAAACCGGCTCTGCCCTGTTCGGTTAAGTAACTGTAAAAATAACTAATCCAGACATAGTTGCCGTTACTGACTTTGCCTTTCTTATTCACTCCGGGTAAGCCAAAGGGCAAACGGGGGTCGTTTTTTATTTTGTCCGCATCAATTTCATCCACATTAAACGGTGGATTAGCCATTACAAAGTCGGCTTTTTTATACAAGTTATGCGGGTCTTCGTAGTAGCTTATTGCTTTTTTGATATCACCCACCAAGCCATGCACCGCCAGGTTCATCTTAGCCAGATCAATGGTAATTTCATTTTTTTCTAGTCCATAAAAATTTAATTTATCGGTAGGATTTTGATGAAGATTCTCTACAAAACGAGCACTTTGGACAAACATTCCACCACTACCGCAGGCAGGGTCAAGCACGGTGCCTTTTTTTGGCTCAAGAACATTAGCGATGAGCGATACCAGCGAAACCGGCGTAAAAAACTCTCCGCCGTCATGAGCTTTTTGATCAGCAAACTGAGTGAGAAAATATTCATAAATTCGGCCAAATACATCACCGGTAATCCTCTTTAATTCTTCAGGGTTTAACGCCCGTAGCAGTTGGCCCAATATTTCATTATCCAACTCGCGGTATTCTTTTTTTGGCAACACACCACGCAGGGTTTCATAATCGCCTTCAATTGATTCCATCGCATCAATAATGGCCTTTGCGCGGTCATCACTGTCTTTCAACCCCACAAAATAATCAAATTGAGCTTTGGATTGTAAAAAAATCGCGGATTTTTTACTGAAATCCTTTTTCTTCAATTCCGGGGTTTTGCCCCCGCGTATCGGTAAACTGGCAATGATTTCATCTTTTACCGACAAATAACGACTATAAGCATGTCGCAAGAAAACCAAACCCATCACCGGCATAAAATATTGATTACTGGCATAATGAGAATTTGCTCGAAGCATATCCGCCGCAATCCAAAGTCTTTTTTCAATTGCTTCAATGTTTTTTAATTGTGACATAATTTTATTTTACTTAAAAAGTAATCTTTTCTCCTTAAAACTGATATAACTATCATCAGTGATGATTATATGATCAAGCACTTCAATATCAAGAATAGTGCCCGATTGGATCAATTTTTCAGTAAGCCTGATATCCTCATCAGACACTTCCGTATTTTTTGATGGATGATTGTGAGCCAATATGACTGAGGATGTAAAATAGCGTATGGCCGGTTCAAATACTTCGCGTGGATGCACTAATGTTTCCGTTAATGTGCCGATAGAAATAATTTCTTTATGAACGAGTTGTTTCCGAGCATTGAGATATAGCACCATAAAATATTCTTTTTGCTTACCTCTCAAATCAACAAGTTGGACAAGAGTGTCTCTCACGGAATCAAGGGTGGGAAGAGAATCATTAAATGAACCAACTGCACGGCTGCCAAGCTCCAAAGCAGCCTTTATAGTAATAACTTTGGTATCTTCTAATCCTTTAATACTGGTCAGTTCATCTTTAGTAACGGCTAAAAGTTTTGATAGAGGATACTTTTTCAAAGTTTCCCTGGCAATGTCTAAAGCACTCTTGCCTGCCCGACCGGTACGAATAAGGATTGCCAAAAGTTCAGCATTATTTAAGTTTTCCGCTCCCTTTTTAGATAGTTTTTCTCTGGGCCGTTTATGTTTTGGTAAGTCTTTTATTTTTGACATAGTTTATTTTATTAGAAAATTAATATTTCAAATTTTTTTACAAATTGTTTTATA
This sequence comes from Clostridia bacterium, assembly GCA_030595925.1. GTDB lineage: Bacteria > CBDUZB01 > JAGLHV01 > JAGLHV01 > JAGLHV01 > JAGLHV01. Next base: position 29,218 of record JAUVLC010000005.1, on the reverse strand, counting down.
TATATCATGAGAAACAAAAAAATATAAAGGATATTGTTTAAAGTTTTAATTCGTTGAAAAATGTGTTTTTAAAGCCTTTTTTTTTGAATTTTTAAATAAAGTTCCGTTTATTTCTCTTTTCTTTTTTTTACTATTATTCTTTACGCAAAGAGTCGCTCATTGTTTTTAATTATATTTTTATTTTATTTTAGTGTCAAGGTAAAAACTTATAATCATAATAAAGGGGATTTTTACTTGTTAACTTTAAAAATTTAAAGTGTATTAGTGACGAAGGGGATAAAAATATTTCCCGGCCAGGACTTCCTTCGTCGCTGAGTTTATCCTGAGAGCGAAGCCGAATGGGCTCCTCAGGATAAACTCACGTGTCTCTCGCCTGAAGACAAACTGTTTCTTTTTAGGGGGGACTTCGTCCCCCCTAAAAAGAAACTGCCCGGCCAGGACTCGGACCTGGACTAGCGTGAACCAGAATCACGTGTGTTGCCAATTACATCACCGGGCATTATCTATTTATTTTTATTATTCTACTACAGGGTTCTCTTCTTTCTTAGGAGAAGACCCTTCCGTTTGTTCTTTTTTCTGTTCCTGGGCTTTATCTTTTTGCTCTTCTTCTTCCTCAATTTTAGTGGTAGCTTTATTTATTTCATCTACATAATTCAACTGAAGATTAGAAACAACCTCCGCTATCATTTTTTCTTCTTCTTTAGTCAAATTTCCTGTTGTTTTTTCCTTCAACATTTCTAACACCCCAATAGTTACTTTCGCCTGCTCAATATTTTTGTCCTCTTTCCCTGTCATAGGATTAACAATTTTACCCAATTGCATCATTCCTGTTTGAGAAAGAGAAATTACTAAATTTACAAAATAAACACTAGGCTGGATATTGCTATTCATATACTTCCTCCTAATAATAATATAGATTTTTCTATTCTTTTTATTACTTTTTCTTTCCCTAAAAACTCAAGCAAAACAAACAATCCCGGGCCTTGCATCCGGCCGGATGTTGCTACCCTCAAAGGATGAAACACTTTACTTGTTTTTAATTCTTTTTTTAAACAAAAAGCTCTCACTCCTTCTTCTAGACCACCTACAGAAAAATCTTCTAATTCCTTTAGGAAATCTTTTATACCCTCAAGAATTTCTATCACATTCTCTTTTTTTAAAGCTTTTTCTACTGCCCTGGAATCATATTCAATTCCCTCCTCAAGCATATAGTCCACCAAAGAAGGAACTTCGGAAAGAAGTTTTATTTTTTCATGTTCCAAACCAACCGCTTTTTTGATTCTTTCTTTCCTCTCTTCCGATACTTTATCCCAGGTAGAAGCACCATTTACCAAATCGGCTTCTTTTAACCACTTAAAAGATTTTTCCGTTAATTTATCTACTCCCATTTTGCGAATATATTCTCCATTCATCCAGAGCAATTTATCCTGATCAAAAATTGCCGAAGACCGACCACAACCCGCCAAAGAAAATTTATTGATTAATTCCTCACGACTAAATATCTGCCGACTATCTTCCGTAGACCAACCTAAAAGAGCTAAATAATTTATCATTGCCTCAGGCAAAAAACCTTTTTCCTTATATTCACCCAAAGCAGTAGCTCCGTGACGTTTACTTAACCGTGTTTTATCAGCCCCCAAAATCATTGGAACATGAGCAAATTGAGGCAACTCCCACTCCAGTGCCTGATACAAAAGTATTTGTCTGGGAGTATTGGAAATATGGTCATCTCCACGAATTATATGGGAAATCTTCATCATCGCATCATCGACAACTACCGCAAAATTATAAGTAGCAACCCCGGAAGATTTTAAAATAACAAAATCATCCAATAGGGAATTTTCAAAAACGACTTTACCTTTAACCAAATCATTAATTTCGGTTTGCCCCTCATCAGGCATACAAAAACGAATTACAGCCTTCCTTCCTTCCTGTTTCTTTTTTTCTTCTTCCCGGGAAGTGAGATGCTTACATTGCCGGTCATATTTAGGGGGTAATCCCTTTTTTGATGCTTCTTTCCTCTTTTGTTCCAGTTCTTCCGGTAGACAATAACAACGATAAGCTTTTTTCTGATTAATTAATTGCTCTGCATATTTTCGATAAATATCCAATCTTTGCGTCTGAAAATACGGCCCATAATCTCCTTGACTCTCCGTTTTATATTCCGAATCTCCCTCTACTATTTTAGGCCCTTCATCCCAATCCAAACCCAACCAGGACATCCCTTCCAGAATAGCTTTTACTGCCGGTAAGGTAGAACGTTTTTCGTCAGTATCCTCAATGCGTAAAACAAAAACCCCTTTATGGTGACAGGCAAAAAGCCAACTAAAAAGGGCTGTCCGGGCACCACCGATATGAAGAAACCCTGTTGGACTTGGTGCAAAACGCACTCTAATTGTATTCAATTTGCATTTCCTTTCCCTTTATAAATTTACCGCCTTATTCCCCCTCCTCTTAATCTCCTCCCACAAGGGGAGGAGAAACAAAAGAACAGCAGAACAAACTCAAGCAACTACAAACTAAAATAATAAAGACGAAATGTGTTTTGAACGACTTAGCAAATTTTAGCGAAAATTAGCGTTTGCAAACCGCTTTTTTTTAAACCTCAATTTAATCAATTTAAACTTCAAACTCATATATCTGTTGTCTTTATTCCGTTGTCTATGGACTATCGACTGTGGACTATGGACTATTTTTTTTTGCATGCCCAAAGGGTAAAATTATGCGTCTAGAGAAAAATATGTTTTGCCTTTATTAAACAACCTTATTTAAAATTCAAAACTCAAACTTCAAAAGAAAGCCTGATACTTCGATTACACTCAGCACAAGTTCATCAGGCAACTACAAACTAAAAAATAAATACTAAATCCCCCTAACCCCCTTTTTCAAAGGGGGAAAACTGTCTTTCTTCTTTTGCTATAAGCCATTTGCCATTTGCAGTCTTTTATCTTTTATCTGTTGTCTATGGACCATCTTTTGTGTTTTTGTAACTGTAGTTGTAGTTAACTTATAACTCATAACTTATAACTAATAACTGTAGTTTCTATCTATGGACTGTCTTTATTCTTCGCCTTTGTCTAATTTAATAGATAATTTTATTTAGAGGGTATTCTATTATTCCTTCTACTCCAGCTCTCTTTAATTGAGGAATAATTTGTTTTACAGTTTTTTCGCGTAAAACTACTTCCAGAGCTACCCATCCAGGGAGGGTTAAACGAGAAATAGTTGGTTTTCTTAAAGCAGGTAAAATGTCCATTACTTTGGTAATATTTTTTTCCGGAAGATTCATTTTTAAACCTACCATTTCTTCAGCAAGTAAAGCCCCTTGCAAAAGAATCGCGATGTTTTTAATCTTTTCTTTCTTCCAGGAATCTTTAAAAGCACTCTTATTAGTAATTAATCGGGTAGTTGAGGTTAATATTTTTTCTACGATTCTTAAATTGTTAGCTCGTAAAGAAGAACCTGTTTCGGTTAATTCTACTATGGCATCTACCAGATAAGGTGTTTTTACTTCCGTTGCCCCCCAGGAAAATTCTATTGTAGCATTTACTTTCTTTTTTTTAAAATAATCCTTTACCACATTTACTAACTCCGTGGCTACTTTTTTTCCTTTAAGATCATTTACTTTTCTTATTGTGGATTTTTCCGGTACCGCCAAAACCCAGGATACGGAAGAATAACCGGTTTTAGCATAAACTAATTCACAAACTTCTTTTAACTGGGAACCTCTTTTTTTATCTTTTATTTGGGTTTCCAATATCCAATCATACCCGGTCAAACCGGCATCCAAAACCCCACTCCCCACATAATCAGCCATTTCCTGACTACGTACCATCATTACATGCAAACTATCATCGTCACAAACAGGAAAATAAGAACGCCCGCTTAACCAAATTCGAAAACCAGCTTTTTGAAATAATTCCAATGTTGATTCCTGCAAACTTCCTTTAGGTAAACCCAATTTTAATTTTTTCATATTTAAAACTTTTCTCCCGTTAAATAATAAGAAATTCTTCCTTTAAAATCTTTGCCATTTTTTTAAAAGAATCAAAACTGCTTTCATTAAATAAACTAAAAACAACCATTTCCAACAAAGTCGGGGCGTTTGACAAATAACGAAAAACTTCTTCCATCATAACCCTGGCACACATATCATAAGCAAGTTTTACTTTAACAAAAGCTAAAGAAGGAAAAGCAATAGACTTTATTTTCAACTCTTCTACCTGTACCAGGCAATTCCTTAATCCTACCTGCATATGTTCTCTCACCGGCAATTTCATATTCTCCCAAGTAGCAACATGAAAAATATATTTCACATCAAGTGCTCCGGCTGAAGTCACTACCACTTCCCCTACAGGTATAGGGGCAATCTTGGCTATTCCTTTTTGAACTGCTTCTCCCGCTTTTTCTCTTATAATAGCCGCAACACCTAAATCCATTTCCAACTTAGTTGATTCAGGCGAAACAATAGCTTCAACTTTTTGTGTTAAAATATCACCATAACAAATTTTAACTTCGGTGTTTTTTATTTTAAAACTAACATCATCCATAAATCAATTCTCCCCAACTATTTCATAAAAAAAATAAAGGATAAAATTAATTCCCTCTAAAACCAATCAGGATAAAATCTTAATATTTTAACCGCCTCATTCAGGATTATACTAAAAACCTCACAAATTTGTCAAAGAAAAAATATTATCACCTTTTTTAATAAAAATCGTCAACAAATAAAAGGAAATTATATTTAATTTTATCCTTTTCATCTTAATATGTTCTAGAATAGTTGTAAAAAATTCTTCTTACTTTTAGAAAAGACCTGTCTGCGTGCAGATACGCACAGGCAGGAAATATTGAAAAGAAGAAGAAAATCAGTGGCTTCGCCACTAGTCGAGCGTCTCTATACGAGAAAGCGTCTACCATTTTATAATTACCAAGGCAAACTTAACCCTTACAGAAAAATGATATCCCAAATGAAAAAATTAAATTTTGATGAAAATGATTTAGTTTTTCCTTGATTTTTAAAAACCTTTATGATATATTCTACTCAATTTTACTAAAAATTCTATTTCAAAAGAGGAGTAAACAAATGGCAAAGATAATTCCTTTTAGAGGAATCCTGTATAATCCGAAAAAAATTGAGAATATTTCGCAAGTAGTTACACCACCTTATGACGTTATTTCTTCCCAAGAACAAAAAAAATATTACCGCAAACATAAAAACAGTATTATTAGGATAATATTAGGACAAACACTTCTCAATGATAATGCCACAACCCAAAACAAATATACACGGGCAAAAGAATATTTCAACGAATGGTTAGAAAAAGGTATTTTTCTAAGAGACAGAAAACCTTCTATTTATGTTTACCGGCAGGAATATCTTTTTAAGGGAAAAAAGAAGAAGCAAATTGGATTCATCGCCTTACTTAAATTAGAGGATTTTAAGAAAAAAATTGTCATCCCTCATGAAAAAACCTTGACCCGTCCTAAGCAAGACAGGTTAAAACTTCTTCAAACATGTGAAATAAACTCCTCCAGCATTTTTTCCCTTTATTCAGATTCTACAGGGCAAATAAACAACATACTGAGAAACACTACCCAATCCTCTCCGGCTATTAGTCTGACAGACGAAACAAAAATAAAACATGACCTCTGGAAAATAACCAACTCTACGACTATAAACAAAATATGCGCAAAAATGAAAAATAAATCAATATTTATTGCAGATGGACATCACCGTTATGAAACGGCTCTCAATTTTAGAAACAAAATGAAAACAAAACTGCCCTCTTATGAAAAAAAAGGAACTTTTGATTATGTAATGATGTTTTTTTCTAATATGGAAAATACGGATCTGACAATTTTACCTACACACAGATTAGTATCCTCTTTACCTAAAAAAATATTCGCTAATCTGGAGAAAAACTTAGCCGATGATTTTCAAATACAATCATTTAAACAAAAAGAGATATTGTTTTCCAAATTAGAAGAAACGAAGAAAAACAATATTTGTGCTTTTGGAATGTATAAAGGTGATAAAAATATATACTATTTACTAACCTTGAAAAAAAACAAATGTTCCAAAACTCAGTCCTTTACTCATATTCTTCATAAACTTATTTTAAAGAAAATATTAAAACTCAGCACTAAAAAAGAATGCGAAAAAAAACTTTCTTACACAAGAGAGGCGGATTTAGCCATAAAACTGGTCAATAAAAAAGATGTCCGAATTGCTTTCTTTCTCCCCACTCCTTTCATTGAAGAAATTAAAAATGTCGCTATTACAGAAACCACTCTCCCACAAAAAACAACCTACTTTTATCCCAAATTACTCACCGGATTAGTTATTAATCAAATTCGTTTTTCTTAAAACAATTATTTTTGAAACCTACTCATATTTGTGGCAAAGAGTACATAATAAGTACCACAAAATATCGGTAGCCGTCCGCCTAAGGCGGACGTAAATACCAACGTAAAACCCACGCAACTTAAAAGTTGCGACTACAGAAATAGAACAATATTCACTGCCATTTTTTGGTCAAAACAAAAAAAATTTTCACAAATATGAGTAAGTTTCTTATTTTTTTGAAAATTCGATTTTAAGGAAATAATAAAGAAGTGCCTTGATGCAGATTAATGATGTTTTCTGAATAAATCTAAAAATCTATCCTCATATAATTTATATATATTCCATCTGTCTAATTCTTCTTTTAATAAATAAGCTTTCTCCCTATCTATCTTAGCTTCTCCAAAAAGCCTTTCTACTTTTTCTAATACATAATGCGGAACTTTTTCTCTTCGTCTTTGTATTTTTCTTTTTTCTTTCAAAGGGAAAAAATCTTTTATCCTTTCTTCAATCTCTTCCATTTTACTATTCATCCTTTTAATATTCATCTCTAAATCCCTCATGTCCAAAGATTTAATGTTTAATATTTTCATAAAAACATCCAATAATAGCTTAGAAGCTTTCGGATTAGGAAAATTTATAGCATAAAAAGGAATTGTTGCCAATAGGCAGGCAGCCTCGATTCGTCTAAGCTTAGCAAACCCGATTAACAAACCATTCAAACCTGAAATCTGCCCTTCTCTCATAATTTCTATTCCCATTCCTTTTAAAACTTTTTTCAACCCATTACTATTTGTTGCCGCATAGAGGGAAGACTGTTCATTACGATTCATCGGACAGGGAAAAGCCGCTCCGGTATATATTTTCTGTACGTTATATTGCTCTGCAACGTTTAAAATTAAATTTACCAATTCCATACCGGGCTTCCCTATAAATTGAGATTCCCCTTCAAAAACAATTAATTCCGGTTCCGGCAAATAATAAAATAAATTTTTAGGCAAACACGGGAGTTTTGCTATACCTGATTCAACTATAATAGAATCAGGTATAACAAAACGACTAACGTCAATTTCTGCAAACAATATTCCTTTCATTTTTTTTCTTAAATAATCAATCGCACCCAGGCCTACATTCCCCATTCCCGGCCACCCAGCAAACATAATTGGGTTTTTAACTTTTATTTCCTTATAAATTTTTATATCTTGCATTCTAATTAACCTTTCATTTTCTTAACAATTCCAAATTTACTTCTTATTAGAAAATTAACACAGGAAAGAGAAAAAGTCAATCTTAAATTTGGAAACAATAATAACTCTTTTCTTCGGCAAAAGGAAAATAATCAACTTCTGTTTAACCTTTCTAATTTTTTTAACTCTAAATCAGTATTGACAAATATTTTTTATTTTGCTAACATTACCGAAGAAAATAATGAGGAGAGGTACCCAAGTGGCTGAAGGGGCGGGTTTGCTAAACCTGTAGTAGCTTGTTAAGGGCTAGCGAGAGTTCAAATCTCTCCCTCTCCGCCAAAAACTGAGCTTGCGAAGTTTTTGGCCCCAACTAGTCAGCGAAGCTGACGGTCTACTTACTACTATTAAATTACTGATTCAAACCTCAGTTTTTGGCGGAGAAGTAATTAGGTCGTTTCACTAGTAGAAAATTGATCGCAATCTTTGATTGCTAGTAGAAAAAAGATAATAATATATGTTTTTATTCGAAAAATTAGATGTTTATCAAAAATCATTAACTTTGTCAGCTGAAGTTTATGATTTTTTTAAAATGGTAAATATAGATAAAATTTTAAAAAATCAACTTCCAAAACCTGAGTTTGCAAAGGTTTTGGCTCCAACTAGTCAGCGAAGCTGACGGTCTACTTACTACTATCAAATTACTGATTCCAAAGTCTGTTCTTCAAAAGCAGTGCAAATTGGTTACAACCAGGTCTGTTTGATTTGCAAAAAGTACGGATTTTAAAGCCTACCTAAGAACGATAAACCCTACAAGCAGAGATGAAATATAAGCAATTCTTCAACTATATTCAGACAAAACCCTTATATTTAAACAAATTATGTGAATACTTTTCAATCCTGTTTTACTTATATTTTTTTTACATATAATTAACATTTGGGGATAAACTGTTTATTTTATCCACAAAGTTATCCACATTATCCACAGGTTACCCTAATAGCCTATTTTTTTCATATATTAGCCTTAACCCTTCCAATGTTAAAAGAGAATCAACGACTGTCCCTTTCATCTCCTTTTTCATTAATTCAGCATATCCTCCGGTAAAAATTATTTTTGGAGAAATTTTAATTTCTTTTTTAATCCTGCTAATAATCTCTTTTATCTGTCCTATCGCTCCAAAAAACAACCCTGACCGAATACTTTCTACAGTGTTTTTCCCTACCACCTTATCCGGCCTCAATGATTTTACCAAAGGAAGCTTTTCTGCCCGTTCAAATAAGGCTTCTGCTGAAATCCCCATTCCCGGAACAATAACACCCCCCAGATATTCCCCTTTAATACTTATAACATCAAAAGTAGTAGCGGTACCAAAGTCTGTAATGATTAAAGGCCCCCCGTATTTGCTATAACCAGCCACCGCATTTACAATGCGGTCTGCTCCTACCTCTAAAGGATTATCACATAAAATTCGAATATCCGTATTTTTGCCCGGTATTACAACAGAAGGATTTATTGAAAAAAAATATGAACAAAATCTTTTAAAAGCAGGCAAAAGAGAAGGGACTACACAGGAAATTTCTATTCCACAAATTTCTTCTTTCCTGATTTTTTTAAAATCAAATTCTCTTGAAAAATCTTTAACATACGTGTCTAAAATCACTTTTTTATCAGTAACTTTCCGCCAGCTATGCAATAAACGTTTTTTCCGATAAACTCCAAATACTATATTAGTATTACCAATATCTATTACTAAAAGCACAATTTTTATTATTCCCTTCTTCAATAAAACATTTTTTATCCTGTTACCCCAAAAACTTCTTCTATTTTTGAAGCAATATTTTTAATCCTTTGCTGAATAGTAACAACCATCATATCCTCTGCTTTATCCAATTCTTCTTCTATCCTTTCTTTTTGATGTGTTTGTATTTTCGCTAAAATCTCACTCAAGGATAAAAGAACAGAGGGATTCTTCCCCAAAATTTTTCGAATACTTTCCTTTTCTATAAGCAAACACTCACTTCTTTTTTCTACAGTCGCCGTAAATAAACTTTCCTCATCCAAAAAAACAGACATTTCTCCAAAAAATTGCCCCGGGCCTATAGATGTAACAGAAGATTCCTTATTTAAACTTTTCTTTTTACTGCTTAAACTAATTTCCCCTGACAAAACAGCAAATAAAACATTTCCTTTTTGACCTTGCTGAATTAACTTTTCTTTTTCCAAAAAAAGCCGTTTCTTTGATTTTTCTATGATTTCGGCTAAATCCTCTTCAGGAAAAAGAGACAAAAAATTTATTTTTTCGAGTGCTTCTTTTTTATGCAAAATTTCTTCTGTTTTTTTGCTGGATTCTTCTTCCGGTGAAACTACATGGGAATATACAGTATAAACAGGTGAAGGAACTTGTATTTCTTCCCTTTTAAAATAAAACCAAATTAAATTATAGATTTTAGAGATAATCTTTCTTCTCTCAGAGAAATTATCTATCCAAAAAACTATTTTATACTTTATCCAGATATTATCAAACGAAATTACAAAAATTTGTGGAGCTGGAAGTTTAATAACTCCCTGAATATTAGAAATCCCGGATATTAATATTTCCTTTACTTTGTCGGGTGATACCAAATAATTTACATCTATTTCTATTGCACAATTATGTCTTTGTGTAGATAAACCATAATCCATTGCCTTTTCTTTGGAAAGAACTACCGAAGGAATAAACAGATAATTAAAATCTTCCGTTTGTAATTTTAAACCCTGCCAGCTTACTTCAACAATTTTTCCTTCCTTATCCCCAACAGCGACCCAATTACCTACTTTAAAAATCTTGCCCCATTGTAATCCATTAACGGCAGATTTTAACCAATCCTGAAAGGCAATAGTTATAATAATAGTTATTATCCCCATAAGAACAAACCATGGAAGAAAATCAGCCTCCCACATTATTAGAGCACTGAGAAAAGCAAGTAAACAATAAACCAACTTTAGAATTAATTTATGCCAGCTCAAAGGAAAAGTAATTTCTCCTGTTTCTATCTTTGTCTCTACCAAATAAAAATCAAATATTCTAATTATTATACAACCCGCAACTAAAAAAACAATAAAATCTAAAGGCTTAAATATTATCCCCTGCGGACCGAAAAAGAGAAAATATCTTACACTTATTAATCCTAATAGCAACGCCCAAAAAAAAATTACATTAGACGGCCACACTCCCTTTTTTTTGAACACCAAAAAATAAACTAATAAATAAATCACTATTCCTATCCCAAAAATTATCCCCGCCTTAATCAATGCTGTTATGTATCCTTCCGACATAAAAATGTCCTCCTCTTTTTATTTTTTGTTTTCATAAACAGAAACCTTATTTCTCCCCTCTTCTTTTGAACGATATAAAGCTTCATCTGCTTTTTTAACCAAATCAGAAAACTGTCCTATCCCTTTTTCCGGATAACTTGCTACTCCTAAACTTATAGTAATTTTTAAAGATTTTCCTCTCCCCGGAAATTTATATTCAGCAATTTTTTGTCTAATCCGTTCCGCCACAAAAAAGGCTCCCTTTTTATCCGTACTGGGAAGAATAAAAGCAAATTCCTCCCCCCCATACCGAACCGGAGTATCCAGGCTTTCCCGAACTTCCTTTTTAAATTTAACTCCCAATTCTCTTAGTATTATATCCCCCTGTTGATGTCCATAAGTATCATTTACTGTTTTAAAATGGTCAATATCTATCATTATTAAAGAAAGATTCAAGTCATATCTCTGAGCCCTTTCAAATTCTCTTTTTAACATATCCTGGAAATATCGATAATTATATAAATCAGTTAACTCATCAGTTATAGACAAATGATTTATTTTTTGATATAAACAAACGTTGTTAATTACCATAGAAATTTGATCAGCCATTACATTTAACGTTTCTAAATTTTCCTTGGAAAAAGAACTTTCTTTACTGCTGGCTAAAGACAATATTCCAATTACTCCTCCTCTTGCTCTCAAAGCAATATTAAAAAAAGCTTTTAAATTTTTAGTTGCTTTTGCGATTTGATATTCTTTATTAAAAATTTTAATTTTAAATGATGTAAGTTCTCGATGCTCTTGAGGTTTATCGTTATTTATTTTCTCAATCATTTTTTTTCTGATTTTCTTAATTACACTTTCATTAACTTCAGCATTTAATAAAATTGATATTTTCTTTTCCCCTACTTCCTCTATTAATAAAGCTCCTATCTCAAAATGAACAATTCTACTTAATAAAACTAAAATTGATTTTGCCGTTTCCTCATAGTTATAAGTAGCACTGGCTATTTTACTGATTTCATTAATCACTGTAGATTCAAAAAGTTTTTTGTCCAATAAAATATTAACACGGGAAAGAATTTCTTCACTGGAAATTTCCTTTTTTTGAAAAGGATGAGCAGGTGCCTGCTTGTCCAAATAAGGTTTAAGTTTAAGAATTTTTTCAATTGTCCCGGCAAGTTGAGTCATTGCTAAATCTTTAGTAAAAAATTCATCCGCACCTGTTGCTATTCCCCAAAATTCATCACTTTTTTGTTCAGAAGCAGCCAGCATTATAACAGGAATATAAGCAGTGTCTTTATTCCCTTTTAAAAGGCGGCAAACCTGATAACCATTCATTTTAGGCATTAATATATCTAATAAAATTAAATCCGGTTTTTCTTTATAAACACTATTTATCGCTTCCACCCCATCAGACGCAACTACTGTAGAATATCCTTTTTCTTCTAAAATAAATCTAATCATTTCAACAACAGTAGGACTATCATCCGCAATTAATATTTTTATTTTGTTGTTATCCATTTTTATTCCTCACATTTTTTTAAAATAATGTCAAAAATGTTTGACATTCCTGCGAACAAACTTTGCCATAATCCCGTTTTTGGTAGTCGCAGGCTTTAGCCTGCGGAAGTTTTCCGTTGATAACGCAGACTAAAGTCTGCGGCTACCACATAAAAATCTGAATTATCACACACTCTGTCCGCAGGAATGACAACAACAGTGTTTTAATATACTTTAATGTAATCTTACTTTTTCATCTTTTTTCATTCATTCTTTGACATTATCAAATTAATAGAGTAATACCAACAATATTTTATTTTATTTTAATATACCTCTCCACTGTTTTAATCAGATCTTCTTCCTTAAAAGGTTTGGAAAGAAACCCTGCGGCTCCGCGTTCTAAAGCTATTTCAGAGAATGTTCCTGATCCTAATGAAGTATACACTACTACCGGAATAGCACTGGTCTGGGGATCTCCCTTAAGCAATTCCAAAATTTTATATCCATCCAAATCAGGAAGTATAATATCAAGAATAATTAAATTCGGTTTTTGATTTCGGGCTTTAGCCAGTCCCTGACTTCCATTAATTGCTGTAACTACTATGTATTGAGCTTCTTCCAAGACATGCTGAGATATCGCAATTACAGTCGGACTGTCATCAATGATTAATATTTTCCCTTTATTCATTATTTCCTTTCGATAAAATGCTAATTATTTCATTTGGTATCAAATCCAAAGATATCACTTTATCCACTTCCACATTATCAATAGTAACCTTAGGCATTCCAAAAACGATACAACTGTCTTCATCTTGAGCAATAGTCTTCCCTCCTACACTCTTTATCTCTTTCATCCCTTCAACCCCATCTCTTCCCATACCGGTAAGAATAATCCCAATACTATCTGCTCTATAAACTGACGCTACAGAAGAAAACAAAACATCTATTGAAGGACAATGCCCATTCACCGAAGAAGTTTTGATTAATTTTATCAGTCCATTTTCTCCTATTATTGAATGAGCCCCATCGGGAGCGATTAAAGCCTGTCCGGGAATAATTTTCTGGCCTTGTTTTGCCAATTGGACAGAAATTTTACATTTTTTATCTAACCATTCAACCAACTTCTCCGCAAAACCGGCAGCAATATGCTGAACAATAACTATCCCCGCAGGAAAATTTTCGGAAAAACGACCAAGAATATTCAATATTGCCTGCGGCCCCCCTGTCGAGGCACCAATAGCTATTATTCTAAATTTATCAATATTTTTGGGAACAACAATTTTCTTTAATTTTTTCTCTTTACCTTTTAGATGAGTAATTACCGGCACACTGGAAAGCGTTTTTATTTTCATTATTAATTCTCCTCCTACACGGGAAAAATCACCCCACATTTCAGGAGACGGCTTAGCAACTATATCTAAAGCTCCCAACGCCAATGCTTCAAAAACTATTTCTTTCTTCTTCTCAAAAGCAGTTGCTGTAATTACCAGAATAGGTGTGGGATTAAACGCCATTATTTGTTCAATAGCTTCAAACCCATCCATCACCGGCATTCTTAAATCCAAAGTTACTATATCAGGCCTTAAAGCAGAAACCATTTCCACTGCTTCTTTCCCGTTTTTAGCCACACCTATTACCGCAATGTAAACATCTGTTTCCAGTATTTTTTTAATTAGTTCTCTGGCTATCAACGAATCATCAGCAATAACTACTCTGATTTTACGTTTCACATTAATTCTCCTATCTTTTTTTGTCTTTGTCTTTGTTTTTTATTTGTTAACTCATAACTTATAACTACTAACTCATAACTTTCTGTTATCTGTTATCTATGGACTATCGACTGCTAAAGCCCATTCGACTTCGCTCAGGATAAACTCAGCGACAGTCTCGCTCCGCCTCAGGCGGATACCTCTGTGCCTTGATGCCTTTGTGCCTGTCCTTCGTCTTTCGTCTTTCGTCTTTCGTCTTTCGTCTTTCGTCTTTCGTCTTTCGTCCTTCATCTTTCGTCTCTCGTCCTTTGTCTGTAATCTATGGACTATCGACTATGAACTATGGACTTTTGTTTATCTTTTGTCTTTATCTATGGACTGTCGACTGTGGACTATGGACTGTCTCTTTCTTTTAACTGTCTTTACTTAATCAATCTTTCTATTGTATCCAATAAAGTACTTTGGTCAAAGGATGATTTAACTATATACGCTTGAGCCCCTACGCTAATTCCTTTCTTCTTCTCTTCCTCTTTTTCTAAGGAAGTCACAATAATTACAGGCATATCTTTGTGTTTATCACTCTTCTTTATCCATTCTGTTAATTGAAATCCATTCATCCGGGGCATTTGAACATCAACAATTAATAAATCAAATTTTTTGTCTTTTAATTTTTCCGTAGCTTCCACTCCATCCATTGCCACTTCTACTTTATATCCTGCCGATTCTATAATGTTTCGCTCTAATTCCCGTGTTGTTAACGAATCTTCTACTATTAAAATTAAAGGTATTTTCTTTTTTTCTTCCTGGTTACAAAAAACTTTTACCTTATTTATCATACCTGCCAGATACATAATTTCCGAAACATTTAAAACTAATACTACTTTTCCGCTTTCCAACAAGGTTGTCCCTATTATATTCTTAACTTTTTTTAAAAAATTACCTAAATTTTTTAAAACTATCTCTTCTCCCCCCATTAATTTGTCTACCACAATTCCTATCCTTTGCCTCGCATGACTAATTACTACAACAAAAAACCCATCCATTCTCCTATATTGAACAGGTAAGTCCAATAAATCAGCCAGATTTATCAATGGAATTACTCTTCGTCCCAACCTAAAAGCCTCTTTCCCTTCCACATAAACAACATCTTTCTTATAAACCTTATTTACTGTTTCTATAGAAGCAATCGGAATAGCAAAAATATTTTGTCCTTCTAATTCTACAAGAAGTACCCGGGTAGTAACTAAAGTTAAAGGTAAAGAAAGCGAAAATTTTGTTCCTTTTCCCTCCTCTGACTCAACTAAAACCACCCCCTTCAAGCCCTCTATTTTACTCTTTACGACATCCATCCCGATACCCCGTCCGGAAATATCCGTAATAATCGGACTGGTGCTTAGTCCCTGCTCAAAAATAAGATACATTGCTTCCCGATCACTAATTTTTTCAAAAGTATTTTTTTCTATAAATTCTTTCCTGAGAGCCATTTCTTTTAACTTTTTTATATCTATACCTCTTCCATCATCCTCCATGAAAATATATACTCTTCCGCCTTCCTGCCGGGCAAAAAGTTTCAACTTACCCACAACCGGCTTATTTAATTGCCGACGTTCTTCCTTCTCTTCTATTCCATGATCAACCGCATTACGTATAAGATGAATTAAAGGATCTTTAATTTCTTCCAGTATTTTTTTGTCCAATTCAATATCTTCGCCCTTTATCTCTAATTCTATTTCTTTACCATATTCTCTAGCCAAATCCCTCACTGCCCGGGGAAAAAAATCAAATACGGTAGAAAGGGGAAGCATTCTCACCGCCATTACTCTCTGCTGTAAAGATTCAATAATCAACCCCATTTGTCTGGAGTTCTCACTATATTCATTAAAAACAATAGTGCTTTCTTCTTTTATTTGTACATTTTTATTATTCACTTCGTTAAAAATAAGTTCTGCTTCTTTGGAATCAAAATTCCCTTCCCTAAACCTGGTATTATATATTTTTTTCCATAAAAAAACCTGGCTCTCAACCGATTTATTTAATTCTTTCATTCTGGAAAGACAGCGTTCTGATTTTATTTGCATTACTACTACTTCCCCTATAAGATTAACTAACCTATCCATTTTTTCAGTATCTACACGGATAGTTTCCTCTATCTTTCTCGCAGAAAAAACCTGCTTTTTCACTTTTTCTTTTTTGTTTTCTTTTTCTTCGTCTTTTTTGATTTCTTTTTCTTCCGTTGTTTTCTTTTTTGTTTTTTTATTTATCCTTCTCTCTGTTTTCTTAAAATCAGAAGATGGAATTTCTTCACCCTTATTAATCTTTTCCAATTTTTCACAAATATCTTTTACCTTTACATTATGCTTTTCCCCTTTCAAAATAGCTTTTAGTAACATATCCACTCCATCCAGGGATTCGAATAAAACATCTGTCATTTCTTTTTTAAACTCAATGTTTTTCTGCCTTAATAATCCAAAAACATCTTCCATTCGATGAGTTATTTCCGCTATTTCTTTATATCCCATCATCTTAGCCGAACCTTTCAACGTATGTACTTCCCTTTCCAACTCTTCAAGTATTTTAGGATTGTCGGGATCATTTTCCAGAATTAACAAATCCTGATTCAATACCCGGAGATGTTCCATTGTTTCTTCCTGGAATTTACTTAAAAACATACTACGATCAAAATCTTTTTCCATTTTTTATTTCTCCGAAGATAAAGGTCTTTACAATCTCCCCCCTGAATTCTCTTTTATCTTCAACACTTATTATATTTTAAATTTTCCAACCATATCCTTCAATTTCTCAGCTAATAATCCCAATTGGCGCGTAGCAGAAGTTACCTGTTTAGAAGAAATAACCGATTGATTAGACACTTCAGCGATTTGCTTCATCGCCACGGCTACCTGATCAGTAGCACTTCTTTGCTGTTGCGTAGCCAAACCAATTTGCTTAGCTGAAACAGTGGATGCTTTAATCATTTCCAATATTTCCTCCAACACCCCTCCCGCTTTATGTGATAAAATAACCCCTCTTTCCACACCTTTTATCCCCTCTTCCGTAACCATTATCGATTTATTAGTAGAAGATTGAATTTCACTAATTACTTCTTTTACCTGTTTGGTAGACATTACTACATTTTCCGCTAATTTTTTTACTTCCACTGCGACCACCGCAAAACCTTTACCTGCATCTCCCGCCCGAGCTGCTTCGATAGCAGCATTCAAAGCTAATAAATTAGTCTGGTCGGCGATATCATCTATAATTTCAATTACTCTTCCTATCCTTTGTGATTTTTCTCCTAGTGCTAAAATATTCTTAGCTGATTCCTGCGTTTTTAGTTTAATTTCACTCATTCCCTGCATTGTTTCTTTTATTGCTTTTTCTCCATCCCGGGTCACATCTAAAGTAGACTCTGCTTTTTTGACCAAAGAATCAGCTGTATAAGCAATATTTTTAGAAGTAGCTGCTAATTCCTCCACTGTAGCCGTCGTTTGAGCTACTGATGCAGCCTGTTCACTGGAACCACTGGACTGCTGTTCAGAAGCAGATAATATTTCCCCTGAACTTGAAGTTATTTGCAAAGCAGCATTACGAAGTTGAATTACCAGAGAACTCAAATTTTTAGTCATAGAATTAAACCCTTTGGTCAATAAACCTATTTCATTCTCCTCTTTTACCTGCATTAAACAGGTCAAATTCCCTCTGGAAACCTGCTCAGTCCCTTCTAATAATTCCCTCATGGGGATAACAATGCCCTTCACAAATAAAAAAGAAAAGAAAAAAGAAATTATTATTGTTAAAACAATTAACATCAAAGTAACTATTTTAATTTTTCTAATTTTCAAAATAGCATTCTCCTGCGAAACACCCACACGAACGACACCAATCTTTTTCGCTGATGTATAACTTGATTTTCTCCCGGAAAACAAAGATATTTCCGAAGTTAATAATTCTTCTTCCCCACTATACACAGGAACAATAACCTCCAATAAAGGGATATTTTTTATTCGACGAGACATTATTTTGGGAACACTAACCCCAAAAGCCTCCCGGTTTTTCTCTCCTTCAAATAAAGCAGGCATATCGTCAATGTTATTACTAGCTATTATTTCCCCATCTTTATCCTGGATAGCGACATAAATCACTTCGCTTTTCTGAACTTGAAGAACACTTTCAATAAGTTTATTTAGTATTTCTTCGTTTCCGATAGAAATCCCATACTCACTGTTATAAGCCAAGTTTTTTGCCAAAACAAGTCCCTTCTCTTCCAAACTATGATAGATTTGCTTCTTATATTGTACAATAAAAAACCCGCTAAGCACCATTGATACAAAAAGCACTAAACAACTAATATAAATAACTACTTTCTTTTGTAAACCCATATTTACTTTCCATTCTTTTGCGTAAGTTAAACCCACCATTTTTCCTCCCCTTATTCTTCTGTTATTTTTAAAATTATATGTTTCATTTGAAAAATTTAATTTCTTTATTTTCTATTGTTTCTTCCTGTATATCTATTTCCATCAACTCTGCCACTTTAAGATTAATGGACATATTTATTTTTCTTGGAAAAGAGATAGGAATCTCTTTGGATTTCTCCCCATCAAGTATTCTTACAGCAATTTCCCCTGCCTGCCTCCCCATATCCTTATAATCGGCATATAAAGATAACAGTGCTCCTGCTTTCACCATATTTACTGAAAACCCTAATACAGGTATTTTATTTTTTAAAGCAGTTTCCAAAACAAAAGAAATAGATCGAGAAGTATAAACAGTAGTATCAACTATTATCCATAAAACATCTATATTGTTCTTGAAAGACTTCAACGCTTTAGGGACTTCTTTTTGAAAATTAACTATTCGTGTTACCAATTGCAATCCTAAGTTTTTTGCTACTTTTTTCCCTTCTTTAATTGTTGAGCCTGTTTTAAGCGGATTATAAATAACTCCTATCCGTTTAGCAAAAGGAATTATCTGTTTCAAAGCTAAAAACTGAGTACTTGCCGGAATATACAAACATATACCCGTTAAATTGTTCCCGGAACTTATTCTGCTTTTAACAAACCCGTCTCCTATAGGATCCAGTACCAGACAAAATATTACCGGAATTTTAGTAATTCTTTTTTTTATTAACCTGGTCGCTTTCGCCCCTAAAGTAAAAATTAACTCCGGCTCTTTTAATATTATATCTCCTATCACTCCTTCAGAATGTTGTTTTTTCAAATTATAGAAAACAAACCGTAGTTGTTTTTTACTTTTTTTAATTTCCTGCTTAAACCCTGCATAAGCCTGACCATAAGCATTAAATTCCTGATCTCTAACCACTACGATAGTTAAAGCAGACAAAGGCATTGCCCAAAAAAGTGAAAAAACCAAAAACAAAATAACTTTCATTTTGTTTTTTATCATCACCTTCATCGTTTCTACTATATTCAATTTTAGTTTTCCCTTTTTTTCTTTCTTAGAGCAATATTAACACAATAAAATAACCCCCCATAAAGAACAACACAACCAAAGATTAACATTACGATTGCCATTATTTCTCCTCCCATATTTTTGTAGTACTGTCAAAATGTTTGACCTTTTTTTATTGCACTTTTGACACTACTTTTTTTGTTACTTAAAAGTCTTACAAAACAAACATCTCACCTATCCGTTTTGTTTTAAGCAATTAGAAAACACACAAAATATTATATTTTTCAAGTCTTTCTTATTATCCAAAGTTTATCTTTTTCGTTTTTACTTTCATTAAAAGATATGCACCTATTACCACCAGCACCACGATTCCCCATCCACCGGCAAATAAAACCCACCCGGGATACTTTTCATAAGGAATTTTTATCTCGTTCCACAAATTCTTTAAAATCAAAACTGCCAAAATCGAAGGGGTAATAAACTTAATTATTATATTCCACCATTTTCCTATACTAAAATCAGAGTGTTCATTTACATACCTTCTGATTCTTTCAGCTCCCAGAACATACCCTATTATTAAACATTCAGCCAATCCCACCGCCACCAAACCAAAAGTCGTTATAAAATGATCTACTACATCCAACCAATATAATCCGGCCCTTGTAGTAAAAATAATACCCAGAAAAAAAGCTGTCGCACAAACAATAAAATTAACTTTCCAACGGGAAATACCCCACTTTTCCATTCCCCCCGCCACTACTGCTTCTACCAGAGAAAAAGCAGAATCAATTCCTAACGTTAAAAGCATTATAAAAAAAAGCACTCCGAAAAATGCAGCACCAAAAGGTAAAAGACTGATAATAGTAGGATAAGTTACAAAAGCCAATCCCGGTCCTGCCGCTACAACTTTATCCACTCCCACTCCTGTAGTACAGGCTAAATATCCTAACGTGCTAAAAACCGCAAATCCGGCAAAGAAACTTATTCCCGCATCTGCCAGACCGGTAATAAAAGCATTATTCACTACATCCGATTTTTTGGGCAAATAGCTGGCATAGGCAATCAAAACTCCAAACCCTAAACTCAAAGAGAAAAAAATCTGAGAATAAGCCGCCAACCAAACATCCGGTTTAAGCAACACTTTAAAATCCGGGTTAAGATAAAACTTTAAGCCTTCCATCGCTCCGGGCAGGGTTACTCCTCTAATGACTAAAAGAACCAAACAAATTATCGGCAACGGAACGGTAATTAATACTACTTTCCCCACACTCTTGGTTCCCTTAATAACGCAGAAAAATATGGAAACCCAAACAAATATCAAACCTAAGAAAATAGGCCATCTAATTCCACCTAAATCTCCATGCCCGGAAGAAAGACCCAGAAAATTATTAAAAAAGAAATCCTGTGCCGAACTTCCCCAGCTAAGCTTTAATGAATATATTAAATAAGAAAAACACCAACTCATAATTACCGTATAATAAGTCATCACTACAAACCCGATTAAAAGAGCCCACCATCCAATCCACTCATATTTTTTTCTAATTTTAGCAAAAGACTCCGGCGCAGCCCCGTTCATCATTTGACCTATAGCATATTCTAAAATCATCAAGGGAATACCCGCAGTAAATAACGCAACAAAATAAGGGATTAAAAACGCTCCACCGCCATTTTGATAGCAAACATAAGAAAATCTCCATACATTCCCCAACCCTACCGCCGAACCAATAGAAGCTAACAAAAAAACTTTTCTACTACTCCATCTATCTCTTACTTTTTCCATCTTTACCCTTTCTCAATCTAAAATAAAGTAATGTCAAAATGTTTCATTTTTTTGTAGTCGCAGGATTTAGAGCCTGTGCCAAAACCCCCTTTTTTGCAACAATTGTAGTTGCCTCATTTATGAAGCTCATCGACAAAATCATTCAGCAGCCCAATAAATTGGGCAACTACATTGATTTTGGCACAGGCTCTTTAGCCTGCGGCTACCAGATTCCCTCCATTACCATCATTCCTACCCACACTATGAAAAAATTATTCTAAATATACCCCAAAATTTTTTCTACCAACAAAAGCGAATTTGAGGCAGCGTAATTCACAAATTTTTGAAAATTTATTTCCGCTTTTTCATCAGCCTTATCACTTATCGACCTGATTAACAAACAAGGAATTTTATTTAGACAACAAACCTGAGTTACTGCTCCACCCTCCATTTCCGTGGCTAAAGCATTAAAAGTGTTGTATAACCATTGCTGTTTGCTTTTTGAGATTATAAACTGGTCACCGGTAACCACCGTCCCTTTATGTATCATCGGCTTTCTTACTTTTTGGGAAAAAAGAGTTCCTTCCGGTAAATCATCAATAATTATCTCTTGAGATACTTTCTTCGCTATATTAAACAAAACATTATCTACCTCATAATAAACATCGTCTATTTCCGCTTCTCCAAAAGGATAACTACCGGGCTTAAAAGGAGTCATCCCCTTACTGTTGATATTTCCATAATCATGCTGTGCTACCCGGGAAGCAATCACTAAATCCCCAATTTCCAAATGGGGAGCTATTCCTCCGGCAATTCCGGTAAAAATTATTTTTTTTACATTAAAAACTGTTATTAAAAGTTGAGCAGTTACCGCAGCATTTACTTTGCCCACCCCTGATTTAACTAAAACCACTTCTTGCTCTTTTAATTTTCCTACATAAAAATTTCTTCCTGCTATTTTTTCTTTTTTCTCTAAGTTAATTTTGTTCTTTAACAAATTTATCTCTTCTTTCAGAGCACCTATAATTCCAATCACTTAAATCCTACCCCCCTTTTTATAAATCTTAACCTGTTTTTTCTATTGAAATCGACAACATCGATTATATCTTATATGACAATTTAACAAAAAACCAGCGTCCCGCCTGTTCATAAGGAAGCATTACGCTCCCCCCCTGATAATATTCTCTATCCGTAAGATTATAAATATGTAATCCTAAGTCCACATCCTTCGCCGCAATATTTTTCAAAGTAAAGCCAAGATTAACCAGCAGTACATCGTCAACCTTATAATCAGGATCATAGCGTTCGTAAACACCGGTTGATTCATTTCCGATAAAAGACTCCTGCTCACCAATATACCGAAAGGTTAGATTAGTCCAAAAGTTTTCATTCTCCCTATACAAAGGAGCAAAATCCACAATAATATTTCCCATATGTTGAGGAATATTTTTTATCATATCGTCTTTTGAGCCATATCCTTTTGCTTCAAGAAGATATTGGAAAGTATAATTCATTCTTAAAGAATATACTTCATCTTTAAATTCCAACTCATATTCCATCCCTTCCAATTCTACTTTACCGGCATTACAATAAACGTCCGGATCTACGGAAACATCCCGATAAACTAAATCGCTTAAATTATTATAAAAGAAACTTAAACGATTGATTAATTTTTCCGGTTTATTTATTCTTACAGAAAACTGATAGCTATTCATAATTTCCGGCTTCAGGGATTCGGCCCCCATGTATGAAGGCAAAGAATTATACCGGTACCAATACGGTGCATCCACAAAAGATTTAGTATAACTTAATTTGAAATCTAATTCTTTGTTAAGCAAATAAATCACACTCGCCCGAGGACTAAGTGAATCTTCGGAATCACCAGACTTTCTTCTGTCTTTATAATCATACCTTAAACCCATATTGAAAATGAAATCATCTTCCAATCGGTGTTTAACCTGACCGTATGCAGAATATGTCATTTCTTTACCGGTTTTAAGGATCCTTTCTCCCCCGGGAAGTAACAATGAATAATCGCTCCCACTGCCTACCCAGAAATCACTATCATACACTTCCATAAATTCCGTCTGAATACCGGTAAGAAATGTTCCCTTTCCCCATTTTCCATCGAGAGAATAAGGAACTGTAGCCTGCCCTTGCAATCCTATGTTATAATCACGCCAATAAAGGAAACCATGGGTATTTGTATCTGCATCGATTAATAAATTAATTGGGCTATAAAAATCGTCATAATAAAACTTAAAACGGAAGGGAACACCATTTACCTGCGGAGAATAAGTCCATTCACTATGCGTAAATTCGTTGGAAAGACCAGGACCTAATCCTGTAAACTTCCTGACTTTCTCATAATCATAAATCTCCCCTGTCACACCACCACAAGACCGGGGTGAAGTATATGCACAATATCTTCTGGAAGCAGCAAAAGCCCACTCATCCACTCTATATTTAACACCGACATCATAAGAAGGCCTATCCCCAAATTTGTCTACAATTACATTTCCTGCCACAGGAATATCAGAAAAATCATCCGTTGCTTTCCGGCTAATTTTTTGCCCGTCGGCTCTATAGAAAGAAGTGAAAATAAATAAATCTTTATTTTCATCTGAAGAAGTACCATAAACCATATCCATTTTTACCTGACCATAATTACCGGCACCAAAACTTATTTCCGTTCCATCTACATCTATTCCATTTTCAGTAATTATATTTACAACTGCAGTTAAAGCTACATCTCCATATAAACTTGAACCCGGTCCCCTTATAATTTCTATCCGTTTTACACCGGCTAAAGTAATCGAATAATCAGGATTTGCCTCTGAATAACTTCGGCAATTTAATCTATGGCCATCTCTTAAAATTAAAAATTTCTGCTGGGAAGAACCATAAATTCCTCTAAAAGCAACATTAACTTCGTTTTGATCCTGAACAAAACTAAACCCGGGAATAGTAACAAGTACATCCTTTAAATTTTTAGCCCCCATCTTTTCAATCATCTCTTTAGTAACAACACTTACCACTACAGGCGATTCCAACAATGGCTCACTTTCCTGTGAAGCAGTAACAATTTCTTCGTCCCAATCGTAAAAAAGCAATCCTTCCCCTTCAGCCAAAACCTTCCCACCCCCCAGTATCCAGTTTAACCCCATAATCAAAAATAATACTACTGCAGTTTTTTTAATCATTCTCTCCCCCTTATTCTACTTTCTTAAGAATCCTACTATTTACCTCTCAGCTATCCCATTTTATAATTTATTATATTTTCTAAATTCAAAAGAGTTATCAATTTATTTTCTTTTGCAAATTCTATTTCCCCTTCTATAAAACCAACTTTACTTTTTTCCAGAGTAGACAAAGGAGGAATTATCCCCGACGGTAAAAAATCAACAATATCTCCTATTTTATTCACCCAAAAACCAACCATCTTTTTATAGGCATCCACTACGACAATATGCGATTTAGTTGAAAGCTCTTCTTCTTTAGGTAAATCCAAAATTTTCCTTATATCAATAAGCGCCACAATTTCCCCTCGTAAATTAATTACTCCCATTACACATCTGGGAGCAAAGGGAACCCTGGTTATATTAGAAAAATACAAGATTTCTTTTACAAATTTTATCCTTAACCCATACCATTCTTCCCCTAAAGAAAAACTCAATATTTGTTTTAACCTCTTTTTACTTTTACTAATTTTTTTCGTTTCAGACAGGTTAATTGCACGCTGGTGTAAAACAGATTTAACTACTGCCGTAGATTCAATTTTTTCTTTTTTCTGTTCTTTTATTTTCTCACGATTTACTTTGATAAGAAGAGCTTTTTTTTGAAAATCAAAAATTTTATTTAAATCCAAAACAAATACTATTTCTTCTTCCAATTTAGCTACGCCGAAAAGAAATTGAGTAAGTGATATCCCTTCCGAAGGGGTCTCTATCAGCATGGAATCTATTTTTAATACTTCATTTACTCTATCTACAATCAACCCTGTTACTAACTTCTCTATCCTTACTACGATTATACACAATTGAGTAACATCTTCTTCTTTGCTTTTAATGTTACATACTTTTCCCAAATTAATTACCGGAATAATCTTACCCCTCAGATTAATAACCCCTGCCACGAAATCCGGGCTATCAGGCAAAGAAGTAACTTCCACCATTTCCAGGATTTCCTGTACTCCCTCTATCCTCAAGCCAAACTTAAGGTCACCAATATTAAAATAAAGTAACTTTACCTGATTAAGCATTTTTATAAATCACCTTTATTCCTTCTGCTTGGAGATCAAAACCCTCTCATCATCTCTGTTTTTCTTTGTATTTGTCCAATGAACTTGTACTGAGCTTGTCGAATGTATAAGGCATCATTATTATCCATTCCGCCCAATGAATTGGGCAACTACATTAATTATTACTCAGTCTGGGAAGCAGAAATCCAGTAGTTATTTTTTTTGTTCGTAGTTGCCTTATTTATGAGGCTTTCTTCAATATTTATTTTTTTGTCTTTGTCTAAATCCCCCTAACCCCCTTTTTCAAAGGGGGAAAAAAATTGTTTTTCCTCCTTTACTTTCCTCGCCCTTGACGGGAGAGGCCTAAGGTGAGGGAGAATAGTCTTTGTCCGTATTTTTGTCTTTGTTTTTATCTGTTATCTATGGACTATCGACTGTGGACTATGGACTGTCCTTTGTTTTTATCTGTCGTCCGTCATCTTTCGTCTTTCGTCTCTCGTCTTTATCTATGGACTATGGACTTTTGTTTGTCTTTTGTCTTTTGTCTTTTGTCTTTTATCTGTTATCTATGGACTATCGACTGTGGACTATGGACTGTCCTTTGTCTTTGTCCTTATCTTTTTCATTGTAATAAAAAGGTATTTTATTGTCAAGGAGATATTATCCAACGTAAAATCAATGCTTTTCAGTAGTTTTATGTATATCTTTATACTAAAAATTAAGAGTTAAAGAAAGTTGATAAAGAGGATTGATTTCATCTTTCAAGCAAAAAGCATAATCCAATTGCCACCCTTTTATTTTAAATCCAGCCCCACAAGTAAAGGAATCCAAATCATATCCAATTTTATAACCTATTCTCGCTGCAATTACCTCTTTAAACCAATATTCTGTCCCAAGGTTTATTTTCATTTTATCCCCAAAATCATCTAAGGGAACTATTAAATCACAAGCCGCTACACCATTCTCCATTGGTCCAAAGTTCCAGGCTATACCCGTCCTGACATTAAGAGGTAAAGGATCCTCTTCGTCTTCATACTTTATTCCTTTTCCCAAATTTTGTAAATTTATTCCCAGGGAAACGTTTTCGAACATTGATTTGTACAACCACCCAAAATCCAGGGCAAAAGCAATTGCTTGATATTCCCGGGCTAATTCTGAATGCATAACTTTTAAATTCACCCCTATAAAGTTTCTCCCCAGACTTTTTTCGGTCAAAAAAAGTTTAATCATAGAAACATATTCACTATAAGTAAAAGTAAATAAATAATCCTGTTCTGCACAAACGGTCCGGGAATCCTGAAAAGAGCCATCCGAATTAGTAGTATTTATCTGGATATCCCCCCCCTGAAAAGTCACCAAACTTCCTGCTATTCCTACTATTCTCTTCCCGAAAAATCCACCAATATTCAATGATTGTTCATAACCAAAAAAGCTATACCCGGTATCTACCAAACCCTTTAAATACATGGCCGTAAGCTGTCTGTTTTTTAATTTTAACAATCGTTGACTTAAATCGCTACTAACAGATTCCATCATCGGTTCTCTTACATTTAACTGTACCAATCCAGCCGGATTATAATAAACTGCACTTAAATCGTCGGCCACAGCACAAAAAGCCTCTCCCATCCCTGCCGCCCGCGTTCCCATTGCCTGCTTTAAAAATATCGCTCCCGAAGTAGAAGACCGTTGGGCAAAAACAACATCTGTTGATAAACACCCGACAATAAAAATTAAACATCCAACAAATAACCGCCTCATTTATTTCCCCTCTATACAATTGTCACCAATAGTTATAAATCCCCCTAACCCCCTTTTTCAAAGGAGGAAAAAATGGTTTTTTTCTTTTAACTTTGTGCCAGTCTTTGTCTTTGTTTTTTTGTAGTTAACTTATAACTGTAGTTTCTGTGCCTTGATGCCTTTGTACCTGTCTTTTTTTGTCTCTGTCTTTATCTTTGTTTAGTATTTGTCTTTTATCTGTTAACTCATAACTCATAACTCATAACTCATAACTTTCTGTTATTTGTTATCTATGGACTATTGACTGTCGACTATGGACTTTCGTTTCTTTTTTTTATCTATGGACTATGGACTGTCGACTATGGACTAAATAACTATTTCACCACCACAATCTTCTTCGTATCTTTAAATCCCGGAGCTATTATATGCACCAGATATAAACCACTGGCGACGAATTTACCGTCCTTATTACGACCATCCCAATTTATGGAACCCGCTCCTTCTGCTTCCTCCCCATCCACCAACACATAAACCAATTCCCCGGCTATATTATAAATCTTAATACTCACCTTCCCTGCCTGCACTAAATCATATCTGATAGTAACCGGCCTATCCTTCCCGGGATTAAATAGATTATTCCATAAAACAAGTTTATTCCCCGTTGCTTCGGTTTTTAAATAATTGGAAGGGCCGATTAAATAATCATTTCCCCATTTATTTTTAAGACCAATCTCTACATATATAGTTCCTACCGCCGGATAATTTGCCTTTATATCTCCTAAACTAACTACTCCTTCTATCCTACCGTTATCTCCGTCGAGAACCCATCCGGAAGAACTAATCCCCCTGGTTAAAATATTTCCCAACCGGTCCTTTACCCAGACATTTTCCATGCTTTTAGACCCTATTTCCATCAGTCCGGAAACAATAACCGTCTGCCCTCCCCCCCGGGAAATCTGAAGGCCTCCGGGAGTAAACTCTGCCTGCAAAGAATACGGTTTCCATCGGGTAGAAGTATAATAAATCCCTGAAACCATAATATAATAAAAATCCAATTGATCAATAGTGGTATTAATCTCCACGGAAGAAGAAGTGGTATAATTATATCCATAACCCCCTGAAAAAATTTCCTCCGGTGACTTATAAGCAATCCAATTATGAGAAGAATCAAAAAGGGATATGTCATAAGCATAATATAAATTCCCATAGGCAACATCACGATTATAAAAAGGCAACTCTAACTTAATCCGAATATTTCCGGGACTGGCACAAAGGCGATAATAATCACAATCACTACGGTAGGAAACATAAGAACTAAGCGCCTGACCTGTTTTTATATCGTAACTTTCCGAAAAAGCATTATTGGGCTCGTAAGTATCATTGGCACTTGCACTCGGTTCATTCATATCCTCTAAGGTAATTCCATGATTGGCAAAAGCCAGCTCTATTGCCTCCTGATTAAGCGATTCAGTAAAAAGATCATTATCCCCATCATCCGTAAGCAAAATAGCCAGCAATCCCGTTTGAAAACTATCCGGCTCAAAAAATAAAGAATCAAAAATTATTCCATTAGCCGTAGTGGAACTTACTGTTACTGCCTCTCGAAAATCCCATAATGCTCCGGAGTAAATTACACTGTCATAGTGTACTTCTCCTACCCAATCATCCGGATACTTTTTCTTATCCAGGTCACTTAAATCCCTTTGATACTCAACGGGTATAACCCAATCTCCAATAACAGCATCTTCGGTATAAGTAGCCGAAAAATAATCCGCCAAAGCCTCATCCATTGCCCCTGATTGTCCATAATAAGTCAATTCATAAATATGGTGCACTACCGCATGGGTATACTCATGATAAATCACATCACACGCGTGAGCAAAATCTCCAAATGTTTCACTCCCGATAGTACCCCCATCACCAAAATAAATATTTTCGTTAGAAGGGTCATAATAACAATTAAACGCCCATCTGATCCTCCCTCATTATTATGTACCCATGCCTCTATCTGATAATCCATTCCGGTAAAAGAA